>JADLEV010000001.1 GCA_020845935.1 Gammaproteobacteria bacterium
CGGCACGGGCGGTACGGTGCTCCGGCTGAGCGGCCACGGCCTGAGCACGGCATTGGCGATTGCCGCCTGGCTCATCCTGCTCCGGCAACGACGGGATCCGCGAACCGAGAAGTTGGTACCGAAAGCATTTTCCTAGTCGGTAGCGACGGCCGCGCATCGCTTTCTTGTTCGAGGGGTTGCCGCCGTTTACCCTGCGAACCGATGTCCACGTCTACGCCCCCCTACCGCGGCCGCTTCGCCCCATCGCCGACCGGACCGCTGCACCTTGGCTCGCTGCTCGCGGCGTTGGCGAGCTGGCTCGACGCGCGGGCGGGAGGCGGTCAGTGGCTGGTACGGATCGAGGATCTGGATCCGCCGCGGGTCGTGCCCGGGGCGAGCGACGCCATGCTGCGCACGCTGGAAGCGGCCGGCCTCTGCTGGGACGAGTCGGTGTGGTATCAGAGCGCGCGAACCGAAGCCTATGACGAGGCGCTGCATCAGCTTGCCGGCACGGGAACCCTTTATTCCTGCCGCTGCTCGCGACGCGAGATCGCCGACTCGGCGCTGACCGGTATTGAAGGCCCGGTCTATCCCGGCACGTGCCGCGCGCGGCCTGCCGATCTCGCTGCCGCGTTCGCGCTGCGTGTGGGCACCAGCGCGACGCCGATTGCCTTCACCGATCGGCTGTGCGGCGTGATCGCACATTGCCTCGAACGCGACACCGGCGACTTCGTCGTGCGCCGCGCCGATGGCATCGCCGCCTATCAGCTCGCGGTCGTCGTCGACGATGCCGCGCAGGGGATCACCGACATCGTGCGCGGCGCCGATCTGCTGGCTTCGACCACACGCCAGATCCATCTGCAACGACTGCTCGATGTGCCGACACCGCGCTATGCGCATCTGCCGGTCCTGGTCGATGCCGCCGGCGACAAGCTGTCCAAGCAGACCGGTGCACGCGGCATCGGCCCGGCCGAGGTCGGCCCGGCGCTGCGTCAGGTGCTGGCACTGCTCGGGTTGCCCGCGCCACCCGAGGATCTGCCACCGCGCGAGATCCCCGCATGGGCGGTGCGACACTGGCGAATCGATCGGATCCCGCGTGGCTTGTTGCGCGCCGAGGAATCTCGGCCGGTCCCTACCCCTAGCGACCAGAGGATGCCCTGATGTCCCCCGTCACGTCGCCACGCACCGTGCTCGCTTACTGCCGGGCCGGCTACGAGAACGAACTGCTCGCCGAGCTGACTGCGCCCGCCGTGACCGGCGATGAGCCGTTGATCACCGGCGCCGGTGCGGGCTTCGCGCTGGCAGTCGCGCCCGATGCGGCGGTGGCCAATCGCCTTTATCGCGCCTTGACCGGCGACTGGCCGGTGTTCGCGAGGCAACTGCTGCTGGTCACCGAGCCGTTGCGCGATCTGCCGGCACGCGCTCGACTGTCGCCGATCCTCGCCACGGCGATCGATCTCGCTCCAGGTTATCAGGGCGTCTGGTTGGAGCATGCCGACACCGAGGACGGCAAGGCGCTGGCGCCGCTGTGCCGACGCCTGACCCCGTTGCTCGAACGCGCGCTGACCGAAGCGAATCATCTGCATCCCGAGCGCGTCGCGCTGCCGCGGCTGCATGTTTTTTTCCCGGACACCGCGACCGCGTATCTCGCCGCGGCCGAGCCGAAGCGAACCGCGCCCTGGCCGCTCGGCATCCCGCGGCTGCACGCACCGCGCGCGGCACCGAGCCGCTCGGTGTTGAAGCTCGAAGAGGCGATCGTCACGTTCCTGACGTCCGATGAACGCATCCGATTGCTGCGACCGGGATTGCGCGCAGTCGATCTCGGCGCGGCGCCGGGGGGGTGGAGCTGGCTGTTGGCGCAGAACGGCTTGCGGGTGACGGCGGTCGATCACGGCCGACTCGCACCCATCGTCACCGCCGATGGACTGGTCGAGCACGTCCGCGCCGATGCCTATACCTACAAACCGCCGCGACCGATCGATTGGCTGGTCTGCGATATCGTCGACAAGCCGCGCCGCAGCGCCGCCTGCATCGCGCGCTGGATCCGCAACGGCTGGTGCCGCCACGCGATCTTCAATCTGAAGCTGCCCGGGAAGGATCGCGGCACGCTGCTCGCGCGCTGTCGGGAGGAGATCGAAGCCGCGCTGCCGCCGCGCGCAACGCTGCATTTTCGCCAGCTCTATCACGATCGCGACGAAGTGACAGGTTGTTTCCGCGGGCGGGATTGAATGGTCGGCGAAACGGCTGCCCGAAGATTCCCGGCCCGACGCCGGACGCCGCACCCACCGGCGTAACCTGGCGCCAGCTGGCGATGCTGCAGCAGAGGCCTGGCGCGCCTCATCTTCTATAATTCGGTATACGTCGCGCGGCCGGATTCGATCGGCGCGCCAGCGAACGAGCGCTCACGCACCGTGTTGCGAAAACGCCGCCCGCGTCGGTTCCGGTTCCCGATCAGAGCGAAGGCGAACCAGGTCGGGCGCTGCCGGCGTGACGCTCCGAGGTTGATTCGAAGCCGCGTGCTTGGGTAGAGAAATGGGTCGGTTCGTACCAGGTTTCACTTCTTCCTGGCAACTGCTGATAATCGTTGCGGCGTTGCTCGGTTCCGGTTGCGCCACGTTGCCGCGAGTCGCACTTCCAGACGGTCAACCCCTCGCTCTGACCGTGGCGAATACCGGCACCTTTGGCCCGAGGCCGGAACTCCCGACACCCGCGGCTCTTCACCGTCTGACCCCGGAACAGCGGCAGGCCTTCCTCGATTACCTGGCCGATCCGGCCTTGGCCGGTATCGCGGTGCACCACCGCCTGTTTCAGTATCTGGAAAGAATGACCCGCGATTTCGCCTACGAGGGAACCACTTTCGACGCCAGCCAGACGCTGGCCGGAAACAGCGGCAATTGCATGGCGCTGGCAATCCTGACGACCGCCCTGGCGGAAATCGCCGGGCTGGAAATTGGACACCAGTTGATGGACCGCTCCCCGGTGTTCGAACTCGCCGGCACGACCGTGAAAAAGGGTTTCCATATCCGCACGAAGCTCTATGACCCGGAATTCGTCGAGGCGTCTGGCGTGTTTCTGATGACCAGACCAGGCATCAAAATCGATTATTTCCCCACGACCGGTCAGCGCTTCGTCAGCAATCTGGAAGAAAACGAATACCTGGCCATGATCTACCAGAACCTCGCCGTCGAGGCATTGGACAGCAACGACCTGACCGGCGCTTATTGGCATGCGATGGAAGCCTTGCAGCATGTCCCCGACTACGCCCCGGCCATCAACACCATTGCCGTGGCAAACCGCCGGGCCGGCGACCTGGCGACCGCTGAATTCGTCTATCGCTATGGCATCGATCACGCCGACGACAAATTGAGCCTGCTGAAGAATTTCCGTGTGTTGCTGGAGCGCAGCGGCCGTGACGCGGAAGCGCGGACAATCCAGCATCGCCTCGACACCATGACCGATCCCAGTCCATTTCACTGGTTCGAACTGGCCCGCGCCGCGGTCGCGGAACGCGATCACCGGGCGGCCATCCGCTATTACGGCAAGGCGCTGGAGCTCGCTCCCTACCTACATGAAGCCTATCTGGGAATCGCACAGGCGAACTACGACCTGGGCCGGTACGACAGCGCGCGGGCCGCCCTTGAAGCCGCCTTCCGGGAAGCGGACAAGAGCAGTGTCAAAGCCTTCTACCAGGCCAAACTGGCATCACTGGCGCAGGAGATTGCCCACTAGCCAGCGCCGGCTTGCGGCAGGTTCGGGTGAGCGGCCTCGCCCGGACCTGCCGCAAGCCATACGCTAGAACTCGAACTCGATGCCGGCGGTGAAGCGCCGACCGAGCGTGTCGTGCAGACCCGGCGGAAACGGGCTGGCGCCCATGTAGTCGCTCCAGTTCGCGACGACCGGGGGATCGCGATCGAACAGGTTGGTCACATGCAGGAAGACCTTCGGCCGGCCGCGGCTCGCGCCGAACTCCCAGGCCAGTTGCAGGTTGGTATAGAGCACGGCGGCCACGGTGTTGTCGTCGAGCTGATTGGCGATGGCAACCGGATCGCTGAACTGCACGCGGGCATCGATGAAGCGGCCGCTCAGTGCCGCGGTGAACGGGCCGCCGCGATAACCCAGGATCGCGGTCGCGGTCCAGCGCGGCAGATGCGTCGTGCCGGCGTCGTCGCGCTTGGCGACGCCACGCATCTGGAATGAGTTTTCCGCGAGATGGCTGGCAAACAGACGCACGTCGAGCTGCTCGCCGGCCGCGCCGAACAGGTGCATCGGCCGCTGGTAGGCGACCTCGAGGTCGACACCCCGGACACGTGCCCAGGCCACGTTCAGAAACACGTTGCGGACGATCTGGATCAGGTGGGTCGTCGGATCGCGCGTGATGCGGGCACAGAGCTCGGTCGCGCCGGCATGACAGTCATCGACGATCCGCTGCACACCGAGCTGCGAGATGTAGTCCTTGATGTTCACCTGATACCAGTCCGCCACAAATGAGAAGCCCGGCAGCGCGGTCGGCCGCAGCGTCACGCCAGCCGTCCAGGTATCGGCGAGTTCCGGATCGACTTCCGGATTGCCGCCCGAGATCTGTTGGATTGGGTACGACGTGCCGGACAGCGGGTCGCGCGCGGAGCCGCCGGCCCCGGCCCAGTCGAACCGTTCCGCCAGGGTTGCCGCGCGCGTATCGCGCGACCGCGTGAGCCGCAACCGCAAGGCCGGGCTCAAGGTCCAGTCGAACCCGGCCTTCCAGGCGACGACCCCACCGCTGCCGGAATAGTCGGCGTAGCGCGCCGCCGCGTTCAGTCCCAGCGTGCGCAGCCACGGCCGCTCGCGCCAGATCGGGATCAGCGTTTCCGCGAACAGCTCGCGCACCGTGAAGCCACCGCGCAGCGTGTCGTCGTTGACGCCGGAGAATTGCAGGATGAGATCGCCGACAAAGGCGTTCGGCAGGCCGCGGTACCCCTGACTCGCGGCATCGGGCACCGACAGCGCCACCAGTTCGGCGGGACCCGGCACCTGCCGGAACGTGTCCTCGCGATACGACAGGCCACCGACGATCGTGATCGGACCCGCGCCCCAACCCTGGAACAGATCCTGCTCCACGGTCAGCTCGGCGAAGTGCTGCTCCAGCGTCGAGTCCTTCCACATGTCGCCGTCGAGAATGTAGTCGATGGCCTCGGCCGCTGGCGCGCCGGGCCCGAACAGATTGGCCGGCACGCAACCATCGTCCGGGAAGGTCAGCGTCGAGCGGCAGACGATGGCGCCGGTCGCGGTGTCGCGCACGGCGTCGGTCGCGCGATACAGCCGATCGAGCCGCGCGAAATCCACCGCCTTGAACAGGCTCTTGCTGCGACCGTACTGGTAGTAACCGCTGACGATGGCCTCCCGCGCGCGACCGCGGAAGCCGATCGTCGCGGCGTAGAGGTCGTTGTCCTGGATCGCGCGCGCCCGCGCCAGATCGCGGCTGGACGAGTAGCGGCTGAAGCCGAACGACGGCAGCCCTTCTGCGACCATCACCGTGCGGATCGATTCCGGCAGGAAGGCGTTGTCCAGATAGATCCGCGCCTGCCACGGGGCGGTTTCCTGGTGCGCGCCGAGTGCGGTGAAGTTGACCCGATTGCTGCCGAACAACAGCTGGGCATAGCCGGTCACGGCGTCGTTGAAGTCGTAGTCGAGATACAGGAATGCGCTGCCGCGACGCGTATCGGGAAACAGGGACCCCTGCCCGGTCTGATCGGCTTCCTTGTTGCCGATGTCGCCGAGGAATCCGGTGCCGCCCACCTGGCGCGTCGCGCCGACGATCGAGCCGTCCACGAACTTTTTCGGCACACCACCTTCGTCGAAGTGGATCATGTCGAGCGCCGAACCCGGCTGCCGGATCAGACCGCCCGCGGTGTAGAGCCGTGAACGCACGTCACTCGCGACGAGCAGGGGCTGACCGTTGCCATGGACATCGACCGTGCCCCAGCCCTGATACCAAGCGCGGCGCCGATAGCTTTCGACGCGCGCGGCATCGTGGAAGTCGAACGCCGCGAGCAGGTGCCCGCGCGCGCCAAGCGGACTGCCCAGCGCCAGCGCCAACTCGACATTGGCATTGTCGCCACGGCTGGTGAGAGCACCCTGGACATGGCCCCGGATACCGGTGAAATCGGTATCCAGCAGAAAGTTCACGACCCCGCTGACGGCGTCCGAACCATAGGCCGCCGACGCGCCGCCCGTGACCACTTCAGCGCCGCGCAGCATCGATTCCGGCAACAGCGCGACATCGGCAATGCCCAGCCGATTCGACGGCGGCACGCGCCGGCCATCGATCAACACCAGGGTCCGGTTCGAACCGATGCCGCGCAGGTTGAGAAATGACGAACCCGCGGCGCCGGCGAAGCTGAAAATGTTGTTCGGTCCGGAGTTGTTGAGGAACTGCGGCATCAGGTTCAACGCTTCGTACAGGCTGCCCGGCGCGAGCGCACCGAGTTCGGGCAGGTCGATCGCGGTGACCGGCGTCGCCAGTTGTTGCTCATCGTCGATACGCCGCAGCCGCGTTCCGGTGATCGTGATCTCCTCGATGGCGGTGGCGCCGTCGCGCGCCGGCGGCGGCGTTGCACTACCGCCTTGCACCAATGCCGCCAGCGCGTCACCGAGGCGCCGCAACGGTCCGCGCGCGGGTTTCGGCGGCGGCGCAACGCTCGCCGCCGCAGGCTCCAGCACCAGCATGCCATCGGCCGAGATCGCGGCCTGCAATCCGGTACCGGCAAACATCAAGCGCAGCGCTGCCGCCGGCGTATGGCGGCCGCGCACGGCATTGGTCGTGACTTGACTCGTGCGCTCGAATGGAAACAGCGCCGACAGTCCGGTCTCGCGGACGAACGCGTTCAGGGCGAGGTCGGCGCGCTGCGCCGGGATATCGAAATCGTGCGGTGCCATTGGTTCCGCCGCGGCAACCGCGAACCCCAGCAACAGCAGGCCGAACAGTCCGGCACACGCCTGGAAGCGGTAGCGTACTCGGCCCGGAACGGGGCTGGCCTGAACGGAAGAATGCAGCAAATGATTGAATTCCGGCTGACTGAACTCTGCCCCGGTTGGTCCATCCGGGCGGTACCACCGCCGCGCCCGGCGCGACCGTTGGTCCACGCTGATTTTGTTGATGCTGTTCGGACGGTCACGATACCATCGCGCGTACTCTCACGAAAACAAGCGACCCACGAGGAGGGATGATGGCCGAGATGGCCACTGATCCGCCACCTGACCGCGACGCCCTGACCCGGATGTTTCTTGCCTGCCGCTCGCGGTTGGCGACCGCGATCCGCCGCATCGTCAAGCCGCATGAGGTAGACGACATTCTGCAGGAAACGTTCCTGCGCTCGTTCGAAGCCTCGGGCAAGACCGGGATCCGTCACCCGCGCGCGTTTCTGATGCGCACCGCGACCAACGTCGCGCTGAACCATATTCGGCTGGCCGACAACGCCCGTGTCGATTCGCTCGAGCCCGACGACGATCACCATCGCGCCCCGGATTCGACCGAGGATGCCGCCGAATCGGCCGAGCGCTTTCGCGCGTTCTGCCGTGCCGTTCGGCAGCTGCCAACCCAGTGCCGGCAGGTCTTCATCCAGAAGATGGTCTACGGCCTGGGGCAGCGGGAAATCGCCGAGCGGCTCGGGATCAGCGAGAGCACTGTGGAAAAGCACGTCGCCAAGGGTCTATTGCTTTGTCGCGACACGCTCGAGGCTGCCGGCTGGAGCACGACCGGCCGGCGCAAGCGCGCCCCGCGGCAAGGCAACGAGCAAAGGTAAGGATGTGGCCGCAGCAAATCTGATTCGCTTTCCAAGCAGGCGGCGCGCACGCGAAGAGGCGGCGCTGTGGATCGCTCGCCTCGACCGCGGCCTGAAGGCGGATGAGCGTGCCGAACTCGGCCGCTGGGCCGCCGAGCCGGTGAACCTGCGCGCGCTGCGGGAACTCGCCACGTTGTGGGACCGGATGACCTGCCTCGGCGAACTCGCCGGGCTGTTTCCGCTGCGTACCCCCGCGGTGAACCTGCGCCGACCGGAAGTGCGGATAGGCCTGGTTGCGACTGCGGCCTCGCTGCTGCTCTGCGTGGTCACGACCAGCCTGTGGTTCTGGCAGCAGCGGCAAAATGAGAGTGCATCAGCCGTGGCCTCGGCGCCGGACTCCGTACCGGCATGGACTACCGAAGTCACGACCGGGATTGGCGATAGCCAGACCGTCACGCTGCCCGACGGCTCCACGGTGACGGCCAACACCGATACCCGGATCGCAATCCGGATCGGTGCCGGCGCGCGTGATCTGACGTTGCTGCGCGGCGAAGCGTTTTTCACCGTCGCGCCCGATGCCCAGCGGCCGTTCCGGGTTCAGGCCGGCGGTCGGGTGGTGCAGGCGATCGGTACCGCATTCAATGTCCGCCTCCGCGAGGCGGCCACCGTCGAAGTCACCGTCACCGAAGGCAAGGTCCGCGTCACGGCGGTTTCGAATCCGGCGTCCGGGGCACCCGCTCGCGCCGGCGCTGAGACCCTGGTGAGCGCGAACCAGGCACTGCTGGCCGCGCCGGATCACACCGCGGTCCGCGAAATCGATGCGCTGGTGCGGGATCAGACTCTGGCCTGGCAGTACGGCATGCTGTTGTTTCAGGGCGAGCCGCTTGAACAGATGCTCGCCGAAGTCTCGCGCTATACCGGCACGCAATTCGTCATTCCCGACGTGGCGCTGCGGCAACTGCGCGTTGCCGGCTATTTCCGCGCCGGCGATGTAGCTGGCGTGTTGCAGGCACTCGAACGCAATTTCGCAATCAAGAACACCCTTGATGCCGAAGGGCGCGTTGTCCTCGCGACGCGATGACTGTTTCTCGTACTCCAACAAAAGGAAAGATTGCCATGGTCATTCGTTGCGCGTCGCTTGCCGCCGTCTTCGTGCTGCTCGGCTCGGGCTCTACCGCGGTCCTGGCGCAGCAGAACGCTCCGACGCCGGAGCAGTTGCGGCAGATGCAACAGATGATGGGACCGACCAATCAGATGATGAGCTGCCTCGCCAACATCGATCAGAGCAAACTCGAAGTGCTGGGCGCGCGCGCCGAAGCCGGCCAGCAGGAACTGAAAAAGCTCTGTGCCGCCGGGCAGCGCGACGCCGCGCAACGACAGGCCATGGCCATGGCCAAGGAATACGCGGCATCGCCGGACTTCCAGGCGTTGGCCAAATGCGGAGAAATGGCCAAGAACATGATGCCGGCCTACCTGCTCGGCGAAACCTCCGGCGGAGGTGACGCCACCGCGCAGCAACACGTCTGCGAGTCGTTGCGGTAGCACCGCACTGACCAGACCCCTGCGGGACTCGTTCAGAATCACCCGGTCCGGCGTCTGCCCGGACCGGGCTCCGTGCATCACGTTTGCAGCAGTTCCTGCAGCCGCCGTTGCAGCAGCGGCGTCAGATCGCAACCAACGAATCCGGTAACGACGCGCGCATGGCGCTCACGGCGCCGGGGCGCCCAAATCGCATCGGGGAAATGCGCGTCGTCATGCCAACGCGGGATCACGTGCCAGTGCAGGTGTGGCACCTGATTGCCGAGACTGGCGAGGTTGATCTTGTCGGGTCGCACGATGTCGCGCAGCGTCACTTCGACCGCGGTGACCACGTTCCACAACCGATACTGATCGGCGCGATCCAGATCGGTCAGCTCCCGCAGATGCGCGTTGACGATGACCCGGCAATAGCCCGGGTAGTCCGGCTCATCAACCTGGATCACCCGGC
This sequence comes from Gammaproteobacteria bacterium, assembly GCA_020845935.1. Taxonomy (GTDB): domain Bacteria; phylum Pseudomonadota; class Gammaproteobacteria; genus JADLEV01. The sequence goes on from JADLEV010000001.1 coordinate 9,724, forward strand.
AGAAGTCATCGCGCCACAGAACCTGTTCACGCGCCGGGAGACACAGCGGGCATGACGGGTCAGTCACGCGCGGATTGGATCCGATAAGGGAAGATGGTGGCTATGGGTGGGCTCGAACCACCGACCTCAGCATTATGAGTGCCGCGCTCTAACCAACTGAGCTACATAGCCGTGGGGCGCGAATTCTAGCATCGAACCATCGCCTGTCACCACGCGGGGAAGGCGCCGGAAGAAAGCAGCGCCGTCCCTGGCGCCTGGCAGCGTAAGCGGGAAATCAGGGTTTCTTCGCCCACAACGCGCGCAGGCGGCGCATCGCGTTGAGGCCGGTCAGCTGGATCGTTTCGTCGAACGCGACCAGTACCGGATGGCCTTCGGGCAGTGGCGCGAACTTGTTCCACGGGGTGCCGAGGATGGTGTCGAAGCCGAGCGGCACGGCGCGGGTGAGGAATGCGTTTTCCATGCAGTGCCGCAGGCTCATGCCGTCGAATTCGATCTTCGGCAGCATGTTGCCGATGTTGGTCAGGCCGCCGGTGATGTGCACGCCCCTGGTGCGCGGGTCCGATCCGAGCTGCGCAACGGCTTCCAGCGCCGCCTTGGTCAGTCCCTCGGTATCGCACGCGATGCTGTTGATCACGACGTCGACGAAAATGTCCTCGCGCTGCAGGCCGCCTTCCGTGGTGAGCCGTTCCACCATGCGTCCGGCGACGTCCACGACCTCCCGGGTGGTCTTGCTGCCCTTGGGTCTGTCGTTCTCGTCGAGATATTCCGACGCCATCACGATCGCTTGCAGCGGCATGATCTGAAACAGCTCCATCATCTCCAGCCGGGTCTCGGCAAACGAATTGATCAGCGGCGGCCTGCCCTTGGACTTGGCCGGGTCATAGACCTTGAGGCACTCCCGGACGATGTTGCTGACTGGATAGTCGATGCACAGCGGCGCATCCACGGCGTCCTGCAGCGCGACGACGACCTTCTGCAGGAACGCGATGTCCTCGTAGGCGCGCGGGCCGACGGTGACGTCGATGTAGCGCGAGCCCGCATCCGCCTGTTTCACCGCGAGCGCCTGCAGGCCGGCGATATCTTCTTCCTCGACCATCTTCGCGACGCTCTTGAATCCCTGTGGATTGATGCGATCGCCGATCATGATTATGTTCTTGAATGACATCGGATTAACTTCCTTCCTGAGGTTTGGATGACTGTTTCGGATAGCTCATCGAATGCATGAACGCCGTATTGAACCGCGCCGACCCGGACAGTTCCAGATAGTGGCTGCCGCGCGCGGCGCTGACCGCTTCGGCGCGCTGCGCGTGCGATATCAGCGCGAGCTTGGCACCGATGCTGGCGGCATTGCCGATCTGCGCAAAGCGATCCAGCGGCAGCACCGGCAGCATGCCGATGGTGACCGCGCTGGCGACATCGATGTAGCTGCCGAAGGCCCCGGCGATGATCACCTGGTCCAGGTGTTCCGCCTTCAGCCCGGATTCTTCGAGCAACATTTCGACGCCGGCGCGGATGGCGCCGGTGGCAAGCTGCACCGAGCGCACGTCGCCCTGGGTGAAGGTGATGTCCTTGCCGGTGCCGGACTCGCCGGCCGCCGCCAACACGAATTCCAGTTCCTTGCGCCGCTCGGCATAACGCACGCGCGGATGGTTGGCGTCCATCCGGCCGGTCGCGCTGGTCGCACCGCAGAGATGCAACTGCGCACAGATGTCGAGCACGCCCGAGCCGCAGATCCCGACCGGCGGCTGATCGTCGATGGTTTTCAGCAGCACCTCGCCGTCCTCGATGCGGACGGTCTCGATCGCTCCCGGCGCCGAGCGCATGCCGTGACGGATATGCCCGCCTTCAAGCGCGGGACCGGACGGGCAGGAAAGGCTCCACAGCGCGCCGTGATGCAGCAACGAGATCTCGGTATTGGTGCCGACGTCGAGCACGACCACGGTCTTGCGCTCCTCACGACTCGAGATCGCGAGCAGCACCGCGGTGTGATCGCCACCGACATAGCCGGCGATATTGGGCAAGGCGTGGACGTAGGCGCCGGCCATGGTCTCGAGCCCGACCAGCCGGGCACGGACATCGACCGCGCCGGAAACCGCCGGTGCGAACGGCGCAACCGCCAGATAGGTGACCGGCAGGTTGAGGAAAAAGTGATGCATCGCCGTGTTCCCGGCGATCACGACGTCGGCGATGTGCTCGGTGGTCGCGCCCTGTTCGGCGCACAGGCTCCGCGCGACGTCGTTGATCGCGCCGACCACGAGTTCCTGCATTTCGCGCAGGTTGGCGGCGGACGCGCGGGCGTGGCCGAGCCGGGTGATGACATCGCCGCCGTGGATGCTTTGCGGATTCTCGATGCCGCGGCTGGTGAGGGTGCGACCAGTGCGCAGGTCGACCAGCAGCACACCGATGTTGGTCGTGCCGATATCGACCGCGAGCCCGAACAGCGGCGCCTTGCCAGGCGGCAGGATGCCGATCACCTCGCCGAATCGGCTGACGACATCGACCTCACCCTGCCACTTGCGCAGCGCCGCCGGCAGCAGTTGCTGGACATACAGATCGAGCCGATGGCCGACACCGGGCCATTTCTCGTTCAATGCCTGTTTCAATCGCTCGTCATCGGCGCTGGGATTCGCCAGGGTGGGCGACGTCACCTTGACCCGATAGGAGCGGACGACCGGATCCGGACGTACCCAGATGTCCTCGGACTCGACTTGAGTGCGGCTGGCAATCGCCTGTGCCCGCGCCGGTATCTCCACCGTGCAGTCGCCGACCGCGACCGCCTGACAGGCACGGCGCCAGTTCTCGGCCAGTTCCTCGCTGCTGAAATAGTTCGCGTCTGCCTCGGACGCCGCATCGACCGGACCGCACGTGATGCGGACGACGCAGGTCTTGCACAGGCCGCGGCCACCGCAAACGCTGGCGACGCGAATGCCGGCACGACGTGCGCAATCGAGCAGGGTTTCGCCGGGCAGCGCCGGTATCTGCTGTCCGCCGGGCTCGAAGGTGACGATGCTTTGGGTCGTCGCCGGCTGCACCCGCGTGTTCACGCGGCTATCCCCGCGGTGCGCCCGTCGCGTCGATAGCTGCAACGTTCGCGCGCACGGCAGGTGGCGCAGTTGTCGCCGGCCGACCAGTTCGGCATCTTCTTGCCGAGCCCGTAGACTGCAGTCAGCGACTTCAGCGGCGCCAGCGTCGATCCACCTTGCAGGGCAATGCCAAGCTCGTCGCCGCCGGCGAGCTGCAGCACCGCCGCCTGCTGCTCGATGGCGAAGCCATCGTCACCGGGATGCAGGCTGCCGCTCAGGTCGAGACCGAGCGCGAGTGCTTCGTCGCGCAGTAATTCGCCGCACCGATCGGCAAGCTTGGTCAAGGCGATGGAGCCAAGCTCATCGAGCAACACCGCACGCGCTGGATTGCCGGAGCCAAACCATGCACTCACTTGCCGCGACAACGACTCACCGACCGTGCAGACCACCGTCGCCAGGTGCGATGCCGGACGCATCCGGTGGGCGAGCAGCGGGGCCTGCAACTTGATCGCACCGTCGAGTTCGATCCAGTCACCGCCGCGATCCGTGATGGTCCGAATGCGATAAGCGATCGCCGGCTGCAACCAACGTTGCGCGGTTACCGTCTCGATCAACTCGGCCAAGCGTGTGCGGACCGCCGGCGACAACGGCCGCGCCCGCGCGGTATGGCGACCGCAGGCAATGTCTTCCACGGCGATGGCGAGACTCAGGTCGCGCAACAAGGGCATGGCGTCAGTACCGGCATTCCTTGGCGGTTTCGAACATGGCGACGACGTTCTCGTGTTTCGCCTCGTCGGGAATGCCGACGCCGCTGTCGAGGATGTAGCCCCCGCCGTCGCCGATCTCGTCGAACAATCGCTTCACCGTGTCGCGGGTCTGTTCCGCGGTTCCGGTAATCAGCGTCGAGACCGGCATGCCGCCGCGAATGCAGACCCGGTTGCCGAGGATCTTCTTCGCCTTCTTCAGGTCGGAGCGCTCGAACATGTAGATCGCCTTGCCCGGCGGAATGTCGGCGATGACTTCGAGCCGGCTGGTGCAATCGCCTTCCCAGAACACGACCGGGATGTAACCCAGGTCGATCAGGCCGACCAGCACGCGGCGCAACGGTGGCCAGAAGAAGGTCTCGAACTGCTGCGGCGACATGAAACCATCGAGGCCCCAGTGCAGCGGGAAGAAGATGAACTTGCCCTGGTTGCGATCGGCGGTCGCGATCGCGTTCGCCGGCAGCAGCTCGACCAGACGCTCCAGCAACCGCAGCAGCTTGTCCTTGTTGCGGAACATGTCGAGCATCGCACCCTTCGAGCCGCGCAGATAATCCGAGGCGACGTCGAACGGCGCGCCGCAGGTCGCGTGCAGCGCCAGCGGGAATCCGGCCGCCTTGAGTTCGGCGACGATCTTGGCACCGGACTCCTGCATCCGCTGCATTTCCTCGCCGGCCGTGATCAGCGTCTGCAACAACTGCCGCACTTCCGGGTTGGCGTAGACCGCGAGCGATTGCGGAATCCGGGTATGCAGTACCGAGGGGTAATTGGGCAGCATGGCCATTGGTTTGAAGGCGTTCGCCGCACGTGGCAGATAGCGATGCAGCATGAAGCCGGTCGGATCGCGCAGATACTCGTCGTATTCGGCGACGGTCATGTATTCGCGATCGAGATACTGATACGGCACGTTGTCACCGAGACCGCCATGTCCCGGCCATTCGAGTTGCCGGTAGTCGATGAGATCCAGTGTCGGTCCGAATGCCATCACGTTATGACCCGGAACGTAGGCATCCGGCTCGAGATCGCTGACCGCCTTGACCACGGCCGCGCCGAGGCGGCCGTAGTCGTACATCGCCTGACGGTTCGTCAATCCAGAGTAGCGGCTGATCCAGAAGTGGGCGAACAGCGCTGTCGGCAAACGGTCCGGCCGTTCCAGCTGGACCGCTGCCAGGAGCCGTTGCTCCCGGTCCGCCAGCAACTGTGCCGGCGTCCTGCCGGAGTTCGCATCGGCGCGCTTGGGCTGCATGGCGCGTGTTACGCCGGAATCCAGTTCTTGCAGAGATTGACCGCGTCCATTGCGTTCATCCCGTAGGCATCGGCACCGGTGTGCTTGAGGATGGTCTCGTCGACCTGGCCGCCGCCGATCATGATCTTCATGCCCTGACGCAGCCCTTCGGCCTCGATCCGCTGGATCGTTTCCTTCATCGAGTCGAATGCCAGCGTCAGGAAGCCGGACAGACCAACCACGACCGGCTTGTGCTCGCGGATGTTGCGGATGAACTCTTCAACCGGCACGTCGATGCCGATGTCGATGACGTTGTAGCCGTTGATGTCGAGCATGAAGCTGACGATGTTCTTGCCGATGTCGTGCAGATCACCATGCACCGTGCCGATCAGCACGGTCGCGCCCTTGGCTTTCGTACCGGCGCCCTGATCAATCAACGGCTTGGCGATTTCGCCGATCGAGCCCAGCATCTCGCCCGCCAGCATCAGTTCCGGCAGGAAATATTCGCCCGTCTCGTAGCGCTTGCCGACGATCTCCATCGCTTCGCGGCAATGACCGAGGAGTTCAAGTGGCGGGTAGCCTTCGGCCAGCATCTGTTTCGCCAGCGCGACCGCTTCGTCTTCCATCATGTCGGCGATCTGCTGGATCAGGAGTTGCTTCTGTTCTTCCGGTTGCATGGATTTTCCTCGTCAATGGCGCGGTTTGGTGCCGTAATGGAACCGTCGCGTTCGGTTGGTAGAAAGGATGAGTGGGTCAAACCAGACTCAGGCCCGTGAATTGTAGCGAAGTCTGACCGGAATCGTGCCTTTCCGGCCCCAGTTGCAGCGAGCGCTTGGGGATCAGGGCGTGTTCGCGCATCAGCGCCTCGGCGCGCGTGCCTGCACCATGTTCCAGTGCCTCGACCAGGGCATGGTGGTGGTGGTGGCCACGGGCGAGAACGTCGCGGATGTCTTGCGGATCGCGCAGCGCGATCGCACCAGCGGAGGCAAAGGGCAACTTGTCGTTCTGGCGCAAGGCATTTTCCAGCGCGCGGTTGCCCGCGGCCTGCACGATGGCGGCATGGAAGTCGCGATTCATCTGATCGTATTCACTGAGGTAGCTGCCGCGACCGAGGCGCCCGTCGAGCAGCCGATCGCCGGTTTCGACCAGGGCGCGCAGCCGCGGCACGAGTTCCAGGTGCCGGCCGCGCTCGACCACCAATCGAGCCGCCATGCCTTCCAGCACGCCCCGCAACTCGATGGCATCGTGGATGTCCTGCATGCTGAACTGTTCGACCCGGAAGCCGCGATGCGGAATGCCGGTGACCAGGCCTTCCTGTTCGATGACGCCAAGCGCGTAGCGGATTGGTGTACGCGAGACACCAAGAATTCTGGCGAGCGCCAACTCGGTGAGATGCTGACCCGGCTCGAACTCGCCGTTCAGGATCATCTCGCGCAGCTGCACCGTCACTCGGGATTGTTGGCTGGCCATGGCGAAAGGCTGGATTGTATGCAATCTGGCTCGGTTTGACCGGACTGTGATTGTAGTACCCGGGCCAAGCGCACCAGAACCATGGAATCCTGATCCTGATTATTTTTCTTTTAATTGCGTCAACCTCTGACGATTCCCGGCGCCCTTTGCCGGGTCTGTCAGAGGGATCCAAGATTCATCGAGACGCTACAGTCCAGACCCATATTGCATGCAATCTGCGGAACCGGGACGGGACGAACCTGGAGTCTGTCCCTAGGACTGCAGCAGCTTCTTGCCTGTCAGCAGCGGTCTGGGATCGACGATGTTCTTGTCGATCTGGGCGGTGGCGGCGTCCTTGCCGAAGGCCAGCAACGCCAACTGCGTCGAATGCAGGATCGGCACGCCGAAGTCGAGATGCAGGTCGGCCTGCCGGGCATCGAGATTCATGTGGCACATCGGGCACATCGTGACGATGGCCTCGGCGCCGCAGTCGCGGGCGTTGGCGATGATCTTCTTCGTCAGATTCAAAGACAGCTCGGTCTGCGTGACGCTGAGCGGACCACCGCAGCAATCGGTCTTGAACGACCAGTCGACGGTGGTCGCGCCGAGCGCCTGCAGCAGACGATCCATCTGCATCGGATATTCCGGATTCTCCGCGCCGGTCACCTGCGCCGGGCGGGTAATGAGGCAACCGTAGTAGCAGGCAACCTTGAGACCGGTCAGCGGCTTTTCGACATGCGCCCGGATCGTCTCCGGCGTCACCCGCTCGATCAGCGTATCGACGAAGTGCTGCACACCAACCGTGCCGCGGTACTGGTGGCCGGTGTCGCGCTCGACCAGCGCCAGCGCGGCGGCGTCGTCACCACCGAAGCGCTCGGCCATCTTCAAGCGCGAGTAGCAGTTGCTGCACGGCGAGGTCACCGTGTCGAGACCCAGCCGCTCGATGGTCGCCATCGTTCGCAGCGGCAAGGCACTCGATTCGAGCTTGTCGGTCGCATGCGCGCAGCTCGAGCCGCAGCAGACCCAGCCCGGCGGCTCGACCAGTTCGAGTCCCAGTGTCGCCGCCGTGGTCCTTACCGTCGCGTCGTAATCGCGCGCGGTCGATTCACCGGCGCAGCCGGGGAAATAGGCAATCTTGCCGGTCGGGTCGGCAAGCCGGTCGACCTGCTTCGGCGTACGGGCGAACTGCGGGATCCAGCGGAACTTGTTCTTCTTCAGCATCCGCATGCCCATGCCCATATCACCGAAAGGGTCGCGCCGAATAACCTTGTAGGCGAGGATGAACAGCAGCTCGGGGATGCGCCCGAACCAGCGCACGAAGTGCATGAACAGCTTGTTGAACTGCTGCACCTCCGGTACGCGCGCGGGCATCCCGCGGCGTTGCGCCTCGAGGCGCAAGACGTCCATGACGCCAGCGACATCGATGCCCTGCGGACAGCGCGTGGTGCAGGTCTGGCAGTTGGCGCAGAGCCAGATGGCGCGGCTTTCCAGGATCGACGGCTCGTTCAGCTGCACCCCGCGCATGATCTGGTTCGGCCGCAGATCGAATCGATCCGACAAAGGGCAACCGCTGGTGCACTTGACGCACTGATAGCATTTGAAGACGTTGTGGCCGATGTCGTCGAGCACTGTCCGGGACAGGGGTTCGGCGCCGGCGGCACCCAGCGAGACCGCGGTGTCCATCTCAGCTCACCTTCGGCCGCGGCAGCAAACCCGCACCTTCGGCGATCGGCTTGACCGCCTCTTCCCACTCGATCGCCATGATGTGCACGCCGGCGACACCCGGAATCTCGCGCAATTCCCTGATCTGCTCGATGCAGAGCTTGATGCCCTCGGCGCGCCAGGCGGCGGCGCGGGCCTTCTTGTCATCGGCCGGAATATCCTTCACGGCGTTGTCCATGCGCGCGACGATCGCGTCCGGGACCTTCATGCCGGGCACCTTGTCACGCATGTAGCGCGCTGCGCCGGCGCTCTTCAGTGGGCCAACGCCCGCGAGGATCCGGGTCGTTTCCGGAACACCGAGTTCGACCGCGCGCTTCATGAAGGCACGGAAGGTATCCATGTCATAGATGAGCTGGGTCTGAATGAAATCCGCGCCGGCGATCGCCTTCTTCTTCAAGCGCAACGGCCGGATCGGGATCGGATCGCCGAACGGATTCGCCGCCGCGCCGATGAACAGCCGCGGACCGCCGCCGGAGATCTCCTCGCCGCATTGGAACACGCCCTTGTCGCGCATCTCCTGGAACATCCGGATCAACTGCATCGAATCGAGGTCATGCACGTTCTTCGCGCCGGGATGATTGCCGAACGACTGGTGATCGCCGGACAGGCACAGCACGTTCTTCATGCCGAGCGCGGCGGCGCCGAGAATGTCGCTCTGCATTGCCAGCCGGTTCCGATCGCGGCAGGTCATCTGGATGATCGGCTCGATACCCGCCTGCTGCACGATGAGGCCAGTCGCGATGCTGCTCATGCGCACGATTGCGGTCTGGTTGTCGGTGATGTTGGCGGCATCGACGTAGCCTTTCAGCAATTCCGCCTTGTGCCGTACCACCTCGGCATCGCAGCCCTTCGGCGGGCCGATTTCACCGGTCACCACGAACTCGCCCGCGGCGAGCAGCCGTTCGAGATTGCTGCCCGCTTTCAATGACGCATTGGTTGTCGTGTTCGCCACAGCTGCTGGTTCGCTCATGTTGATTACGCGCCGGATTCGAGTTTGGGTTTACGCAGATCGTCGCGGACGATCCGCCGCACGCCGCCATCGCGGCTGGTGGACCAATCCTTCGGCGGCCGCACTTCGAGCAATTCATCCTGCCGGTGCAGCTTGTCCATCTTTTCCCAGATGAGGTGCCAGGCGCACGGCATCGTCGCATCGACTTCGCAGCGACCACCGGCATCGGTGCCGCCACACGGGCCGTTCTGCAACTGCTTCGGGCAGCGGCTGATCGGGCAGATGCCGCCGGTGTAATCGAGCAGGCACGCCCCGCAGCCCTGGCAGCGCTCCAGCCAGACGCCCTGCTCGGTCGGTCCGCCCATGAATTTGGTGTTGAGCGCCGGCAGCACGGTCGCGCCGTCGTAATGCTCGGCGATGGTCTGCACGCCGACGCCGCAACCGAGCGACAGCACGGCGTCGTAGTCGGCCAGCTTGTCCTTCAGCGCTTCAATGTATTCCGCTTCGCACTGCCGCTGCACGGTCAATTCATCGACTTCGACCGGCGACCCGTCGAGTTGGCCCGCCATTCTGAGCGCGCTCGCCAACACGCCGACCTCGCGCTTGCCACCGGCGAAGCACACCGCGACGCAGGTGCCGCAACCGACCGCGAGCACCTTGCGCTTGCCGCGCAGGAGGCTCCGGATTTCATCGAGCGATTTTTGTTCCGCAACTATCATCGTGCTTACCTCGAATTACGCGGCCGGGTTACGCGGCGTTCGCCGCATCACCCGCTGCCGCCTTGCGCAGCCCGGTCGGGCCGAGCGCCTGGATATCCCGGGCGAATTCGTTCGCGAGTTCGGCGAACTTCGCGCCCATGCCGGCGGAAATGTTGATCATCCGCACCCGCTCCGGCGCCAGGCCGATCTGCTTGAGCAGATCGGCGATGCGATTGACGCGCTGCTTTGCGTACAGATTGCCGACCTGGTAGTGGCAGCGCCCCTCCAGGCAGCCGGCGACCAGCACGCCGTCGGCGCCATCCTCGAACGCCCGCAGCAGGTGGCCAAGATCGGTCCGTCCGGTGCAGGGCAACGCAATGATCTTCATGAACGGCGGATATTGCAGGCGCGAGCTGCCGGCCAGATCCGCCGCGGCATAGGCGCAGTGCATGCAGCAGAACGCGACGATGTTCGGTTCGTAGGAAGTTTCACTCATCAGCTCATCACCCAATCAGGCGTGCACATGCGCCGGCTCGGCCGGCGTCGGCTCGAACAGCGCGTCGATGTTGGCGCGCAGCTGCGCGTTGGTCGAATGCAGCATCTCGATTGCGCCCTGCGGACAGGAAGCGGCGCAGACGCCGCAGCCCTGGCACAGCGCGGCACGGATCGTCGCCGCACCGGGAATCGCACCGACACCCGGCAGATCCGGATCGATCGACGGCGCTCCGTAAGCACAACTGCGCACGCAGGTGAGACAGCCGACGCAGAGCGTCGGATCAACCACCGCGACCTTGCCGCCAGTCGTGATCGTGTCCTTCGACAGCAGGCTCGCGGCACGCGCCGCGGCCGCGTGCGCCTGCACGATCGATTCTTCGAGCAGCTTCGGATAATGCGCGATGCCGGCCATGAACACGCCTTCGGACGAGAAATCCACCGGCCGCAGCTTGACGTGCGCTTCGAGGAAGAAGCCGTTCGAGTCGAGCTGGATCTTCAGGCGATCGCTCAATTGTTGTGCCGCTTGCGATGGCACGATCGGTGAGCTGAGCAACAGCGCTTCCGGGTTCAGCGTGATGGCGCGGCCGAGGATCGATTCCCAGACCTTGACCCGGACCACCGCACCTTCCCGCTCGACCGACACCTCGGGCTTGTGCGCATCGTCGTACTGGATGAACAGTACGCCCGCCTCGCGCGCCGCGGTATACAGCCGCTCCTTGAACCCGTAGGTGCGGATGTCCTTGTACAGCACGGTGACCTGTGCCTGCGGGTTCAACTGCTTCAACACCAGCGCCTGTTTCAGCGCCGTCGAGCAGCAGATGCGGGCGCAATACTTGTCGGCCGGGCCGACGCACAAAATGATCGCCAGCGAATCCGGCAATCGTTCACCCGCTTCGGCCTTGCCCTGCGCGTGCCTGGCAAGCAGTTGTTCGAACTCGAGACCGGTATGGATGTTGCTCGAGGTGCCGTAGCCGTATTCGTCGCCCTTGTACTCGCTGCCGCCGGTCGCGAGGATCGCGACGCCGTGTTCGATCTGGATGCGTTCGCTTTCCGCCTGCCGCGTTCCCGCCGGTTGCAGGGTGGACGTGAAGTTGCCCATGAAGCCCTTGGTCGACGCGAGTTCGGTGCGCAGATGCACGGCGATGCGCGGATGGTGCTCGACCGCGGCGACCAGCTTGTCGAGGTAGGCGGCCGGCGCGACGAAGGCGGCCTCGCCATGCGCTGGCAGACCGGCCCCCGCGCCCCACGGTTCGAGACCGAAATGGACCTGCCGCAGATTGCCGCCGAGCCGATCGCTTTGCTCCACCAACACCACCGGGAAGCCCTGATCGGCCAGCGCCAGCGCCGAGGTCATGCCCGCCGCGCCGCCGCCGATGATCAGCGCGCTCTTGGTCATCGGCATCTGCTCGGTGGTCAGCGGTTGCAGGTTGCGGCTGCGCGCGGTGGACATCCGCACCAGATCCTTGGCCTTCGCGGTCGCCTTGTCCTTCTCCTTGGCGTGGACCCACGAGCAATGGTTGCGGATGTTCGCCATGTCGAACAGATAGGGATTCATGCCGACCGTCTTCAGGCTGTTCTCAAACAGCCGGCTGTGGGTCAGCGGCGAACAACTGGCGATGATCAGGCGATTGGCGCCGACTTCCTTCACGCGGCGCGAGATGTGCTGGATGCTGTCGGCGGAGCAGGCGTAAATCGTCTGCTCCGTATGCACGACGTTCGGCAGCGTCGCCGCGTACTCGCGCACCGATTTGACGTCGACCACCGACGCGATGTTCTTGCCGCAATGGCAGACGAACACCGCGATCTTCGGATCCTCGCCGCTGACGTCCTTCGCTTCCGGGTACGACGCCTTCTTGGTTTGCGTGTCACGCACCTGGGTCAGGAAGGAGCCGACTACCGCCGCGGCACCGCTCGCCTCGACGATGGTATCGGCGATGTCCCGCGGTTCGCGGAATGGGCCGATGGCGTAAATGCCTTCACGGCTGGTGGCGAGCGGTTGGTACTGGCGCGTGCGGCAGAAGCCGTTGTGATCGAGTTCGACGCCGAAGCTCTGCGCCTGCGCGCGCACTTCCGGCGCGATCTCCATGCCGACCGACAGCACCACCAGATCGAACTCTTCCGCCTTCAGCTCCGGCGTCGTGCCGGCGCCCTCATCGGCGCCGCCCGGCAATGCCGCGCGTTCGAAATAGCGGATCAGCAGATTGCCATTCGCCGGGTTTTCCTTGATCGACGAAATGCGGCAGCGGGTGTACGCGATGCCTTCGCGCTCGCGAACGCGCTGGTAATAGCTCTCGTAATTCTTGCTGAACGCGCGCATGTCCATCATGAAGATGCGGATCTGCGCGGTCGGATCCTGCTCCAGCGTCATGAACGCTTCCTTCGCGGCGTACATGCAGCACACCGCGGAGCAATAGTCATGCGATTGATCGCGCGAGCCAACGCATTGCAGAAACGCGATCTTCTTCGGCCGCTCCTTGTCGGATGGGCGCTGCAACTTGCCAGCGGTCGGTCCGGACGCGCTCAGCAGACGCTCGTACTGGATCGACGTCATCACGTTCTTGTAGCGACCGAGACCGAACTCCTGGGACTGCTCGGCCTGATAGGTGCGGAAGCCCGGCGCCATCACGACCGCGCCGACATTGATCTGGCGCTCCTTGCCTCGCATGTTCAGATCGATGCACTTGACGCCGCATTCCCAGACGCAGCTGTTGCACTCGGAACAAACGCCGCAGGAAAGACAGCGATAGGCCTCGGCCATGGCCTGTTCGCGGGTATAGGCCTGTTGCACTTCGGAGAAATTGCCAAGGCGGCCCTGCACCGGCAGGCCGGGCTCCGGCACGCGCGGCGCGCGCCGGATCACGCCACGGCGCAGCTTGTCGTCGAGTTCGGCCTGCGGGATGGTCGCGACGCGCGGGTCGCGTGGTGGCTCCACCGCCATCTCCTCGCCGCGCAGGTAACGGCCAATCGCGTCGGCACAGCGATGGCCGCTCGCGACCGCGTCGATCACGAACGCAGTGCCGGTGACGGCGTCGCCGGCGGCGAAGACGCCTGGGCGTTCGGTCGCGTAGGTCTTCTTGTCGACATCGACCTCGCGGCTCTTGGTCAGGCGGATGCCGGCATGATCCGGGATGAACGCCAAGCCCGCCTTCTGCCCGACCGAGAAGACGATGACGTCGGCCGGCAGTACGTGTTGGGAATTTTCCTTGATAACCGCGACGCGGCGACCTTCGGCGTTCTTTTCGAAGCGTTCGACATCCTGCACTTCGAGGCCGGCGACCCGGCCGTTGCCGTCATCAACGACGCGCAGGAAATCGAGGCCGATGTGCATCGCGATGCCTTCCTCGCGCGCCGCGGCGACCTCGTGCGGGTTGGCCGGCATCTTGCCGCTGCTGCCGCGCACCGCCATCGTCACGCTGGTCGCGCCGAAGCGCACCGAAGTCCGGGCAACGTCGATGGCGACATCGCCGCCGCCGATGACGACCACGCGCTTGCCGGCGACGAGTTGCGCTGGATGCTCCTTGCCGGCCGCGCGCATCGCGACGGCGTCATGCTCCCAGAGCCGCGCATCGCGCAGGAAATCGGTATTGATCAGTACGCCATCGAGCTGGTTGCCCGGCAGATCCATGCGGATCCCTTCGTGCGCCCCGACCGCGATCAGCACCGAATCGAAACCCTCGGCGAACAGATCGTCGAGCTGCTTCACCGGCGTGTTCAGCCGCAGTTCGACACCGAGATCGAGAATGTCCTGGATCTCGCGCTCGATCACCGTCGCCGGCAACCGGTACTCCGGCACGCCGACCCGCAGCATGCCGCCCGCGACCGGCAACGCCTCGAACACGGTGACGCCATACCCTTGCAGACACAGATCCTGCGCCGCGGTCAGACCGCAGGGGCCCGAGCCGACGATGGCGACGCGCTGCTTGAACTTGCGCTCGGCCGGCGCCGGCGCGACGCGCGGCTGGGCATGGATGGTGTCGGTGACATAGCGCTTCAGCGCGCGGATGCTGACCGGTTCGTCGACCTTGCCGCGGGTACAGGCGTCCTCACAGCGGGCATTGCAGATGCGGCCACAGATCGCGGGGAACGGGTTGTCCTCCTTGATCGAGCGATAGGCGTCCTCGACACGGCCGGCGGCGATCAGCGCGATGTACCCCTGCGCGCGCTGCCCGGCCGGGCAGGCATCACGACACGGCGCGACGCCGCGCTTCTCGATCGCGAACGCATCCGGCGTCGCCTGCGGATACAGTTTGTGTGCCGCACGCGCCTTGCCGAGACCCATGTCGAACGGATTCGAATACGGGATCGGGCAGACTTCGGCACACTTGCTGCACCCGTTGCAGGTATCGACGTCGATGAAGCGCGGCTTGGTGGCGATGGTCGCGGTGAAGTTGCCGGCTTCGCCTTCGAGTGTGGTGATCTCGCTGTCGGTGATGAGCTCGACATTCATGTGCCGGCTGACCTCGACCAGGCGCGGCGAGATCGTGCACATGGCGCAGTCGTTGGTCGGGAAGGTCTTGTCGAGCTGGGCCATGTGGCCGCCGATCGCCGACTTTTTTTCGACCAGATAGACCTTGAACCCGGCGTCCGCCAGGTCCAGGGATGCTTGCATGCCGGCGATGCCGCCGCCGACGACCAGCACCGACCCCACCGGGTCATGGGCCTGGTCAATAGACGAACGTTCCCCGCACGGGAAAGCAGTGCAATCCATCATCGCCCCTTCGCTTGAAGCTCTATGCCGCCTTTAGACTGCGTATTATTCGAACCGGTATCGTGGGCTTGGTGACTGGAATCAGGAACGGGGCAAATCTGGAGAAGGGTTCCGGCGCGGTTAACCTCAACGCACGCCAAAAACGACGATGGTCTTGCCGGCGACGCTGATCAGATGCTGCTCCTCGAGAGCCTTCAGCACCCGTCCGACCATCTCGCGCGAACAACCGACGATCCGGCCGAGGTCCTGACGGGTGATCCGGATCTGCATGCCATCCGGGTGGGTCATCGCATCGGGTTCCTTGCACAGGTCCAGCAGCGTGCGCGCCACCCGACCCGACACATCCATGAACGCCAAATCACCGATCTTGCGGTTCATGTTGCGCAACCGGTTGGCAAGCTGGGCCGAGATCGCGAACAGCAGTTCGGGGAACAGTCCGGACAGACTCTTGAGCCGCTCATAGCTGATCTGCGCGATTTCGCACGGCGTCTTGGCCCGGACCAGAGCGCTGCGGCTGGGGTGATCGCTGAACAGTCCAATCTCACCGAAGAACTCGCCGGGATTCAGGTAGGCGAGGATCAGTTCATGGCCCTCGTCGTCCTCGATCATCACGCTCACCGAACCCTTGACGATGTAGAACAGCTCATGCGATGGATCACCCTGGCGAATGATCATCGCCTTCGCCGCGTAGCTGCGGCGATGGCAGTGTTCCAGGAACTGCCGAACCGCGTCATCACCTCGCAGAATCGGTCTCGTCAGGGGCATTTGCACTGGGTCGTCCTCGCACTGGTGAGCAACCGCTCTGCATGATATCGGCCACGGGCGCGGCTGGTTGAGACGCTGCTCGGTTTTGCTGTGGGCGCCATGCCCAGGTCCAGCCGGCATTGCTCACCATCGTGCAGCCCGCTGCAGTCGAGCTGCTGCACCGAACGGTGGCGAGGAATCCGGGCGGTACCAACCGGGTTGGCGGCGACACGGTATCATTGTCCGGTGAGGTAATGAATAACGGGATCGAATCGATGCAAGCAACAATCAAGTGGGTGGACGGCGCGATGTTCGTGGGTGAGTCCGAGAGCGGCCATGCGGTCGTGATCGATGGACCAGCCGATGGCGGCGGCCGCAATCTCGGTCCGCGGCCGATGGAACTGCTGCTGCTCGGCACCGGCGCATGCAGCGCCTACGACGTCGTCAGCATCCTGCGCAAGGCCCGTCAGGACGTCACGGATTGCCGCGTCGAACTCAAGGCCGAGCGCGCCGATGCGATCCCCGCGGTGTTCACCTCGATCCACCTGCACTTCATTGTCAGCGGCCGCGGCCTCGCCGCGCATCAGGTGGAGCGTGCGGTCTCGCTGTCCGCGGAAAAGTATTGCTCGGCGTCGATCATGCTCGGCAAGACCGCGCGGGTGAGCCACGATTTCGAAGTGATCACGGTATAGCCTTCAGATAGGCCTGCTCCAGGTCTCCGGCGCCATGGGCAGCACGAAACTCCGCGGCGGTCCCGGTGAAGACGATGCGGCCGTCGTGCAGCACGGCGAAGCGATCGCAGAGTTCGTCCAGGTCCGACAACTGATGGGTCGTGAAGAACAGCGTGCTGCCTTGCTCGCGCTCGGCCAATAGCCGCTGCCGGACCAGGGTGCGGACCCGCGGATCGAGCCCGCTCATCGGTTCATCGAGGATCAGCAGCTTCGGCCTGACCAGCAGACAGCCGATCAACCCGAGCTTCTGCGTCATGCCCTTCGAATACCTGCCGACGCGTCGTTCGAGCGCGGTGTCATCGAGCGCGAATTGCCGGCAGAGTGCCGCCGTGTCCGCAGCGTCAAAGTGCACTTCGTGCAACGCGCACAACAAGCGCAGCCATTCCGAACCTGTCGCGAATGGCGGCGGCGCGAACCGTTCCGGCAGAAAGGCAAAGTCTCGCCGCGCCACAACCTGTCGATGGTCGGTACCGAAGATGCGAATCGTGCCGCGATCGGCCGGTCCGGAATCGACCAGGATGCGGAGCAGCGTGGTCTTGCCGGCACCGTTGGCGCCAATCAGGCCAAAGCATTCGCCGGCCTGCACGTCCAGCGACACGCCGGCGAGAATGGCTCGTTCGCCATAGTGCTTCGCCAGATCGACGATTTGCAGCGCCGGCTCGGTCATGCCCTTGATGGCACAAAGCCCGCACGCGGCGGGCTCTGTGACGGGTCGTCGGGACAGGCACTCGTGTCAGTAGACGTAAATCGCGTTGCATGTCTGCTCATTGGCCTTGATGTCCCAGATATCCGGATCGGCCGAGTCATCGACGCAGGCCGCCGTGGAATGGCCGATGTCATTGGTCGAAAACGTCGCACCGGTGGTCAAGGCATGCCGCAGCACGCCGGACAGGGGCAAACCATCGTCGATCTTGACGTCAAGTTCCCGCAGCACGTTGACCGGGATACCGCGGCCGAGCGTGAGATTGAGCCGGACCGGCCGCGTACCAGCGTCGGCATAATCGTCGCTTTCGAACAGCATCAGGAACCCCTGAAACGCATTGCGCGGCGCCTTGTCCGTTTCAGCGGCCGACGGTGCAGCAGAACCGCCAACATAATTACCCTGGATGAACCCCGCCTTGGACAGGTGCTCCCAGAGCGCCAGCGCCTCAGTCCAGGGGTTGCCTTCGTTTTCGTCCAGCCGGCCGCTGGCGTTGCCTCCGGTCGTAACGCCCGGGATTGCCTGCGCGGCATTGGTCGCCGGCCAATCGCCCGGCACCTGCCGATAGCGATCGATGAAGCCGTAATAGGCGGCCTGCACGCCGGAATTCTGATCGGCAATGTTGCGGACCCGGGCGCTGACGATCAGTTCCTGACCCTTGAGGATCCCGCCGAGCAACAGGCCGATGATCACCAGCACGATCGCAATCTCGACCAGGGTAAAGCCGCTTTGTGCTCCGCGCTTCGTCATGATGCTACCTCGGATATCAAGTACCGGTAGATAATTTCATACACGATATGTGCCAGCAACCGAGCTGACGGTCATTTATCGATTCGTCACGCAGAACCCGTGCGGACCACTCCAGAGGACGCACCGCGGCACCGAAATTCAGTCGAAAATCCGACACTCACTGTCAGGTTCGGCCACAGCGAGTCGGTCACGGGGAGCCCCGGGCTGCGTTCGTTGCTGTAGCGGGCATCGCGGCCAACCGCTGCGTCAGAAATCGTTGCTCCGCGGGGTCGGTCACCTCGCCGCTGGCGAGCAGCGCGCCGAGCAACACCCTGGCCGCCTCGATCTCCCCCATGTCCTCGAGCACGAAGATGCGCATCTGCCGCGCCCAGGACGGCACCGTGCCAGGCGCGGTGCGGGTCGCCAGCTCGGTCGCGAATTGCAGCGCAAGCGCGTCATCGCGCAGCCGATGTTTCGCGACGAACACCGCATGCGCGAGCCATTGCCAGCGCCGCTCGGGATCCTCGCGGAACGCGGCCGCGACGAACCGCAGCATCCGGCGCTGGCGCTCGGGATCATTCACCTCGCCGTAGACGCGGCTCGCCGCCAGCAGCGGATACTGCGCCCTCGGATCGAGTTCGAGGATGCGCGCCAACCACTGTTCGAGCCGCGCGTAGTCGAGTCGCGCGAACGGCACGCTGACCCCGGGTTGCTGATCGAACGCCTGCAACCACAGCATCAGCAGCTTGGCGAAGGCGACCTGCTCGCCCAGCGCCAATGCCTGCAATGCCTGCCGCTCCAGCAGCGGTGGCAGCTCGATCGCCGTTGCCCGCGGCGCCGGCAACGTGGCGTGCCAGCCGAGTTGCGCCGCCAACGCGATCGGCAACAGCCAGCGCAACGGACGAGGGACGGCGGACAGCGGCGCGACGGTCATAACTCCCTGCGGTACAGGTCGAACATGCCCACCGCACTCAGCAGCACGAGATAGATCGCGGTCTGCGTCGCCAGCGGCGCCAGTGCCGCCCAGGTGCCGCTGCCATGGACCAGCCAGCCGGCATCGGCGAAGCGCCAGATATCCGGCAGCAGATAGCCGAGCATGTGCGCGAACCAGGCCGCACCGCGCTGCAGCAACCCGCCACCGTCAGCCAGCACTCCGGAGCTGAGCAACTGGATGGCGCCAATCGCGCGCGCCAGCAAATAGAACGCTGCGACCGCGCCGAGCGCTGCCGGCAGTTGGCTGAAACTTACGGCACACAGCTGGGCGAATGCCACGACGAGCACCAGCTCACAGCCAAGCGACAGCGCCCAGAACAACGCCTGCGCCGGATCTGTATATACCGCAAGCAGGGCACCGGCGGCGGCGGCGAGCGCGCCGGCCAGCAGACCATGGCCAAGCAACCGACCAAGGAAATATCCAGGCCGCGACAGCGGTCGCGACAACAGCAACGCCGCCACACCACTCTGGAAGTCGCGCACCGATCCGGCGATGACGATGGTCGCGACGAGGAACGCCGCACCGCTCCGCAGGGCCGCCGCGAGCAATGCGATTCGGTAGTCGTGGGTTTCGGTGAGGGCGATGCTCGCCGCGAATTCGGCCAGAGCGATGCAGGCGAGGCCGAGCACTCCGGCAGTCGCCAGGAGCCGCGAGCGCACGCCCTCCAGCACGGTGAATCTGGCGATGGCGAGGACCCGCCGCAACATGGTCGCTACTGTACACTATCGTCGCCATGCCCTTCACGATTGCCCCGGTGCTGCACCGGCGATACGACCATCTGGTATTGGCCGGCATGCTGTACGCGCTCCACTTCGCCTTGCGCGCGGGTCCGGGCAGCGGCATCGCCGCGGCTCTGCTGGCGATACACCTCGGCCTGTTCTTCCTCTGGCAGCCCATCTGGCAACGCGATCGCCGTCTGGATCCGCCCGCGGTACTGCGCGTGGTGTTGTTCACGGCGGTCTATCTGGCATCGTTCGGCTGGGCACTCGCCTCGTTCTGGCTGATCCTTCTGTGCGGCCTGGTCGCGGGCCGCACCATTGGCAATCGCCGCGAACGCATCGGCTACATGCTGGTGCTGACCTATCTCGTGTCCGAATTGCTGGTCACCTGCACGGCGCAGTTGTTTCACGTCGATACCGTGACGCCGGGGGTATTCGAACTGTTCCGGTTGTTGTTGCCGCTGCTGCCGCTGCCTCTGTTGCTGCTGCGATTCGACAGCAAGCAAGACGGCGTCGAGGTACCGATCGATTTCTTTCGCGGCGTCAATTTCGCGTTGATGACGGCACTGCTCGCGGTCAGCAGCGTGCTGGTCAGCTATCGCTTCGCCATCGATTACGCGGTCGCGCTGTTCGGCACGCTGCTGGTGCTGGCCGGCTTCCTGTTGCTGATCAGCTGGCTGTTGCTGTCCGGTGGCTTCGGCAACCTGTTGCACCTGTGGGAGCGATCGTTACTCAATGTCGGCACTCCGTTCGAACAGCGGCTGGCGCGGCTGGCGCGACTCGCGACCACGGAACCCGATCCGGAGGCGTTTCTCCATGCCGCGGTGGCGCAACTGCTCGAAGCGCCGGGGGTCGTCGGCGCCGAATGGCGGTCCGGCAGGCGCCGCGGCCGGATTGGCGCCGAGAGCCGCTACAAGCTCGATTTCGACGATGCCGAACTGGCGCTGTCGATCCATACGCGCCGCAGCGCGGGGCCGATGCTGCTGCTGCATTACCGGCTGCTGCTGCAACTCATCGCACATTTTCATGCCGCGATCCTGCGGGCACGGGATCGCGCCCAGCGCGCGCATCTGCAGGCGATTCACGAAACCGGCGCGCGCCTGACGCACGACATCAAGAATCTGTTGCAGGCCTTGCAGACCCTGACCGATGAACTGCTGCACTTGCCGGAAACACCGAGCAGCGACGGCGACCTCGCGCGCCAGCAGCGCGGCCAGCAATTGTTGCGCCGCCAGTTGCCGCTGATCGCGGAGCGGCTCCGGCTCGCGCTCGGCAAGTTGCAGGATCCGGCGCTGCATGCCGCGGGCAATGGCTCGTTGCGGCTCTGGTGGCAGGCGTTGTGTGGCCGCTACGCCGGCCGCGGCATCCAGTTCAGCGAACAGTTAGAGCAGGATCGCGAGGTGCCGATCGAATGTCTCGACAGCGTCGTCGAAAACCTGCTCGACAACGCGCTGCACAAGGCGCGCGCCGAACCCGACATCACGGTCACGGTCACGCTCGCAGCGACCGGCGACGGCCTGAGCGTCGAAGTTCGCGATGACGGCAGCGCGATCGAGCCGGCGCTCGCGACGCTGCTGTTCCAGCAGGTGGTCGCGTCGGCGACCGGCCTCGGCATCGGGCTGTATCAGGCCGCCCGATTCGCCGAGCGGTCCGGCCTGCGGCTGACCCTGGCGAGCAATCGCGCGCGTGATGTCCGCTTCACGCTGACCGATCGACCGGTACCGTGACTGGCACCCCGCCCCCCCCCGGTCCGCACGGTATCGATTTTATTTTGGCGCGGGTTTTGGGCTCAGCTTACGGGGCAGGTGTTGGACACTTACCGGCGTTGACATAGTGGTAGTACAGCACCGACGGCGACAGCCAGGACACCAGATCGTCGAACTCGCAGAACGGCAGTGACTCATCGGTGTCGCTGCAGGCGGTGCCGTCACCACGGGTCGGCAGCCGGGAGGTGATTTCAACACTCTCGTTAGGGAGTTCCGCGGCGTTGTTTCCCTCATCGGTGCCTGCCCACCCGGCCGGCCCGGCGCGTTGCGCCCCACCGCCGACTGGCGAACCCCCATAGCCATTGCGACCGTGCGACAACACGACCGCGGGCACATCGCGGCCGGCGAGATAACGGAATTTTCCCTCGACAATGTTACTGGACGCCGGATTATCGCCGCGGGTATGGACACTGATGTTGCCGCCGGTGGCTCGGATGTAATCGCAGTCCGCGATCGCGGCTTTGCCATCGACGCGATAAAGCAGCCGGTTGCCCCAGGCATCGCCGGGCGCCGCGACACCGAGTGTCGCCCACGGCAGCCAACCACGCTCCTCCATGGGCGGCGCGCAATCCTCGGCGCCATCACCATCCGCATCCGGACAGGGCAAGCGACCGTGCGCCATCGCAAACCCATGCAGCGCGACACGCACATCCTCGATCACGGCAAGCGTCGCGCGGCGCTCGCGTGCCTCGATCTGTGGGCGCAACGCCGCGATCAGACCGGTCAACAGCAGACCCACGATGAACAGGACGAAGGCGACTTCAATCAGGGTAAAGCCGCGTTGCCCGCAGCACGAGATCCCGTTCATGGCGGCACCAGTGCCTCGATCTCGGCTCGGGTAATGGCGACGAAGCGATCATTGCCAACGCCACCGGCGACGAACGGGCCCGCAGCGTCAATGTTGCTGTCCTCGAGGTATTGGGCGATGGCGTAGGGATCGCCACTGCGATTCTGGCCCGGCAGCGCTGCGCCTGGAGCCAGCACCAAGGCAACGATGTCACTCACGCCGCCGGCGACCAGCGTGCCTGGCAAGCCGGCATTCGGTTCGATCCTCGGGCTGATCTTGTAGTTGCCCGATACCGCGTACCAGAGCGGGACGCTGGCGGGGGCGAGGTGCAAGGTACCCCACGGCAGCAGCCCGATGGCTGGCGTACCTGTGGCGCCGCACGGTGTGTTCGATGAGCCGACCGGATCGAATGGCAACCCCAGATACGCCGTATCCGGACAGGGCAGATAGCCGATGTTGGCACCGCTGTTCACGCCGAGGACATAACCGAGCAATGCCGCTCGCGCTTCGCGCAGCGCTTGATTGGCTTCTGCGACCTGAGCCTGACGATAACGCTCCGGCGACGGCAGCGCGCCCAGCAACAGCAATGCGGCCGTGCTCAACAGCATGGCAAGCACGAGCAACAACACGAAACCCCGCTGGCGTACCCTGCCGACGTGAGGGCCTCCGCTGGGAACGTATCGGCTACCGTGCCGCATCGGGCACCTCGAAACGATCGCGCACGATCTCCTGCACCGGATCGTAGACCTGACCCGGACGCAACTCGATTTCGCGCCGCGCCCCATTGACGCCGATCCCGACCCGACCGCCCGGCAGCACGCGCACGGTCTCGGGCAACCGCGCCGGGTCGCCATCGTAATCGTTGGTGCCGTTGATCCAGACGGTGCCGCGGCCACCCCGTCGTTGGACCACACCTTCGACCGCTACCGGGGACGGTTCCGGCGCCGCGATCTCAGACACCTTGGCCGGTGCCTGGGCCGGCTCGCTTGCGCCGGCGCGCGCGGCCTGCCGCTGCTGCTGCAACGCGGCGCGTTGTTCGGGATGCAGGAACAAGCGGCCGAGATCGGAGGCGGACACCGCGGGCGCCGCCGTGCCGGCGACCCACAGCGCCAACATGATCCTGCGCGCCGAGAACAGCCTGGGTTCGTCGCCGCGCTTGCCAGGCCCCCTCTCTGGGTTTCGCTCTGCTTGCTTCGCGCGCGCGCCATCGGCGCGCGGAAACCCCAATTCCGGCAGCACGTCCCGATCCCAGCCAAGCCAGGGAGCACCGCACCGCGCCGTCATGGCGAGCCTCCCGTGTTGCCGCTGAACTCGACGGTGAACCAGAGCAGTTCACACTGCGCCTTGAGGTTGGCCTGCACCGCGCTCGGATCGATCGTGGTCGCGCCGCGATCCAGCACGCAATGCGAGACGTGATACAGCCCGGCGCCGTGCGTATCGAGCAGATCGAACAATGCCACCAGGTCATCCTCGTGCAGCAGACCCAGGTCCAGCGTCATCTGGCTCGCGCGCAGACCCTGCCGGCCGGCCAACGCCGGCAACGCCGACAGGTGCGGTCGCTGCGGATCGATGCGATAGCTGAATTCCGGCAAGCCGATCGTCTCGCCGGCAAACCGCAGCGTCTCCAGCCAATCGAGACGGCGCTCCTCGCCGATGATGCCAAGCTGCGCGAGTCGCTCGAATTCCGGCAACTGCTCCTGGATGATGCGGCGGTCCTCGTCGATCGCAAGATAGCGCGCGCTGATGGCGCGGGATCGCTGCTGCTCAGCGGTGAACTCGGCGCGTGCCCGATCGCGGTAATACGCTCCGGCAAGGAACAGCGCAACACTCAACAGCACGCTGCCGAGGCACAGCGCCAGCGCCCCGCGCAACGGCGTCACCCAATCGAACCTAGCCGGCATCGTTGCCATGCTCGAAGACGACCTGCAAGGTGAAGGTGGAAGGAGCGCCGGCAGCGGTCGGGGCAACCTCGCCGCTGAGATTGGCCGACGGCCGGGTATCGACCGGCCAGCGGGTAATGGTCACCGCGCGCACGCGCGGCGCTGCCCGCAAAGCTGCGGCAAAACGATCGACCTGCAGCGAGGTGCCGCGTGGATCGCCGGCGAAGCCATTGACGCGTCCCGTCACCTCGGCGGTCTGGCACACGATCCCCGCGCCACTCGCCGCGCCGCAAGGTGATCCCGATGCGGACGGCACCCGGTCGGCACGCGCCGTGGCGTCGGCGCTGCCGCGCCAGTCGATGCGATCGAGATCGATCGCATCGTTGCCCTCCAGCGCGGCGCTCAAGGTTCGCAGCAGCGGCAGAGGCGTCACCTTGGAGCGCCGCAGTTCGGCGACGAGGTCGACCGCCGCGCGAATGTCCCGCGGTTCCGCCGGCGTCGGCGGCAATCCTCGCCGCGCAACCTCGTTGCGCGCCTGGTAGTAGTCCGCCTGCTGCCGTGCCATCACCGCCTGGCGCTGATACGACAGGCCTTCGAGCAGGCCGAAACCGCCCCAGCCGGCGCCGGCCAGCAGTACCGCGATACTCGCCGCGAACAGACCGACCCGCGCCCGGTACAACGAGAAGTACCGCATCTGCTCGCGCCGGGCGTAGTGATTGCGCGGCGGCTTCGCCAGCAGCACCTGTGCAAACAGCAGATCGCAATACGGCGTCGTCAGCGCGCCACTGACGCCGAGCTTGCGGCCGACATCGGCGACATCGACCAGCAGGTACCGTTCGTCCTCGGTATCGCGACAGCGCGATGCGATCGCTTCCAGCCAGTCGCCGTGCGCGAGGATGTAGATTTGCAGCGGCACGTTCGCCGCGAGCAGGCCGAGGCTGCTCAGATAGCGACGCAGCTTGTCGAGTTCACCCAGCAGATAGCCACCGATCGGCGTCGTGCCGGAACGCGGCAACGGCACCAGACGACTGAGCTTGAACTGGCGATCGCGAAAGAAGGTCTGGCGCAGCCCGCCGGAGCCATGCAGCGTGACCAGCAGCACATTGGCGCCGCCGGCGCCGATGGCCGGCAGCAGCTGACCGCTGAGAATCGGCAGCGACAGGATGCCGGCGAGGGCGATACGATGCGCGGCGATCTGCTCGATCCATGGCGCGACCAGCTCTGGCTTCACCAGTGCCGTCAGCAGGACACGGTCATCGCGCCGGCCTTCCGGCTCGCGGCCCTGGACCAGCGCATGACAGTAACTCGTGCCGCGAAACAGCCGGGCCTGCTTGCGTTGCAGCACGGCGCGCCGATCGGCGCCACGGACATGCGGAATGGAGTCCTGGCGATACTCCTCCTCGACCAGGTCGGCCAGCACGTACAGCGGCTCGTTGGCGGTCTGCGACAGATAGCGGCCGAACTGTTCCAGCCCGTGCTCGTCGGCGCCGAACACGAATCCGGCCGCGATCTCGCCGCCGCGCCACTGGTACACCGTCGCCCGATCGGCGGTGAGCAGCAAGGCGCGGCGGCCGTCGCTGCTAAATCCGGATTTGAGCGATAAGGTCATAGATCGGACCGAAGATGGCCGCGATTATCCATAGCAGGAACAGGCCGAGCACGACGATCAACACCGGCGACAACAGCGCCTGACCCTGGTCGATCGCCTCCCGCACGTCGCGCGTGTAGAAATAGCAGACGTTGTTCAATGCCTGTTCCAATGCGCCGCTCTGCTCGCCGACCCGCAGCATCCGGATCACCAGCGGTGGAAACAGCTCGGTCTGCGCGAAGCTGGCGCTGATGCCGCCGCCGTCGCGAATCCGGCGGCCGGCGTCCCGCACCGCTTCACGCAGTACCGCGTTGCCGACAATGTCCTCGCCGGCGCGCAGGCAATCGAGCACCGTGATCCCCGCCGCATACATGATCGAGAAGAAATTGGCGAAGCGCGCCAGCATGATCTTGCGCGCAATGCCGCCGATGATGGGCAAACGCAGCAGCAGTTCATCGGCAAGGTCGCGGAGCCGCCAGCTCGTCCGCACGGCGACGACACCGCCGGCCACTGCCGCCAGCGAGGCTCCCAGCAACCACGGCCAGTAGGCTGCCAGGAACCGCGACACCACCAGCAGCACGCGCGTCTGCGGCGGCAGCGCTTGTCCCATCGCCGCCAGCAGCGACACCATCTGTGGCACCACCGACACCATCAGGAAACCGAACACGAGCAGCATCACGACCAGCGCGAAGGCCGGATAGATCAGCAGCCGTCTGGTCTGTGCCGCCTGTTCGTCCTGCCACTTCAGGTTCTCGCCGATCTTCGCCAACACCTCGCTCAGCACGCCGCTGCTTTCGCCGGCACGAATCAACGACACGAACACCGGATCGAAGATGTCGGGAAAGTCCGCCATCGCGCCGGACAGGGTCTTGCCGCCCTCGATCGATTCGATCAGCGCTGCGGTCACTTCGCGCAGTGCCCGCCGTTCGATCGAATCGCGCAGGTCCGCCAGCGCCGCGAGGATCGGTACGCCGGCGCGCACCAGATGTTCGAGCTGAAAGCAGAACGTGATCAACTCCGGGCGCCGCACGACGCGGCGGGCGCCCCGGCGCCGCCCGGCGCCGAGCGCGCGGTAGCTGACGAGGTCGAGCCCGAGCCGCGACAACCGTACCTCGAGGTCGGCCGGATTGATCGCTTCGCCGCGGCCGCGCACGATCCGGCCGACGTCGTTCATTGCCTTGTAGCGATAGGCCTGCATCAGCCCAGGCGCCCGGTCAGATCGACCACGCGCGCGATCTCGTCGATGGTCGTCGTGCCATCCAGCACGCGCCTTGCCGCGACGTCGGCGAGTGGCTGGAAGCCGCCGGCAAGAGCGGCCTGGGTCAATTCCTTCAGCGTCGCGCCGCGGACGATCAGTTCGTCGATCTCGCGGCTGAACTTCAGCAGTTCCATCAATGCGGTACGCCCGGCATAACCCTGGTCCGGGGCATGCCGTGCCTCCTCGCTGACGCGGTGGATCACGGCGCCGGCGGCGGCATCGAGACCGAGGATGCGGCGTTCGATCTCGGATGGCGCGTAGGGTTCGCGACAATCGACGCGGAGCCGGCGCACCAGACGCTGGGCGAGAATGCCGATGACATTGCCGGCCATCACCTCGGGCTTGATGCCCATGTCGGTCAAGCGCGGGATCGCGCCGAGCGCGGAGTTGGTATGCAGCGTGGAAAACACCTGATGGCCCGTCATCGCCGCGCGGAACGCCATCTGCGCGGTGTCCTCATCGCGGATTTCGCCGACCAGAATGATGTCCGGGTCCTGCCGCAGCATCGCGCGTACGCCATCGCCGAAGCTCAGTCGCGCCACCTCGTTGACCGAGGTCTGCCGAATCATGCCCATCGGATATTCGACCGGATCCTCCAGCGTCATGATGTTGACCGCCTCACTGTTCAGATGGCTCAGCAGCGAATACAGCGTCGTGGTCTTGCCGCTGCCGGTCGGGCCGGTGACCAGCAGCAAGCCCTCCGGACGCCCTACCATGACCTTCAGCAACGTCAATACATCCGGGTCGAGACCCAGCGCGTCGAGGCCGACGATGCCCTTCTGCCGATCGAGCACGCGCAGCACGATGTTCTCGCCATGCACCGTCGGAAAGGTCGAAACGCGGAAATCGATGCTGCGGCCGGACAGCGACAGCGTGATGCGGCCATCCTGAGGCGCTCGCGTCTCGGCGATATCCATACCGGCCATCACCTTGATGCGCACCGAGATCGCCGACCAATAGTTCTTGTGCAGCGAGCGCACCTGGCGCAGCACCCCGTCGATGCGATAGCGGAAGCGGAGGAAACCTTCCTCGGGTTCGAAATGAATGTCCGATGCACCGCGCTTGACCGCGTCCGACAGCAGCGCGTTGACCAGCCGCACCACCGGCTGACTGTATTCCTCGCGTTCCGCGTCGATGCTCGCGTAATCGATCTCGCCGGTCTCGATCTCCTGCAGGATGCCATCGACCGACAGTTCGAAGCCGTAGACCTGATCGATCGCCTTGTCGATCTCGGCCTCGCCGGCGAGCAGCGGCACCAGTTCGATACCGCCACCGAGCATCGCGTGGATCTGATCGAGCGCGACGACGTTGAAGGTGTCGGCCATGGCGATGGTCAGGCGATTGCCGCTCGCTTCGAAGGTCAACGGCAGGATCTTGAACCGGCGCGCGACCTCCTTCGGGATCAGCGCGATGGCTTCGCCGTCGACCACGACCTTGGCAAGATCGGCCTTGCGCTGGCCAAGCGCGCCGCCAAGCACATCGAGGATGATCGCCTCGGTAGCGAACCCGAGCCGGACCAGAATCTTGCCAAGGTGCTCCCTGTTCTTCTTCTGCTCGATCAGCGCGATGCGGACCTGATCGGAACTGACCACGCCCTTGCGGACCAGCAGTTCCCCGATGCGAAGCTGTGCTGTCGAGGTGCCGATCATGGGGTGGCGGGCACCGCCAGCGCATCGATCCGGGCACGGGTGGCGGCGGCATCGAAGGTCGCCGGGCTGCCGGCCGCGGCGAGCGCCAGCGCCTTGCGGTAATAGTCCATCGCCGCCGCACTCTGACCGAGATGATCGAGACTGACCGCGAGATTGAAGGCGTAATCGGCCTGATCCGCCGCGGCGCCGAATGCGGCGAAGAATTGCTGCTGTGCTTCCGGCCAGCGCTGTTGCCGCGCGAGCAGGCGACCCAACGTGAAATGCAGCGGCGCACTGCCCGGCTGGCGCGCGAGCAACTGCCGCAGTTCGCTTTCACCGGCCTCGGCATCGTCACCACTGAGCGCGGCCAATCCCGCGCTGGCGATGGCATCACTCGGATTCAACCGAAGTTGTTCGCGATACCACGAGCGCGCCTGCGGAGCGTCCCCCTGCCGCACCGCAACGGCGGCAAGGCCGAGCAGCGCGTCGCGGCTGGAGGCATCGTTGCGCAGTGCCGCGAGGTAGGCGGCGCGCGCCGCGGTCAGGTCTCCCCGCTGCAGCGCGTCATAACCTTCGACCAGATTGCCATCGAGCGTCACCGGCACCGTGCGACGCGACACGCGCAGCAAGCGCGGCGTCGTTTCAACCTCCGGGGTCGGCGCGGCCGGAACGGCTTGCGGCACCGCGGCAGGAACCGCGGGTTCCGGTGCCAAACGGATCGCGTTGTCGCCGGACGCCGGTGGTGTGGCCGCCGCCGATGATGATGACGGCACCACAGGGGTCACCGCTCCTGGGGCACTGGTCGGCGGTGTCGATGGCGGCACGGGAGCCGCCGCTACCGCCGCCAGCGACACCGGTGTCGTGACCGGGGTCAACTGCAGGGAATAGTAGCAATAGGCAGCGCCGGCAACGATGACGAACAGGGCCAGCACGCTGCCCAGCGCGATGCGGTAGGTCGCGTTGCCGCGACCGCCGCTGCGGGCGGCGAACACGGTATGCGCGCCGACGACAACCGCGCGCTCCATGGTCGGCGCAGTTGGATCGTTGCCGGCGATGCCCGGCCGGGTATCGCGGCCGGCACTGACTGCATCACGGCCCGGGCCAAACGGCTCCCGCCCACCGGGCACGAACTCCGGCACGCGGCCGGAGCCGAGTGCCAGCGGTTCGCGCAGTTGCTCATCGGAGCGTTCGCCCGGCTCGGGCAATTCCCCCTGCGCGGCACGCTCGCGGGCGGTCGTGACCAGGGGTTCCAGCGTTGGTTCGAAGGTACCGGCGCGCACCGGTTCGGGGCCTGCGGCCGCAGCGCCGCCCGCCGATGCCGCTTGCGCCTTCCTCTTTTCCTCCTCCGCCTTGCGGAGGGCATCCATCAACAGGCTCATCGGTGCCGCGACCGGTCCGCCCGCGGATTACTGCGCAGCGCCGGTCTGCCGCTCCAGGAACCGGCCGTAGTCGCCGAGATCCTGCCGCAGACTCGGGTTGCGGACGATGACCGGGCGAATGAACACCACGAGTTCAGTCTTGACGGTGTCATTGCTGCGGCCGGTGAACAGCCCTTCGCCGAGCAAGGGGACGCGCGACAGCAACGGCACGCGTTCACTGCCCTTGAACACGGTGTCCTGCATCAAACCTCCAAGTACCGCGATCTGGCCGTTGGTCAGGCGCAGCAGCGATTCGAGCTCGCGCACTGCGATCTCCGGAATCTCGCTGACGATCTCCTTGCCGTCCTCGCGCACCAGACTCGGATTCGGATCGCGCACATAGCCGATGATGCGGGAGATCGTCGGCCGCACGTTCAGCAGCACGACATCGTTGTCGTTGATCTGCGGCGTCACGTTCATGACGAAACCGACCGGCACGGTATGCGCGGTGGTCGTGAAGATCGTCTCGCGGCGCGAGAAACCCGACGCCGTGCCCTCGATGTCACGGATCGTGCCTTCGACGGTGAAGTAGACCCGATTCTCCGATACCTTCAGCACCGCGGTCTGATTGTTCATCGCCATGATGCGGGGGCTCGACAGCACGCGCGTCGTGCCGAACCGTTCCAGCAGGTTGATGGTCGCACTGACGTCCAGACCTTCCTTGTTCGGATCGGTGTAATTGAATACCAGCGTCGGCACCTCACCCGAGGCCGGTGTGCCGGCCAGCGTCAATACCGAACCGAGACCGGCGCGCCCGGCCTGGCGCACCAGGGTCCAATCGATGCCGGTCTGGTATCTGTCGTCCAGCCGCACTTCGACGATGGTTGCTTCGATCATCACCTGGCGCTGGGCGCTGGCCAGCACCGCATCGATGAATGCCTGAACACGGCGGTGCTGCCGCTCGGTCGCATTGACCAGCACCAGCCCGGCTTCGGGATTGGCGATGACCTTGTCGCTCGCCGGCAGTTTGCCCTCGTCATCGATCGGCACGGTCTCACCGAGCAGCGCGAGCAGGTTGACGGAGAGCGTCTGCCAGAAACGGTTGTTCGATACCGAGCGGATATCGGCCGCGGAATTGTTCTGGCCGGCCGCTTCGATCTGGGTCGATACCTGCATCTGCAGCGTGCTGTCGCGCTGCATGTTGACGTAATCGATGCGGTAGCTGCGGACCGTGGCGGTATCGGGTGAGATCACATAGGCGCCGTCGCGCTCCTGGTAACGGATATCGACCTGGCCGGCGATCCGTTCGAGGATTTGCGGCAGCGTCTGCTCGATCGCGTTCAGCGTGACGTTGCCGCTGACGCCGGGATGAATGTCGATATTGACCGTCGCATCACGGGCCAGCGCAAACAGCAGCTCACGCACCGGCACATCGTTGACCACCACGGTGTATTTTTCGAGCGGCGCGGCCGGCGCTGGCGGCGGCACCTAGGGCGCCTGTTCGACCAGCGGTGGGATCGGTGTCGCCGGCGCGGCGACGGTGGTCAGATGGCCATCACCCGGCGGTGTCGGTTCGGGAGCGAGCTGCGCGCAGCTGCCGATCAGCAGCGCCAGCAACAGGGTTCCGGTGCGCGCGAGGTTGATCATCGCTCGGTAGCTTAGCACACCGTCGCGATGACTCCCGTCCGCTTCGATCCGACCGTCTTTCATTCCATGCCACCGGGAGGTTCGTCGTCAATCACCTTCCGTCACCGCGTCCTGCGATGCCGATCGTGCCGCCGCCTGTCCGGCCAGTTCGCGGACGCGAGCGAGCGTCAGCGGTGGGCCAGGCACTGGCCGAAAATCTTCCGGCACGACGATAGCATCGCCATCGGTGGCGTTCCCAGTTGCCGGGCTCCCGGCAGTGATTGGGATTTCGTCATTGGCCGCAGCGGGGACGGCAGGCAGGGGATCGACCTTCGCCGCATCGCCAACAGGGGCGGTTGCCGTCAGGGTCGGGGCGTGCGCCTGCCAGGCAAACCACCCGACCGCGGCCAGCGCCAGCGCGAGCAGCACCAACAGCACCAGCGCGAGACCGGTGCCGCGCTTGGGCACGAACGGACTTTCCTGTTCGGCGCGGCGGACGTGGCGCGCGGTGACCTGCGCGGCGTTGTCGGCATACGCCGCGAGCAGGGCCTTGTCGGCAAGCTGGTTGATGCGGCGCAACAGACCATTCGAGCGCCGGCCGATGGCGCGGATCGCACCGGGCGTGAACAGGCCATCGCCGCGATAACCGCTCGCGCGCAACCGGCTGTTGAGGTAATCGCGGATCTGCTCGGCGCCGAACGGCGGCAGCGCGAAGCTGTAGCTGACCCGATCGAGCAGTTGCCGCATACCGTGCTGGCTCAGTTTTTCGTCCAGCTCCGGCTGGCCGAACAGGACGATCTGCAGCAGTTTGTCACTGCGCGTTTCGAGATTGCTCAACAGCCGCAGTTCCTCCAACGTTTCCAGCGGCATGCCCTGCGCTTCCTCGACGAACATCACGACCCGCCGCGCGGCCGCGTGCTTCTCCAGCAGATAGTCCTGCAGCCGGCGCAGCACCGCGAGCTTGGGCGCTTCGGCCTCCAAAGCGAGTCCTAGTTCGAACGCGATCGCGTGCAGGATTTGATCGGAAGCGATGCTCGGGTTCGCCAGATAGATGATCTCGCACTGCTCCGGCAGTTCGTGTTCCAGCATCCGGCACAGCATCGTCTTGCCGCTGCCGACCTCGCCGACCACCTTGATGATCCCTTCGCCGCTGACGACCGCGTAGCGCAAGGCCTCGAGCACCGCGCCGCGGTTGCCGCCGGGGAAGAACAGCTCCGGATCCGGGGTCATCCGGAACGGCGGTCGCGCCAGGCCGAAATGCGCGCCGTACATCAGGTCTCAATCCCGTGCCGGTGCAGCTTGTCGTAGAGAGTCGTGCGGTTGATGCCAAGCAATCGCGCCGCCTGGCTTAGATTGCCGGCACTGAGCTTCAATGCCACATCGATATACCGCCGCTCCAGTGCGCCAACCGCCTGATCGAGACGAAAGCCATCCCGCCGCAGTCGCGCCGCAAGCTGCTCCGGGGTCGCCTCCGCGGTGACCTCGTCGGGCGCCAGCGTCAGATCGAGTTCGGTCGCGATTTGCGCTGCCGTGACCTCGTCGCCGGGATGTCGCGCACCGAGCCGGATCACCAGATTGCGCAACTCGCGGACGTTGCCCGGGAACGGATAGCGCGCCAGCGCCGCGCGCGCTTCCGCAGCGAGCCGAAACGGCGCGACCCAGGCCGCATACTGCCGTTGGAAATGATCCAGCAGCAGCAGCCAGTCGTCATCGCGCTCGCGCAGGGGCGGCACGCGGATCGACAACACCGACAGCCGGTGATACAGGTCCTGCCGAAACGAACCGTCCCGCACCGCCTGGCGCAGATCGCGGTTGGTCGCGGCAATGATGCGCGCGCCGGAGCGGCTCGGCTGTGGGTCGCCAAGCCGATAGTACTCACCGTTCTCCAGTACCCGCAGGAACTTGGCCTGAAGCTCCGGTGCCATCTCGCCGACTTCATCAAGGAACAGCGTGCCCTGCCCCGCCTCGCCGAACAACCCGGGATGATCGCCGCTGGCGCCGGTGAACGCACCCTTGCGATACCCGAACAGTTGCGCCTCCAACAGTTCCGGCGTGAAGGCGACACAATTGATCGTGACCAGCGGCTGCCGGGCGCGGGTACCCTGACGATGCAGACAAGCGGCGACCAGTTCCTTGCCGCTGCCGGATTCACCCTCGATCAATACCGGGAACGGTGTCGCGGCGAACTGGCGGATGGTGTCGCGCAACCGCTGCATCGCCGCGCTGTCGCCCAACAGGTCCAGTGCATTCGCGTCGGCCTGCTGCTGCGATGCATCGGCTTCGGCCAGCAGCAGTTGGTGCGCCAGCCGCGCGCGCAGCAGCGCGACGTCGCAGGGCTTGGGCACGAAGTCGACCGCGCCGAGCGCCAGCGCATGCTGGATGTTACGCCGCGAACTCTGGCCGGACAGGATGAGGATGCGCATCCGCGGACTGGCCGCGAGCAGATCGCCGATCAGCGCAAAGCCTTCGTCCGGGTCGTGCGGTCGTGGCGGCAAGCCGAGGTCGACCAGCGCCACCGGCGGGACCTCGTTCGCTTGGCGCAGCCAGGCGAGCGTCGCCGCGCGCGTGGCCGAGGCCACGACGCGGTAATCGGTTTGCAGCGCAAAGCTCAGGGCATCGATGATCAGCGGGTCATCGTCGATCAGCAGCAGCGCAGGACGCTCCGTACCCATCGTCAACGGCACGCGGCACGGGGTGCGATCGTCGGTGATTGGTGGCTGCCAGGTGACACGCTACTATGATAGTCGAGTTTGTTCCGGAGACTTTCCGTCCATGGCCTTGCTGACCACGCCCTCCTGCACCTTCGGCTCCGCCGCGATCGACTTCAGACTGCTCGGCGTCGATGGCCGCTACTGGACGCTTGCCGACTGCCGCGGCGCCCGCGGCACCGTGATCATGTTCATCTGCAATCATTGCCCGTACGTCAAGGCGATCCACGAGCGCCTGGTCGAGGACTGCGCCTCACTGCGTCAGCTCGGCATTGGCGTCGCCGCGATCATGCCGAACGATACCGCGGCATATCCCGAGGATTCCTACGCCAACATGCAACGGTACGCGCGCGAGTGGCGGTTCGATTTCCCGTATCTGATCGATGAAACCCAGGACATCGCGCGCGCCTATGGCGCGGTCTGCACGCCCGACTTCTTCGGCTATGACGCCGACCTGAAATTGCAGTATCGCGGCCAGCTCGACGTTGGCCGGCCCAATGCGCCGCCACCACCGGGGCATCGCCACGAACTGGTCGAGGCGATGACCCAGATCGCCACCACCGGCCGCGGCCCGGCCACGCAGTCGCCCAGTTCCGGCTGTTCCATCAAGTGGCGCGACTGAGGCGCTGAACCGAACTCCGTCGCAGACCTGGCGGCGCGCGATCGTCGCAGCGCTGCACCCGTCGTCCGGGTGCATCCTGGGATCCAGTCGCGGCCTCCGCCACATCAGGCACATTCGTGCTCGAAGTGTGAGAGCACCAGCGCTGGCGCACGCAAGCTCTGACCTGTCAATTCGAGCGCTTGCGACGGCCTGTTATAATTCGCCCCCTTTTCTGCAGCGGTGAAAGTACCCGAATGACCCAGACAGCAGACACCGGCCAGGCCCGGTCCGCCGCGGCCCGGCGCGAGCTTGCCAATGCCGTACGCGCCCTCAGCATGGATGCGGTGCAGGCCGCGAACAGCGGCCACCCCGGTGCGCCGATGGGGATGGCGGATCTCGTCGAAGTGCTGTGGAACGACTTCCTCGTCCACAACCCCGCGAACCCCGCCTGGAGCAATCGAGATCGCTTCGTGCTGTCGAACGGTCACGCCTCGGTGCTGCTGTATGCGGTGTTGCATCTGTCCGGCTACGACCTGTCGCTCGATGAGCTGCGCCGCTTCCGGCAACTGCACAGCAAGACCGCCGGGCATCCCGAATATGGCGTCACGCCCGGCATCGAGACGACGACCGGACCACTCGGTCAGGGTCTCGCCAATGCGGTCGGCATGGCACTCGCCGAGCGCGTGCTCGCGGCGAAATTCAATCGCCCGGAGTTTCGGATCGTCGATCACCACACCTACGTCACCGTCGGCGACGGCTGCCTGATGGAAGGGATCTCACACGAAGCCTGCGCGCTGGCCGGCACGCTGGGACTCGGCAAGCTGATCGCGATCTACGACGACAATGGCATCTCGATCGATGGCGATGTCCGCGGCTGGTTCACCGACGACACACCGGCGCGATTCGAAGCCTATGGCTGGCACGTCGTGCGTCAGGTCGATGGCCATGACGCGGCGGCGGTTGCCGCGGCGCTGACCGAGGCCCGTGCGGTCACCGACCGACCGTCGCTGGTCTGCTGCAAGACCGTGATCGCCCGCGGCGCGCCGAACAAGCAGGGCAGCGCGTCGAGCCACGGCGCGGCACTCGGTGCAGCCGAAGTCGAGGCGACCCGTGCCAACATCGGTTGGGCGCATCCACCATTCGTGATCCCGGAGCAGGTTTATCGCGGTTGGGATGCGCGAGCGCGCGGTGCGGCAGCCGAAAGTCGCTGGCAGGATTTGTTCGCCAACTATCGCCAGGCGTTTCCTGAACTCGCCGCCGAATTCGATCGCCGGATGTCCGGCGAACTGCCGGCCGACTGGCGCGAATGTGCGGACGCGATCGTCCGCGACGCGATCGCCGGCAACAAGAAGGCAGCGACCCGCAAATCCTCGCAGCAGGCGATCGAGCGCTTCGCGCCGCTGCTGCCGGAGCTGATCGGCGGTTCGGCCGATTTGACCGGCTCGAACAATACCGACTGGTCCGGCTCGCGGCCGCTCAGGCGCGAGGCACTTGATGGCAACTACATCTACTTCGGCGTGCGCGAGTTCGCGATGACGGCGATCGCCAACGGCCTCGCGCTGCATGGCGGCTTCGTGCCGTACACCGGTACGTTCCTGGTGTTTTCCGATTACGCGCGCAATGCAGTGCGGATGGCGGCGCTGATGCGCCAACGGCAGGTGCTGGTCTACACACACGATTCGATCGGCCTGGGCGAGGATGGCCCGACCCATCAACCGATCGAACACGCCGCGAGCCTGCGGCTCATCCCGAATCTCGACGTCTGGCGCCCGGCCGATGCCGCAGAAACGCTAATCGCCTGGCGTGCCGCGATCGAGCGCCGCGACGGACCGTCGGCGCTGCTGTTGTCGCGCCAGGACCTGCCGCCGGTGTTGACTCCAGCCCATGCCGGGCTGGCCGAACGCGGCGGCTATGTGTTGCACGAGGCCACCGGTACGCCGACGCTGTTGCTGATCGCCTGCGGTTCGGAAGTGGCGCTTTCGCTGACGGTCGCCGAGCAGCTTGCCGCAGGCGGCGAGCGCGTCCGCGTCGTCTCGATGCCCTGCTGCGAGGTGTTCGAACGCCAGGCCGAGGACTATCGCGAGGCCGTCCTGCCGCGCGCCGTGCGGCGGCGGGTCGTGATCGATGCCGGCGCCTCGGCCGGTTGGTATCGCTACACCGGCCTCGATGGGCTCGTCATCGGCATCGATCGCTTCGGGGAATCGGCGCCCGCGGCGGAGCTGTTCAAGATTTTCAATCTGACGCCCGACAAGGTGCGGCAGTCGATTTCTGACTTTTTAACGCGTAACTGACAGACGGAGAAGTGCTATGGCAATCAAAGTGGGTATCAACGGGTACGGACGGATCGGGCGCAACATCGTGCGCGCATTGCATGAATCGGGGCGTGCCGGCGAATTCGAGGTGGTCGCGATCAACGATCTCGGCGACAGCAAGATCAACGCCCATCTGACCCGTCATGACAGCGCCCACGGTGCATTTCCGGGCACGGTCACCGTCGATGGCGATCGGATGATCGTCAACGGTCAGTCGATGCGGGTTCTGGCTGAACGCGATCCGGCCAAGCTACCCTGGGGTGAACTGGGCGTTGACCTGGTGATGGAATGCACGGGCCTGTTCGCCAAGCGCGACAAGGCCGCCCTGCACCTCAAGGCCGGCGCACCGAAGGTGCTGATTTCGGCACCGGCCGGCAGCGATGTCGATGCGACGATCGTCTATGGCGTGAATCACCAGAACCTGCGTGCGAGCCATCAGATCGTCTCGAACGCGTCCTGCACGACCAACTGCCTGGCGCCGCTGGTCAAGCCGCTGAACGATGGCATCGGCCTGGTCGCCGGCATCATGACCACGGTGCATTCGTACACCAACGATCAGGTGCTGACCGACGTCTATCACTCCGATCTGCGCCGCGCGCGGTCGGCGACGCAGTCAATGATCCCGACCAAGACCGGCGCCGCCGCCGCGGTCGGTCTGGTACTGCCGGAGCTGAACGGCAAGCTGGACGGCCTCGCGGTGCGGGTGCCGACGATCAACGTCTCGCTGGTCGATCTGACCTTCACCGCGCAGCGCGCGACCAGCGCCACCGAGGTGACCGATCTGCTGCGCAAGGCGGCCGCCGGCGAACTCAAGGGCATCCTCGCGATCAACGACGAACCGTTGGTGTCGATCGATTTCAATCACAACCCGGCGTCCTCGATCTACGAAGTCAGCGAGACCAAGGTCATCGGCGGCACGCTGGTCAAGGTGCTGTCCTGGTACGACAACGAGTGGGGCTTCTCGAACCGCATGCTCGACACCGCCGCCGCCTGGATGAAGGCGAAGTAACGCAGGACGGACGCGAAGGAGCCGAACATGCTGACGATCGACCAGGTCGAACTGCGCGGCAAGCGCGTGTTCATCCGTGAAGACTTCAACGTGCCGATGGCCGGCACGGCGATCAGCGACGACACGCGGATCCAGGCAGCGCTGCCGACCATCCGCTACGCGCTCGATCATGGTGCCGCGATCATCCTCGGCTCCCATCTCGGCCGGCCGAAGAGCGGCTTCGATCCGGCGCTGTCGCTGGCGCCGGTCGCCGCCCATCTCGCCGACCTGCTCGGCCGGCCGGTGCCGCTCGTCAGCGACTGGCAGAG
Organism: Gammaproteobacteria bacterium; assembly: GCA_020845935.1. Taxonomy (GTDB): domain Bacteria; phylum Pseudomonadota; class Gammaproteobacteria; genus JADLEV01. Next base: position 48,200 of record JADLEV010000001.1, read on the forward strand.
CGGTGTCGCGCTTCAGCCCGGCGCCTGCGTGCTGCTGGAAAACCTGCGCTTCAATGCCGGCGAGAAGAAGGACGACGAAGCACTGGCCAAGGCCTACGCCGCGCTCTGCGATGTCTATGTCAACGACGCGTTCGCGACCGCGCATCGCGCCGAATCCTCGACGCACGGCATCGCGCGCTTCGCGAAGATCGCCTGCGCCGGCCCGCTGTTGCAGCGCGAGGTCGAGGCGTTGCAACGCGCATTGAAGGCCCCGGCGCGGCCGCTGATCGCGATCGTCGGCGGCGCCAAGGTCTCGACCAAGCTCGAAGTGCTGCAAACGCTGGTGACCAAGGTCGATCGGCTGATCATTGGTGGCGGCATCGCCAATACCTTCCTCAAGGCCGCGGGCCATGCGATCGGCAAATCGCTGTGCGAGGACGATCTCGTCCCGGTCGCACGCGCGCTGCTCGAGGCGCATGGCGCGAAGATCCCGTTGCCGACCGATGTCGTCTGCGCGCATGAGCTCTCGGCGACCGCCGTGACGCGCGTGGTTCCGGTCACCGCGGTCGGCGCCGACGAGGCGATCTTCGATATCGGTCCGGCGTCCTCGGCCAATCTCGCGTCGACGCTGAAGGGCGCCGGCACGCTCGTCTGGAACGGCCCGGTCGGCGTCTTCGAACAGGCGCCCTTCGCCTCTGGCACGAAAGCGATCGCCACGGCCGTGGCCGAGTCCCCGGCGTTCTCGATCGCCGGTGGCGGCGACACCATCGCCGCGATCAACCAGTTCGGTATTGCCGATCGGATCTCCTACATCTCGACCGCGGGCGGTGCCTTCCTCGAATTTCTCGAAGGCAAGGAACTGCCGGCCATCGCGATCCTCAATCAGCGCGGCGAGACCACGGCGTGAGCGACGCGCGGGACGCGCTCGCGTTCCTGCGCGCCAACCGCGACCGTCATTTGCGCGAGCTGCGGGCCTTCATCGCGATCCCGTCGGTCTCGACCCTCGCCGAGCACCGTGACGATGTCCGCCGCGCCGCCGATTGGCTCGCGGTACGGTTGTCCACGATCGGCATGACTGACGTAAAGGTGCTGCCGACCCGCGGCCATCCGGTCGTCTATGGTGAATGGCTGCGCGCCGGACGCACCGCGCCGACCGTGCTGATCTACGGCCACTACGACGTGCAGCCGGTCGATCCGCTGGAACTCTGGACCATGCCCCCGTTCGTGCCGGAGCAACGCGGCGATCATCTCTACGGTCGCGGCGCGTCGGACATGAAGGGTCAGGTCGCTGCCTCGCTGAACGCGGTCGAGGCCGTCATGCACACGGGCGCGCTGCCGGTCAACATCAAGTGGCTGCTCGAAGGCGAGGAGGAAATCGGTTCGGAGCACCTCGGCGAGTTCATTCGCGCCCACAAGCGCCAGCTTGCCTGCGACTTCTGTCTGAATCCCGACGCCGGCATGCTCGCGCCGGACAAGCCGACCATCACCACCGGTCTGCGCGGCCTCGCCTATTTCGAGCTCAAGGTGTTCGGTCCGACCAAGGATCTGCATTCCGGCATGTTCGGCGGTGTCGTGCACAACCCGGCGCAGGTGCTCGCCGAACTCATCGCGGGCATGCACGATCGACACGGCAAGGTCACGCTGCCAGGATTCTACGAACGGGTCCGGCCGCTTGGCCGCGTCGAGCGCGAGGCGTTCCGGCGACTGCCGGTCAGCGATCGTCAGCTCCGCGCCGTCACCGGAGCACCGAAACTCTGGGGCGAACCGAAGTTCCTGTCGGCTGAGAGGATCGGCGCCCGGCCGACGCTCGAAGTGAACGGCTTGTTGTCCGGCTTCACCGGCGACGGTTCGAAGACCGTGCTGCCCGCGGTGGCGATGGCGAAGCTTTCGTGCCGGCTGGTGCCGGATCAAACACCGCGCGAGACCGAGCGCCAACTGCGAACCTATCTGAAGCTACGCGCACCGAAGACGATCCGCTGGACGCTGACCGCGTTGCACAGCGCGGATCCCGTGTTGACCGATCCCGACTCACCCGGCGTTCGCGCCCTCGCGGCAGCCCTGCAAGCGACCTGGGGCAAGCGTCCCTACTTCAAGCGCGAAGGCGGCTCAATCGGCGCGGTCGGCCTGCTGCGCCAGCACCTCGGCATCGATTCGGTACTGACCGGCTTCGGCCTCCCCGATGACGCCATCCATTCCCCGAACGAACGGCTGCATCTACCGACCTGGCAGCGGGGCACCGAGGCGCTGGCGCGGTTGTTCAGTTCCTGCGGTTAGCCTGAGGCCGGAGTTTCGACGAGGCCTGCGTGGCGGGGGAGCGCTGCGGTGGGGGGCGTGGCCCGCTCCTGCCTGAGGGGAAGATTCCGCACGAGCCGAAACCGGCTCGTGCGGAACGAATCGCTTAAATCAACGGCACGATCAACAGCGCCACGATGTTGATGATCTTGATGAGCGGATTGACCGCGGGGCCGGCGGTGTCCTTGTAGGGGTCGCCGACGGTGTCGCCGGTGACCGCGGCCTTGTGCGCATCGGATCCCTTGCCGCCATGGTGGCCTTCCTCGATGTACTTCTTGGCGTTGTCCCAGGCGCCGCCGCCGGTGCACATGGATATGGCGACGAAGATGCCGGTGACGATCGTGCCCATCAACATGCCGCCGATGGCCATGCGTGAAGCCTCTTCGCCCATCAACCAGCGGATGATGAACGCCAATGCGACCGGAGTCAGCACCGGCAGGATTGACGGCAGAATCATTTCCTTGATCGCGGCGCGGGTCAGCATGTCGACGGCGCGGCCGTATTCGGGCTTGGCCGTGCCTTCCATGATGCCCGGGATCTCCTTGAACTGGCGGCGGACTTCGACGACGACCGCACCAGCGGCGCGGCCGACCGCTTCCATCGCCATCGCCGCGAACAGAAACGGGATGAGACCGCCGACGAACAGACCGATGATGACCGCCGGTGAATCGAGCGTGAACTCGACCAGTTTGCCGGCGCCTTCCAGGCTGTGCGTGAAGTCGGC
>JADLEV010000002.1 GCA_020845935.1 Gammaproteobacteria bacterium
GATGCAACCCGCATCCCCTGTCCCTGGCCGTGCGCCGGGTTTTCAACGCTGGCGCGCGATTCGGCTGGAGCGCGCTGGCTGCGCTGCCAGGGTTGGCGCTGGCCGGGCCCTCGGGTGAGCAGGTCGTTGCCGGCGCCGCCAGCATCGTTCGGCCCGATGCGCAGACCACCCGAATCGACCAGTCCTCGCAGGATGCGATCGTCAACTGGAACCAATTCTCCGTCGGCAGCGACGAGTATGTCATCTTCAATCAACCAGGTGTCACGGCGGCGATCCTGAACCGCGTCGTCGGCTCGGATCCGTCGGCAATCCTCGGCCAGATCAGCGCCAATGGCCGGGTCTTCCTGGTTAATCCCCGTGGTGTCTACTTCGCGCCCGGGGCACGGGTTGATGTCGCCGCACTCACGGCAAGTGCGCTTGAGATCGGCGATGACGACTTCATGGCGGGCCGTTACGTTTTCACCAAGCCCGACGATGTGCCAGAGGGCGCGACGGTCCGCAATGACGGCACCATCGAGGCAGGCCCCGATGGCTTTGTCGTGCTGGCCGGTGACTATGTCAACAACAGCGGCGTCATTGCCGGCCGTCTCGGGACGGTGGTGTTGGCGTCGGGCAGCCAGGTGACGCTGCAACTGGATGACGACGGTTTGATCAATTTCGCTGTCGATGCCGCTGTGCTTTCCGGTCTGGCGGGTGTCGACAACGTTGGCACGATTGCCGCTGACGGCGGTCGGGTGTTGATGACCGCGAAGGTTGCCGAAGGCCTGGTTGCGACGGCGGTGAACAACTCTGGCCTCGTGCATGCGCAGCGAATCGTCGAGGAGAACGGGGAAGTCTTCCTGCGTGCCCGCGGTGGCGATATCACGCAATCGGGCACGATCGACGTCTCTGGTGCCGCGGGGGTGGCCGGTGGCCGGGTCATCATCACCGGCGATCAGGATATCGTCGTTGCCGCCGACAGCACGATCAGCGCCGCCGGCGGCGCTGGCGCTGACGGGGGAAGCGTGCGCGTGGTTGCCAACAGCGCCCTGGAATTTCGGCGTGATGCAACGATTTCGGTGCGCGCCGGCGATGAGGGCGACCGCGGTGGCCTGATTGAGTTGAGCGGTCACAACCAACTCGTGCTTGGGGGTGACGCCCAGCTTGGTGCCGGCGGCGAATTGGTTATCGACCCGGCGGAGTTGTATGTCACTGCCGGCAGCAGTGTGTCTTCAGGAAGTTACGGCTCCGTCTCGAATGTTGGGGTCGATCTCATCGAAGCACATCTGAATGATGGCACCAACGTCACGCTGTTCGCCAACAACAAGATAGCAGTATCCGGCACCGGCCTCGCGCTGAATGCGGTCGGCAGCGGCGACCTCGCACTGCGGATCGGCTCGGTGAGTTATGGCGGTTCGTCGGGTTCTCTCACCGGTCGGTATTGCTCGGTCGGCCTGTGCAGCGATGGCTCCAGCGTCCATTTCGTACCGGGATTCGCCGGCGAGATCGACCTTTCCGAAATGAACATCAGTATCGGCGGTGATCTCGAGATCCGGGCAGGCACCCACGCGGGTTTTATCAAGACCGCGAATCTCGCTGCGAGTGGTTTTGCCCTGATTTCGGCGGGTGCGAGCGCGAGTACCGAGGGACATGCCAAGATAGAGACCGGTCAGGTAACGGCCGGGGTCGACGTGATTATCCACGCCGGCAATCTCAATAACGATCCGACGATCGTGACAACGGGCAATCTTGTTGCCGGCCGCGATGTCAGGATCAGCGCGCACGGTCGGAGTGCCGTGGTGACGGTCAACGACGTGACCGCCGCCGACGACATATCGATTGATGCCGACTCCGGTGACGTCACTGCCCACAAGCTGGTGACGACGGGTCTTGCCACCGGTGAAACGAGTTTTGCGATTACGGTTCGTGGTCTCGCGACCAGCGGCAGCATCGATGTAAGCACCGACGTCATCGCCGAAGGCCTCAACACGACCATTGATTTCGACGCGAAGAACATTCATGTCGGTGGCGCGACGCGCACCGTCGCCGGCAATGACGCGCTGGTCAAGCTTTATGGCAACCCGACCATCGGCGGCGTGGACGTCGATGGGCAGATTCAGGCGGATGCCGGTCACTCCAGTGAAGTCTGGATTCGAGGATTCGACATCGATCTCGGCGGTGGCATTGCGATAAACGCGAATACCGGCGACGCCAGTCTGTCCGTGCCGACGATTGGCACCGAGGTCGATATTGTCGGCAATGTCTTGGTCAAATCGACGGCGGCCGGTGCTTTTATCGAGGTAGGTGGGCTCGATGTCGCCATTGCCGGCAACGTCCTGGCGTCGGCCGGAACGGAAGCATGGCTCTCGCTTTGGACTGAGACTTCCGGTCAGGACAATGGCAGCCTGACCTTGAACGGCAACGCAACTGCAATTGGTTCCAGTGCGGGACTTTATCTCTACGGCAGCGCCGGCAGTGTTCAGGCAGCCGGCACGCTGCTGGCGCAGGGGGCGAACTCGTCACGGATTGGCCTTGGGGCCGTGGCCGACATCACGGTCACCGGCGCGATCACGACAACAGGGGAAGGTGATGCTTGGGTATCCGTGAGCGGCTCGGCCAACATCGATATCGGCGGTCAACTCCGGGCGTCGGGATCGAGCGCATTCATCGGGGTCGATGCCTACGAATCCGGTGACGTAACCCTGCGCGGCGGGGCGACCGCGACCGGTTCCTATGCCGATATCGATATCGACGCCGGTGCCGGTGCAGTGACCATTACCGGCGACGTCACGGCGATCGCCCACTCGGAAAACGCGTATGACGATACCGACATCGAAATTGTCGGGGGCAGCATCACGATCAACGGCAGCGTCCTCGCCGACGGCGGTTACTCGGCATCGATCCAGTTGGGCGACTGGTACGCCAGCGATGAGTCGTTGTCAGACATTCAGGTCAGCGGCTCCGTTACCGCAAAGAGCAGTCTCGAATGGGCGTCGGTGCGGATCTACGCCGATGACGTGCAGGTCGGGGGCTCCGTCGTCGCCGATGGCGGCAGCGAGGCATCGATCTGGGTTAATGCCGCCGGCGCACTGACGGTCACCGGCGACGTCAAGGCGATCGCTCAGTCCGATTATGGCGATGCCGAGATTCGCATCAACGCAGATGCGATCACGATCAACGGCAGCCTGCTTGCCGATGGGGGATCTTCGGCGTCGATTCAGCTTGGCAATTCTTACGGCTACTATTCCGATGGCTATACGATAACCAGCAGCTATACAGAGCAGGCGTATTCCTCGAGTTACGGCTCGTTCCCGGCCATTCAGGTAAACGGATCGATAACCGCGCAGGGTGCCGGCGAATGGGTTTCGGTTCGGATTTTCGCCGACACTCTGAATGTCGGCGGGGCCATCGTCGTGGATGCGGGCAGCGATGCGTCCATCGAAGTGCGAGCGCTCAACGATATTGCCGTCCACGCGGTGACCGCGACGGGTTCCGAGGCCTGGCTTTCGTTCGAAGGCCGCAATATCACGATCGATGGCGCAATGACCGCAACGGCGACGGACTCGTCGTCCGAAATCTTCGTTGAAGGCACCGGCAATGTGACCTTCGCCGGAGTGACCCGTGCCGACTTGGTCGCTGGCATCGGCGGTACCTCCGTTCGCACGTCGGGCGGTGGTGTCGTCGAAGGTGCGGAACTCGTCGTCCTAGGCATTGACGGGGCGACCGGCGGCACTATCGACGCCAAGACCAAAGCTGGCAGTGCAATCTTTGGTGGTCGCGGCGTCATTGATCTCCATATCGACAACACGGCCCATACCGGCGACGCGATGTTCAGTTTCGGTAGCGATTCGGTCAGCGATCGCAACTTCAGTAACGTCGCCTTGCGGAGCGGTGGATCCCTGTCGGTCGACACGTTCAACGCGCGAAGTCTGTCGATCGATGTCCCGGGCAGGTTCATCGCGGCTGGCGCGGTTACGATAGCCGGCGGCGGCTCGTTGCCGATCGAAGCAACCGATCAGTATCTGTTCGATTCGATGACCGAGGCCGGTTTGGTGCCACCTGACCATGGCCCGGATCTGCTGATTCGGGCGACCCAGGGCATCGATTTCGATTCGACGCTGGCATTCGCTCACCTGACGCCGTACCTGAAGCTGTTTTCGAACGGTACGACGACGATGCCGGGTTCGGTCACAGGAGCTTCCGGAGCCGAGTTCACGGTGGTGTACGCACCGATTGATCCCGGCTTGCCGGTGCTGTTCGAGGCAACGCCATTCTCGGTGCCGTCCGGCAGCGTCGGGTACAACGCGGTCAATCATTTCGCCAGCATTCCGGGAACGACCATCGTGTTCGGCGAAGGGACCGAGGCGGACGGCATGCTGTTGACCGGGCCGTTGACCATCGGTGCGGGCGGCGTGATCGATATCGGTGACGACAACTTCATGCTGTTGACCGACGGCCCGGTTTCCGGACTTGGCAATGTCATTTCCACGGGGCGTATCGTGCAGGTTGGACGCATTTCCTACTCGCCGCTGGAGGTACCGGTCATTGATGAATTTGCCGAGGAAGTGGCGAGTGACGAGGACGACGATGACGAGGCGATAGCCGAACTTTCCGGTGAGGAGGGCAGTGGCGACGACGATATCGTCGAGGAATCCAATGTCGGCCAACTGGAGTGCAGCGCATGATGAAATCGCGAAACATGTTGGGGATCGTCGCGATCCTTGGGGCCGCGGCGTTCTCGGGCTGGGCAGGTGCGGCCGAGGCGGGACGCGTGGTGACGGTCGTCGGGCGTGTGACTGCGGCGACTCCGGATGGGCAGATCCGGACTTTGGCGAGTGGCGCGACGGTCGAGAACGGCGAGATGCTCATCACCGGCGCCAACAGCTTCCTGCGGGTCAGATTCGTTGACGACGCATACGTCATCCTGCGCCCGAACACGCGGTTTCAGATTGAGGGTTACCAGTTGAGCGAGCGGGCCGAGGAAAACCTGAGCGTCTTCCGGCTGCTCAAGGGAGGCTTTCGTACCGTCACGGGATTGATTGGCCAGCGCAATCAGCGTGGCTACAGTGTTCGTACCTCATTGGCGACGATCGGCGTGCGCGGCACTGAGTTCCAACTGATGCATTGCGACAAGGACGACTGTGGTCCCAACATGCCGGATGGCGACTATCTAGGCGTCGATCGGGGCACGGTCGAAATGACCACGGCCGGTGGGCAGCAGTCGTTCAACGCCGGTGAATACGCCTACGTCAACCGGCCAACGGTTCCACCCGCGGCGGTCGCCGCAGAACAGGCCGGGTTGCTGCATACCGATCCTTGTCCAGGCGCGACCTGCGAGCAATAACGCGCCGGGAACCGGCAGCGGCAGAATGCACAGCGCGCCGCCGGGCTACCGGAACCTGGTGCCGTTCGATCGTGATCGGCATCGGCAGTACGGTGTAGACCCACACGCGGCGCGATTCGCCGCACACCTCGGCTTCATCTATCTCGATGCGATCGAACTCGTGCGCGCATCGCGATTTCTACCGATCGTGTTTGCGCGTGATGCCGCAGGCGAACTCGTGCCGGTCGCGCAGACCGGCGTCGAGCCGGGGCGCAACCTGTTCGTTGATGCCGCCGGTGACTGGGACGCGACGGTGTATTGCCCGGCCTACGTGCGCCGCTATCCGTTCTACACCGCGCAGGTGGCCGGCAAGGAGCCCGGGCAACAGGTGATCTGCGTCGATGAAGCAGGCCTGTCCGCGCAGTCGCCAGCGCTGCTGGATGCTGCCGGCGAGCCGACGCCGCTCTGGGAACCAATTCAAGCGTTGTTGCGCGAATCGGCGGCCGCGAAAACCCAGACCGCGGCGTTCTGCCACAGCCTCCAAGAATTTGATCTGCTCGAGGAATTCGCCGCCGAATTCCGGCCGGCAGCCGGTGATCCTCGCCGGCTGGGTGGATTGCTGCGCGTAAACGAGGATCGCCTGCGCAAGATCGAGCCGGCTGCACTGGCCGAGTTGTTGCGCAAGGGCTGGCTGGCGCGCATATTCGCGCACCTGTTTTCGCTAGAAAACTACGGCGCGCTGGTGGATCGATACGCCGGCGGCGCGGTACTCACCACACACTGATTCGGGAGCCGGCATGGGCGTCGAACTGAAACTGACCGACAACGAGCTGCCGGTATCCCCGGTATTCATCGACTTTCTGTTGCATGTCGTCGAACAGATCCCGTTCGAGGGAGCGCCCTGGGGCGATCAGCTCAGTGAAGCGATGATCAGCGAACAGCGGCGCATCACCGAACAGGCGCCGGAGAACGCGCGCCGGGTGATGGCGACGCAGGCCGGCCAGCGTGCGATCGCACGGTCCTATCAATTGCTGCTGGCGCTGCTTACCGGAAACGTCGAGGCAATCAAGGACATCCAGCTGCGCTTTCACTTCATCAACGTGATTGGCATCCCGCGCAATGGCGGCTCGTATCTGACCAAGGAGATCTATCGCGCGCTCGGCTACGACCCGACCCGGGTTCCGAATGTGATCGCACACGACGGTTTTCCGGACGCGGGTCCGTTCCGCTTCGAGAAAGGCGTCAACAGCTGGATCGCGAGCCTGCACACGATGGCCGAGTACCTGACGATGGTCGAGATCTACTTCGGCAACAACCGCCCGCATGCCGGAAAGATCCCGGTACCGAAGAAGCTGCTGAAGGGCTCCTACGCCGGGGGGTTCTTTCAGCGCATCCTGGGCGACGCGGTGGAAAACATCTTCACCGTGCGACACCCGGTGACGTCGTGCATCTCGACCTACGAGAAGTCCGGCGGTCTGCCCGCGAATGGCAGGTTCACAGTGCGCGGCAACATCGAGGAATGGGTCCGGCGCGATCTGATGTATCTCGGCTGCAGGCAGGAAGATATTCTCGCGATGGACTATTTTGACGCATATCTCAGGTACTGGGAGCTGTATCACTTCTATGTCGCGACGACCGGTCTCAGCGCGAACCGCGACATCCGGGTGGTCGCCTATGGCGGCGAGCGGATGATCAATCTGGCGAAGTCGTTCTATTACCGGTTCGGCAATTTCGATCCGCAACCGGAGCAGTTCGAGGTGTTCGACAAGCGCGACCGCCATCCGGACTGGTTCGTGAAGGCCAAGCCCGTGGTCGAGCGTGTCAGCGCAGTCTGGCGTAGCGTCGGCGGCATGCCGTTCCCGCTCGACGATGTCATGGAAGCCTGGTAGCAGTCTTCGGCAGCAACGCGCATATCTGGTGCGCGCCGTCGCGACGATGCACCAATCTGTGGCCTGATGAACCTCTTGCAGCCGATGCGCTGCCGGAAATCGTCGGCATGCGCAGGCCGTTGGTGGTGGATTCCAGCCGAGTAGCCCTGAGCCGCGCCAGCGGATCCCGTAGCTTCTGCCATTGGCATGAATGCTGCCTTATCGAAGGCGATACCGCCGATCGAATTCGAACGGTAGCAATCGACAAATACCAGGGAGATTCGCAATGAAAAAACTGCTGGCGTCGAGCGCGGCTGCGGCGTTGCTCGCCGGGGCCACCGCCGCACATGCCGAATTCAGTGGCAACGTCGCGCTCAGTACCGATTACCTGTTCTACGGGGCGTCCCAGACGTCCGAAGGGTGGGCCATCTCCGGGGGCTTGACCTACGAGCACGAACCGACCGGGTTCTACCTCGGTACCTGGTCTTCATCGATCGACTTCAATGGCGGTGCGACCGATCCGGCGAACATCGAGCTCGATGGCTTTGCCGGCATCGCCGGTGAGTTCGCCAATGGTCTGAGCTGGGATCTGGGGGTCTGGTACTACGGCTACCCCGACCAGAATGAGGACGTCACCGGCGGTTACGATTATTTCGAGCTCTATGCCAAGTTCAGCTACACGTTTGCGGGCTCGCTGGAACCGACCCTCGGCTTCGGTGTCAACGTATCTCCCGAGTTTTTTGGGGAGACCGGTACCAGCTATTACCCGAACGCGTCGCTGAAACTGAAACTGCCGCAGCAATTCGGCTTCTACGTCAGCTACGGTTTCCTGACGGTGGCCCGTCGGGCATCGATGGCCTATCCGGGGCTCGACTATGGTCATTACTCGGTCGGCGTGACCAAGTCGGTGATGGGCCTCGACTTCGATTTGTCGTACAACGACGCCGATAACGAGTGCGGACGATCGCTGTGTCGCGGGGTCGTGTTCAAGGTGTCGAAGTCCTTCTAGGCATCCGACCGGGATCGCAGCATGTGCTGCGATCCCACTTTGCCTCCATCGGACCGGGCTCGCCATCGGCCGCTGTGGCCCAACCCCCGAATCGGGCCGGGATGCATTGTCTCGGCATCTGGTTTTGGTCGATGATAGCGGCGTGCTCGCCTTGCCCTCGTCACGATTGCTGTCGTCTTCCCGCGTCCCTGCCTCGGGTTGTTAGCTCGCATGCATTTCGCCGAACTGCCGATTGCTGACGCACTGGGCCGAATCGCGGCACATACGTTGCGCCTTGACGCCGTGACCATCAAGAAGGGCACGGTATTGATCGATCAGGATCTCGACGCGCTGCGGAGCGCCGGGATCACGACGATTCACGTGGCTACCGCTGAACCGGGCGAACTCAGCGAGGATGATGCGGTTCGCCTCATCGCCGCCAGCATCGCCGGATGCGGGATCCAAGCGGCACTTGCCGCGCAAGGTCGCAGCAACCTATTCGCCACGTGCGATGGCGTATTGCGCTACGACGCCGAGCGCCTCGACGATATCAACCTAAACGCACCCGAACTCAACGTCCTTGCCTTGCGGCCGGAAGAGATCGTCCGGGCCCGGCAATTGATCGGTCAGGTCAAGGCGATCCCTTATCTGGTCGCTGGTGGAACGGTGCACCGTGCCTGCGAAGCTGGCGCCCGCCCGGAGCCGCTGTTTCGCATCGATCCGTTCCGCTCGACCCGCATCGGGCTGTTGCAAACGATGTTACCCGGGACCAGGGACAGCGTTCTTGACAAGACGCATGCGGTCCTCGGCGGCAAGTTGCAGCTGTGGTCTGCAAGCGTCGTGCTGGAGCGGCGGTGTCGACATCGGACCGATGAAATCGCTGGTGCCCTGACCAGCTTGTCGCGCAGCGGCTGCGACCTGGTGCTGATCGTCGGCGCCAGTTCAACCACGGATCCTCGTGACGTCGTGCCTAGCGCGCTTCACCAAATCGGCGGCAGGTTGGTTCAGTTGGGCGTGCCGTTGGAACCCGGTACTCTGCTCGGGTTTGGTTACACCGACGGCGACGTGCCGATTCTGATCCTCCCGGGCTCGCTGCGAGCGCCAGTCGCCAGTAGTCTTGATGTCATCGTGCCCGCGCTGTTGACCGGCTGGCGCCCGAACAGTGCCGGCTTGCGCCGCTTGGGCGCGGGGGGACTGCTGAAGGCGGTCCCGGAAGAACATTCGGACCGCAAGCGTCATCAGCCCGGGACCGGGGCGCGGATCGGCGCGGTCGTGCTTGCCGCCGGCAGTTCGCGCCGGATGGGTCCGACCAACAAGCTGCTGTTGCCGGTCGCCGGGCAGCCCATGCTGTGCCGGGCGCTGCGCCCACTGCTGGAACTCAAGCTCGATCCGATCATCGTCGTTGCCGGCCACGATGCGAGCCAGATTCGCGACGCGCTGAGCGACGCGGCGGTCACCATCATCGAATGCCCGGATTACGTCGAAGGCATGAGCACGACACTGCGTACCGGCATCGACGCACTGAATCACAAAGTCGATGCCGCTCTGGTATGCCTCGGCGACATGCCGTATCTGACGGCAGCCGATCTGGCACGGATCATCGAGGCCTTTGGGGACGGTGCGGTACCGCGCATCTGTGTGCCGATGCATGAGGGCAAGCAGGGCAATCCGGTGCTGTGGAGTCGGGATTATTTCGGCGCCATGCGATTGCTGCGCGGCGACCACGGCGCCAAGCGTCTGCTTGCCGCCTATGCCGAAGCCATCGTGCCGGTGACGATGGCAAGCGCGGCAGTACTGCGCGATATCGATACCCCTGAAGACTTGCCGCCGGCCTGAAGCAATTCCTGCCTCGGTCTGCGCACCGGGATCGGCGAGCGCTGGTCGCCGGTACCGCCGCTGCCGCGGCAAGCCGCGCTCGGCTGCTCCCCCGGCATCGACAACCCAACCGCAGATCGCGCGCCCGCCTCAGGCGAACGCGGCGGCGACGATGGCCTCTGCGGCGCCACGCTCCGCCATGAGTGCGAGCGCGGCCCGGAGCTGACTGGTCGCGCGAACCTCGTTGTGTTCGCTGCGGCTTGCGTAGCGGACCGGATCCCAGCCGAAATAGGACTCGTTGAGCGCGTCGGCACAGAACCGCGCCGCGAGTTCGATCTGAATTCGCAACGTACCGGCGACCAGCGCTCGCCATTCAGCGGCACTGACCCAGGAACGAGCGACCGCCGCGTAGCCATCGACCGCGGCGCGCAACAGTTCCAGCGAGAAGGTGCCGGCCGGGTCGTCCTCACCGTTCGGGTTGCACCAGGACCGCAGCGCGTCGCCGAGTTCGTACGCCAGCGGCAGGTGCGCCAGCGTGTCGAGATCGACCAGACAGATCGCTTCGTCGGTACCGTGGCGAAAGATGAAATTGGATATCTTCGGATCGCCGTGAACCAGACGACCGGGGAGTATCGGGAGCGCCGGAAGTTCGCGGCTGTAGTCCAGGATGCGCTCAGCGATCCGGGCTACCGTCTCGAATCGCGGATGTGTCCTGCGGAGCAACAAGGTCCGGCGCAGATGCGAAAGGTGGCGATCGAAGTCGTGCACGCCGGGCCGGGTGTTATGCAGCGGCTCGGCATAATCCAGCAGGGCCTGATGGAACTGACCGAGCATGCGGCCAGCGCCGGCCGCCTCCTCCGGTCGCCGCAGTGCGGTCCGCGTGTCGCCCTCGATATAGCTCAACATCCGCCAGATTCGACCTCCCAGCTCCAGCCAGGCAGTGCCGGCGGTCGTCTCGATAAGCATCGGTGTCATGACGCCGCGGCGCGACAAGTGGCCCGTGACCGCGGCGATGTCGAAGTTGACCTCCGGCGCATGGATAGGATTGACGCATTGCAGTATCGATTGCGCACCCTGGGGGGCAACGACGCGGAACGTGCGATTGATCAAGCCGGTGCCAATCGCTTCGACTCGACTCGGGGCTGTCGTGAAATGCATCGCCGCCGCTGCTGCCAACGCCAGCCATTCGACATCGGTTGGCATCGTGGTGGAGGCGGGTGCACGGTTAGACATGGGACGCACAAGCATAGCGCAGGCAGCGATGCCTCGGCACCTGAACACAAGGATCCGTCGTCCCGCGGTGGGGTCGCTATGTGGGTTTTCGCTACTGCTGCGTCTTAATGTTCGTCCCGACCGATCCAGGACGGTATCGAAGGGACACCACCGGGTCCGGGACCCCTCCGGACCCGGTATTCTTGCGCCCTGGGCTGGGGGCAATACCAACATGCACAAGGCTGGGTCCCACCTTCCTTTGCGGCTCGGCCGATCCTGACGATCGAGACACAGGTATGACACAAAAGACGACTTGCAATCGATTGTTGTCGGCTTTCCTCAAAGGGTGCCGCGCGCGTTTGCAACCGGA
>JADLEV010000003.1 GCA_020845935.1 Gammaproteobacteria bacterium
GCGATTCTGATTCACAAATTCCGCCGCCAACACCCGGCCATCCTTAACTTTCTTACCATCCTTGAACAACTCCTCATATACGACCGCGTAGGAATCACCAACGCGTATATCCAGCAGGAAATCAATATCCCAGCCGAATATATCCACCAGCTGCATCAAGACGTTATCCGAAATTCCCGCTTTTTGTCCGGCCAGAAACAACGAGTCCTCAATGGTAGCCGTAGCCGTCGCCACCCGTCGATCTGGCTCGGTAACGAGTAACCGCGACCGAAAGCCGGAGTCCTCTTTAACTACATGGAGCATGGACTCGAGATCGATGTCGAGAATCATCTCGAGGACCTGATCACCAGCGACACGGAAGCGAACTTCCTGTCCCGGCCGAATGTCTCTCAGGCGGTTTGCCTCAGGGCCGGAATCGAGAATTGCTTGCAGCATGCCTCGGGCTAGTCCGAGGCGAGAAAAAATCAGGGCCATGTTGTCGCCGGCGACAACCGCTACGGTTTGCCAGGTTCCGCTCGTGGCCAGAGCCTGCGACGCCCGATGCCACGGTTTGACGTTGACGTCGAAATATTCGAGCGTGTCGTTAACAGAAGCGCGAAGTGCGGGCAAGGACACGCTCGACGCGACCGTCAATCCCCTGTCGCGCGCGTCAATGTGCGTATCAACCAGTCTGTGACCTGTTGGACTTCGCAGAACAAATGCCGCAATCGCGCCAACAACAACCGCCAGGATCGCTGTGACCTTCAACGTCCCCCTCTGGCGCTTGCGCGCGAAGCTCCCGCGCTGGTCAAAACAGAGGCGATAGCTCTGTCTGCTTCGAGACTTTAACCGCAACGTTAAGTCCTTATTGTTATCGTGGTTAAGATAGCGTGCGAGCCGACGATGGGTCAATCCTTTTTGTGCGCCGCAGGTGCTTTTTGTACGTGGCGAGAACAGCATTCCATTGCGCCAGTTGCATCGTCGACAATCATTTTCCCAGACTGTCTTGCGGCATGCGAAAGAGGGCATTGCCATGAAACGAAGCCGGGTAACATCGTTGGTCACCGGCATCGCCGCTCTTATGGCGACATTGTCCGCACAGACCGAGCTACGACCAAACACGGCGACCCGGACCACCAAGCAGGGTCATCAATACATGCGGGAACAGCTAGGCATCCCCCCGGCTCCGCTCCGGGCCGGGCGGATGCTGCAAATTATGACGAGGCTTTAACCCCTATCCGGAGTTGCCCGATCCGTTGGCGCTGGCAAACGTGTCACGATTACCGATACCTGGTGGCGCCGACGACGCCCCGGAGATCGTCGAGGCATTCGAGCATGAAGTGATCGGTGGGGTCCCGGTCGAGACGCCGAGCATTACCTGGGCCGTGACTCGGCAGACCGAAATGGATGCGGTGGTTAGCGGCGTACCGGTGACAGACCGACAACGGCACGGGGCTGACCAAGGGCATCATTGGACTCGCCAATCGTGGCCAACCTCGTCCGCCCGACGACTGGGGCGCGCTGCGCGCCCGGGCTTGGGGCGCAGCGCGGGCGCTCGATTACCTTGAAGCCGAGCCGCGGGTGGACGCGAAACGAGTCGGTCTCGAGGGTGTATCGCATTATGGCAAAGCGGCACTGGTGACGCTTGCCTTCGAACCGCGCTTTACCATTGCGCTGGTCGACTTCTCCGGCGCGGGCGGTGCAAGACTGTACCGCCGCAATTTTGGTGAAGCCGTCAAAAACCTTACTGGCAAGGGGGAATATCACTGGAAGGCGGGCAACTTCCTTAAATACGGTACCGCTGAGTCTTCATTTGGCAGCCGTAACGCCAACGACCCTCGGGTCGATGCGCACGAACTGATTACGCTATGCGCGCCGCGCCCGATGTTCATCAGTTACGGCATTCCCGAAAAAGCTGACACACTTTGGCTCGACCGGCGCGGTTGTTTCATGGCCGCGGTCGCGGCACAGCCGGTCTACCGCCTGCTGGGCGCCAAGGATCTCGGCGTCCCCGATGACTATCGCAACGTGACCTCGCCGGCCGTCGAGGTCGGGCTGCTCGACGGCCAGGTGGCTTGGCGCCAGCACGACGGAGGCCACGAAGGCCAGTCGAACATGGCGCACTTCATTACGAGGGCGAAGCGGATGCTATAACGCAACGACTCGAGCTACGCGCGCTCAAGCCAAATCATGCGCCCCATCTCGAAGCGATGCGCCAGCAACTCGTGGCGCGGATACATGCGTATGCGGAATGCCAGGAGACCGGAGAGATCCGGTGTCACGGTCAGCGTGAATACCGCTTCGCCTTCCGGCGTAAAGCCAGCGTGCTCCAGCCGATACTCGATACCGGCTTCCGGTGTCGGCGGTGCATCGGCCGCCCCCAACAGCAGGCTCAGTTCGACATCGGTCGGCTTGAGCATCCCGAGGCGGGCGGCAACACTGAAAGTCAACGGCGTATCCGCCAGTGCGGTGGTCTCCGGTCCGGCGAGCAGACGCAACGCGACACCCTCCCAACCATCGCGGATGCGGCGCTTCCATTCTGCGAGTATCCGAGCGGGTGCGTAATCATTGCCGGCAAGACGCAGCGCGTGGCGATGCGCGGGCCGGTAGAACTTGCGCAGATAGTCCAACACCATTCGCTCGGAGCTGAACCGCGGCAACACGGTCTTCATGCTGTTCTTGGACAGTTTCACCCAGGGCGCCGGATAGCCGTGCTGATTGCGGGCGTAGAAGCGCGGCCGGATTTCGTCCTCGATGATGTTCATCACCTCGTTCGCTTCGATCCGATCGCGCTCATGTGCGGGCACGTGCGATGGTACCGGCGCGATGCCGAAACCGTTGTCTCCGGTATAGCCTTCGGCCCACCAGCCGTCGAGGATGCTGAGGTTGACGACCCCGTTGATCGCGGCCTTCATGCCGGAAGTGCCGCTGGCTTCCATCGGCGCCTGCGGCGTGTTCAGCCAGACATCGACTCCCGCCACCAGCGTACGCGCCAGCGCAAGGTCATAGCCTTCCAGCACGATCAACCGCCCGGCTATTTCCGGCAGACGTGAAAAATCGTGCAGTTCCCGAATCAACTCCTGCCCGCCATGGTCACGGGCATGCGCGCGCCCGGCAAAAATAAAGGCGATGGGCCGCTCGTCATCACGCAACAGCCTTATCAACCGCTCCCGATCGGACAGCAACAAGGTCGCACGCTTGTAGGTCGCGAAACGACGGGCAAAGCCGATGAGACAGATGTCGCGATCCGGGTCGAGGCAACGCACCATGTGATTGATTTCGGATTCGCCGAGCCCATTGCGCCGGTGCTGGATGATGGCGCGCCGGCGCAAGTCCGCAATCAGATCGAACTTCAGCATTTGCCGCACGCTCCAGAAGGTCTGATCCGGCAAAGCATCGATCTGTTGCCAGAATTCGACATTGTGGAGCTCGTTGCGCCACTGGTTGCCGAAGCGCAAATTGAACAGGTTGACCCAGGCCTCAGCCAGGAACGTCGGCACATGCACGCCGTTCGTGACATGCTCAATGGGGTTCTCATGGGCGCTGATCTGCGGCCAGATGTGCGCCTCGGTCGCCGCCGCGACTTCGCCGTGAATGCGGCTGACGCCGTTATGGTGCCGCGATCCTCGCAGCGCCAGGGCGGTCTGGTTGAAACCGTGACTGTTCAGCGGGCTCGCGCCGAGGGCAAAGAATTCCTCGGCACTGAGACCGATCTCGTGCATGTAATCGGGAAAGTACGCCCGCATCAAGTCGTGATCGAACACGTCGTGCCCGGCCGCAACCGGGGTGTGGGTCGTGAACACGGTGTCGGCGGCGACCACTTCCAGCGCGGTACCGACATCGACACCGGTGCGGACCAACTCGCGCATCCGTTCCAGAATCAGAAAGGCGGCGTGTCCTTCGTTGATATGCCAGCAGGTCGGTTGCAGGCCCAACGCGCGCAACACGCGCAGGCCACCCATGCCGAGAGCAAGCTCCTGCTCGATGCGGACACGTGCATCGCCGCCGTACAGCTCATGGGTAATCATGCGGTCATCCGCCGCGTTGGTGGCGACGTCGCTATCCAGCAGCAACAGTCGCACATGTCCAAGCCGTGCCTGCCAGACGCGCAGCGCGACGGCACGGCCCGGCAACGCAAGCGAAACGTGCAACTCGTCTCCGGCGGCATCGCGTACCGGCACCAGCGGCAGATCGCCGGCGCGGATCGGCGTGTAACTCATGTGCTGACGGCCGTTGACATCGATGACCTGCCGGAAATACCCCGCGTTGTACAGCAGCCCCACGGCGACAAACGGCAAGCCGAGGTCGCTCGCCGCCTTGCAGTGATCGCCGGCCAGCACGCCCAGCCCTCCGGCATACAGCGGCAGGCTCTCGTGGAACGCGAACTCGGCGCAGAAATAGGCGATGAGGTCACGCTCGGTCTCGAAGCGCGAGTAGACGCGCGGATCGGCCAGCTTCGCCCGATAGGAATCGAACGTAGATAGCGCCCCTTCATACTCCTGGCGGTAATTCGTGCTCGCCGCGGCTTCATTGAGCCGTTGTTGCGACACCCGCCGCAGGAACACCTTCGGGTTATGGCCGCAGGCATCCCACAACTCGCGATCGAGCCCGGCGTACAACTCGCGGATGCGGCGATTCCAGCTGTAGGAAAGGTCCATTGCCAGCTCTTCGAGCCGGGCGAGCTCCGCAGGGATTTTTGGTTGCATTTCGAAGATGTAGCGGCGGTCGCTCATGGCTCAATTTCCTGTCGTTTACCGGGTGCAGTTCAGCTGCCTGCTATCATTGCGCCAATGCTCAAGATCCTGTTCGCCTGCAGCGAAATTCACCCGCTTGCCGCGACCGGAGGACTCGGTGAAGTCTGCGCCAGCCTGCCGGTGGCACTACCCGCATTTGGTTGTGATTGCCGCGCCATCATACCCGGCTACCGGAGTGTCCGGGACAAGCTGCGACTCACGCCCATTGCCAGCGATCTGCGGGTGCCTGGCTGGCCCGGCTCAATCCAGATTCTGCGTGGCGATCTCGAATCCGGACTCGCTGTTTATGTCGTCGATGTGCCGGAATTGTTTAACCGGCCCGGCTCGCTGTACGCAGCGGAAACCGGCACCGAATGGCCGGACAACCCGTTCCGGTTTGCGATCTTCAGCCGCGTGGTCGCAGCGCTGGCCACCGGCCATGCCTTCGGTGATTGGCGGCCGGACCTGGTGCATTGCCACGACTGGCAGACCGGCCTGGTGCCCGCACTGCTGCAGGCGCTGCCGCGGCGCCCGGCGACGGTATTCACGATCCACAACCTCTCCTATCTCGGGCAATGTGATTACGCGACCTTCCAGCAGCTCGAACTGCCCGGGACGCTCTGGCACCTCGATGCGCTCGAGTTCTATGGCAGTTGCGCGCTGATCAAGGGTGGCATCCGCTTCGCGGATGCGGTGACCACGGTCAGCCCGAACTATGCCCGTGAGATCCAGACACCCGAGTTCGGCCATGGTCTGGACGGTCTGCTGCGTGCGCGATCCCAGGTGTTGAGCGGCATCCTCAATGGGATTGACTACCGGCAATGGAATCCGGCCGCCGATCGGCTGATTGCGCCGCCCTACGACGCCGATCGACTGGACACCAAAGCCGAGCACCGGCGCGCCTTGTGCCAGGAATTTGGCTTGCGGCAGGAGCCGACGGCGCTGTTGCTCGGTGCCGTGTCGCGGCTGACCGAGCAGAAAGGGATCGATCTCGCGATTGATGCATTCAATGCGCTGGCCAAGGAATTGCCGCTGCAACTGGTGCTGCTCGGTTCCGGTGAGCAGCGACTGCAAGACGCGTTGCGAACACTGGCGCAAGCTCATGCGGGCCGGGTCGGATTGCGAATCGGTTACGATGAGGCGCTGGCCCACCGCATCATCGCCGGCAGCGATGCGCTGCTGATGCCTTCGCGGTTCGAGCCATGCGGGCTGACGCAGTTGTGCAGCCAGCGCTACGGCACGCCGCCTATCGCCCGCAGAACCGGTGGACTCGCCGACTCGATCGATGACTCCGGCAACGGCGGCGCGACCGGTTTCCTGTTCGATGCTCCGTCAACCAATGCGCTTGCCGGTGCGATCCGCCGTGCGCATGCGAGTTTTCGTGACACCGCGGCCTGGCGCGCGCGGCAACGCGCCGGCATGGCGCGCGATTTCAGCTGGGTCGCCAGTGCTGCGCTGTACCGCGATATCTATCGGCGGCTGCTGTCGCGGTAGAATGCTGCCACTGCCGGCGCCGCCATGCGCCGGCACTTTTGTGTTTTGCCAAGGAGACTCTCGTGCCTGCTCTGCTTCCGGACGTCGATCCCGACGGCCTGCTCGAATTTTCCGTGGTCTTCACCGACCGCGCGCTCAACCACATGTCGCAGCGCTTTCAGGGCGTGATGCGGGATATCTCGGCGACGCTGAAGAAGGTCTATCACGCCGACGCCGCGGTGATCGTTCCCGGGGGCGGCACCTATGCGATGGAAGCCGTCGCGCGGCAATTCGCATCCGGCGGCAAGACACTGGTGATCCGCAACGGCTGGTTCAGCTTCCGCTGGACCCAAATCTTCGAAATGGGTCGGATCCCGGCGACAAGCAGCGTGCTCAAGGCGCGACCGATCGAACCGGGCCGGCAGGCTGCGTTCGCGCCGGCGCCGATCGCCGAAGTGGTCGCCGCCATTCGCGCGGAGCGCCCCGATGTCGTGTTTGCACCGCATGTCGAAACCGCCTCCGGCATGATACTGCCGGACGATTACCTGCAAGCCGTGAGCGCCGCGGCGCATGAAGTTGGCGCCCTGTTCGTGCTCGACTGCGTCGCCTCGGGCACGGTCTGGGTCGATATGACGATGGCCGGCGTCGATGTGCTGATAAGCGCGCCGCAGAAAGGCTGGTCGAGCACGCCGTGCGGCGGGCTGGTGATGCTGAGCCGCCGCGCGCTGGAGCGATTGGAAGCGACCACCAGCACCAGCTATGCCTGCGATCTGCGCAAGTGGTGGCAGATCATGCAGTCGTATGAAAACGGCGGTTTCGCCTATCACGCGACGATGCCGACCGACGCGCTGCTGACCTTGCGCGACGCGATGCGCGAAGCCGAGAACGCCGGTTTCGATTTGCTGTGCGAACGGCAGCGCACGCTCGGACGCAAGGTCCGGGAACTGCTTGCCGCACACGGCTTCAAGAGTGTCGCCGCGCCTGGCTTCGAAGCGCCCGGTGTCGTGGTCAGCTACACCGACGACGACGGCATCCATACCGGCAAGCGCTTCGCCGCGCTTGGCTTGCAGGTCGCCGCCGGCGTCCCGCTGCAATGCGACGAAGGCGCCGACTTCAAGACCTTCCGGCTCGGCTTGTTCGGCATCGACAAGCTGCTCCACGTCGATCGCACTGTGACCCATCTCGCCACGGCACTCGATCAACTCGCCAAATAGCCAACAGCCGGGGTGCTTGGCCTTCGCGCGCAGGAATGATGCGCGGAGGCCGGTCCGGTCAGGTATCGAAGCAGACGAGTCGGACGCGGTCGGGGACGGACTCGGCGAACCATTCGTTCACGCAGGGAACCTGACCGCCGCGGCGTCAAACACCGGACCGTCGACACAGACGCGACGCATCGCCAATTTACCGGCTACGTCGATGGCCACGGTACAGCCGGCGCAACCACCGACCGCACAGGCCATGCGCTCTTCGAGCGACAGTTCGCACGGCAGATCGAAGCGCGCCGCAAGTTGCTGCACCGCACGCAGCATCGGCGTCGGACCGCAGGCGAACAGTTCGACCTCGGCTCGCGCGCCCTCGGTCAGACCTTCGAGCCAGCACCCGGCCAACTCGGTGACCAGGCCTTGAAAGCAGCCGGCAAAGCCTTGGCTGCTCGCGAGGCGCGACGGGATACGCCAATCCTCGAGCAAAGGCATGGCGGCGATCACGTCGGCGGGTAATCCCGGCACCAGAATCGCCGAGGGCCGCGGCGTGAACGGAAATGGAACCTCGGATCCCATGCACAGCAGCGGCTGCGCCGCCGGGGCCACCGTGCGGATGTGCTCGACCAGACCAATCATCGGCGGGATGCCGACGCCGCCGCCCAAGAGCAGCGGCCGCTTGCGGTAACCAGCGAGCTTGAACGGCCTGCCAATTGGCCCGAGCAACGACAGGTCGTCGCCAGGTTGACGCAAAGCCAACAGCCGTGTGCCGTAGCCCTGTGCCTTATAGAGCATCTCGATCCAGCCGGCGGCAGACGCGGCGCGCATGATGGACATGGGTCGACGCAACGGAATGGTCGGATCACATTGCAGGTTCAGGAACTGTCCCGGGCGGGCCCGGCGCGCGATCTCAGGGGCATGCACGCGCAGAACGTGCTGCCCGCCGGCACAACCGGTATTGCTGAGGACCCGCGCGGCTTCGAGGACGATGCTGCCCCGCCGCTCCAGCGCCTCGGCGCGTGACGGATACACGGCGCATGCGGCTGCCCCCTGCACCTGTGCCGCCGGCTCAGCCACGTTGGCCAAGCACGTCGTAGGCCACCCGGCCGCCCACCAGCGCCAGCACCGTGCGACCGGTCAGGGACTGACCGAGCCGCGGCGAGTTCTTGCCATCGCTGTGCAGTGATTCCACGTTACAGGACCACCGCAGGTTCGGGTCTATCAGAATGAGGTCGGCCACGGCACCCACGCCCAACTGCCCGCCCTTGGAACCAAGGACCCGGGCCGGCGCCTGTGTCACCGCCGCGATCGCACGCGCCAACGGCAGCCGGTGGCGGTGGGTGAGTTCGAGCAGCATCGGCACGAAGGTATCGAGCAAGGACATGCCTGGCTCGGTGGCACTGAACGGCGCCGCCTTGGCATCCGCATCGTGCGGCTGGTGGTCGCTGCAGATCGCGTCGATCGCGCCACTGCCTAGCGCCCGCACCAGTTCGGACCGATCCGCGCTGCCGGCGAGCGGGGGCTGCAGATGAAACATGCCGTCGAAATCGCCGACATCGACATCGGTGTAGTGCAGGTAGGCGATCCCGACATCGGCACTGACCGGCAGCCCGGCCCGCCGCGCCGCTCGCACCAGCCGCACCGATCGCGCCGTGCTGAGTCGTCCGAAATGGATTCGCGCCCCGGTCTGTTCACACAGCAGCAGCCAGCGGCTGACTTCGATGGATTCGGCACAGCCGGGCGTCGCCGAGATGCCAAGCCGGGTGCTGATCGCGCCTTCGTGCATCCGTCCGGTCGCGCCGAGCCACGGATCCTCCGGTCGCGCGAACACCGTCAGATTCAGCGTCGCCGCGTATTCGAGCGCGTGGCGCAGCACCAGCGTGTCGCGGATCGGTTGCCGGGCGTTGCTGACACCGACGCAACCGATGGCGCGCAGCGCGGCCATTTCCGACAGCACCGAACCGGCCCGCCCCTGCGTCACAGCGCCGAGACACAGCACCCGCGCGGCGCGCGCCTGCGTCGCCCGGTGCTTGATCAGATCGACCACGGCTGGCGTATCGATCACCGGATCGGTATCCGGCGGACAGCAGATGGTCGTGAAACCGCCGCGCAGCGCCGCCGCCGCTTCGCTGGCGATGGTCGCCTTGTATTCCGCGCCCGGTTCGCGCGGATGCGCGCACAAATCGATGAAGCCCGGACTGACGATCAGGCCGCGGGCGTCGATCTCGCGCTGCGGCCGGAAACCTGCCGGGGCGCGGCCAAGCGCGACGATGGCGCCATCACCGATGCACAGATCGGTCTCGGCATCGATACCGTTCGCCGGGTCGATGAGGTGGCCGCCGCGGATCCGGAGCGACAGCGTCATTCCGGCTGGCGTCCCATGATCATCGCCATCACCGCCATGCGCACGGCGATGCCGTAACTGACTTGTTGCAGGATCACCGAGCGCGGCCCGTCGGCGACCGCCGAATCGATCTCGACGCCCCGGTTGATCGGGCCTGGATGCATCACGATGGCGTCGCGCTTGGCGGCGCGCAGCCGCTTCTCGGTGACGCCGTAAATCCGGAAATACTCGTGCGCGCTCGGCAACAGTGCGCTTTCCATCCGCTCCTGTTGCAGGCGCAGCATGATGATGACATCGCAGCCGCTGATGCCGTCCTCCAGCACGTGGTGCACGCTGACGCCGAGCGACTCAATCGCTGCCGGCAGCAAGGTCGCCGGGCCGACCACGCGCAGCTCCCGCACGCCAAGCGTTTTCAGCGCGTGGATTTCGGAGCGCGCGACGCGCGAATGGGCGACATCGCCGACGATCGCGACCGTCAGGTCCTCGAACCCACCCTTGACGCGGCGGATGGTGAAGGCATCGAGCATCGCCTGGGTCGGATGCGCATGCCGGCCATCGCCGCCGTTGATGACGCTGACCTCGGGCGCGACCTGTCGGGCAATGAAGAACGACGCACCGCTGTCCTGGTGGCGCACGACGAACATGTCGGTGTGCATCGCCTCGAGGTTGCGCAGCGTATCGCGCAGCGACTCGCCCTTGCGCGCCGACGACATCTCGATGTTCATGTTCATGACGTCGGCGGAGAGGCGCTTGGCCGCGAGTTCGAACGTCGTCCGCGTCCGCGTGCTGGGCTCGAAGAACAGGTTGATTACCGTCTTGCCGCGCAGCAGCGGCACTTTCTTCACCGCGCGATCACCGACGCCGACGAAGCGCTCGGCGTTGTCGAGAATCTCGGTGAGCAAGGCTTGCGGCAGGCCTTCGATGGAGAGGAAATGTCGCAGGCGTCCCTGCGGATCGAGTTGCAGATTCTGGGTTACATTCGTCGCCACGCGCACGGTGCGGCAGTATACCGAAGATCCCCGGACCGGCGCGCGCTAACATGCCACCCGTGACGCACTCCGACATGATGGTCTGGCGCAGTCTGCGCTGCGAACTCGCTGCCATGGCGCTGCTGGCCCTCGTTGCCGGCTGTTCCACGGTGCCAGCACCGCGACCGCCGGCTGCCGCGGCGCCGCACGCGCCGCCACAACCGATCACGTCGCGCGATTATCTCGGCGTCCTCGCCTATGCGGTCAGCCTGCGCGGCGCGCCGTACCGTGCCGGCGGGGAATCGCCCGACACCGGTTTCGATTGCAGCGGTTTTGTCCGCCATGTCTACGCCAGATTGGGCGTCGATCTGCCGCGCAATACCGCAGCGCTTGCCACGGCACTCGGCACCGTTGACTTCGCCGAACGCGAGGCCGGCGATCTGGTGTTTTTCAACACCACCGGCACGCCGTACAGCCACGTCGGCATCTATCTTGGCGATGATCGCTTCGTGCACGCGCCCAGCACGCGCACCGGCAAGGTCATGGTGTCGAGTCTGATGGAGGAATACTGGCGCAGACGCATCAACGGGATCCGGCGCGCGCCACCCGGAGGCCCGGCCCGCGCGCTACGGCACGACGACGACGTCGCCCGGCCGTAACACCAGATTCTGCGCGACGTCGTCGCCGCTGGCGACGTCGCCATAATTGAATGGAATCGAGCGCTCCACGCCGCTCTCATCCCGGCGCAGCACGCGAATCTTGTTGACACTGGCGTAGGTGCTCGCGCCACCGGCCATTGCCAGCGCCTGCATCACATCGACCGCCCGTTGCATCACGAACATGCCGGGGCGGTTCACCTGACCGACCACGTAAACGACATTGCCGGCGGTCTGGCGCACCTGCACCGTGACCATCGGATCCGGGATGTAACTCTCGATCCGGGTCGCGATCTGCTCGCGTACCGCCGCCACACTCTGACCCTGCGCCGCGATGTCGCCGACCAGCGGAAACGAGAACTTGCCATCGGGCCGGACGATCACTTCCTGCTGCAAGTCCTGCTCACGCCAGACCGAGATCGCCAGCACGTCGCCGGCCTGAATCGCGTAGTCCACTGCTTCCTCGGCGCGTACCGGTGACCCTGGAAAAATGCAGCTGCCGGCGACGAGTGCCAGCGCGAAAAGGGCGCGGCACCGAGCGCGCCCGACTACGGTTGCTGTCATGGCGATACTGCGGTTGAAATGAAATGCTTTGCACACGCTGATGTTCCTCTTGGCAATTTCCACAATGCGCTGTGGCCAGGCCGGCGTCATAAGCCGATGCCACGCCAGACGGCCGTTGCTTGCTGTGGCGTTTATCGTAATTCAACCGGTAGGGCGTTCATAGGTTCACGGCCGGATGGGTCAGGGACAAGAAGCCAGACCGGCCCCGGTAAGTGCTATCCGCGAACAGTTCCCACACCGGGTTTGCCGAAGTTAGACTCTCGTCACGAAACGGCCACCCGTTTGTGACGATTTGCAGCTCCGTGGTGTGCCCCCTCTGCTCGCAGCATGTAATAGATGGCGAAGGGCATCCGCAATGGCCTCAGGCACCGCACTCATTGAACTCAGGTTGCAGAGCATCGGTCGGCTCTACAACTCGCTGGATCCCTCGCCATTTCACGAGCGCGACCTGGATCGCGACGCCGAGCAGTTCATCGTTTCCTGGGCTCAGGAGTATCCGCTGCGGCAGCCCCTGCGGCTGCGGATTCATTTCGATCGGCCGCCGGAACCCGCTGGCGAGATCGAGCGCATCGCCGATTCCGTGCATCACTTCTTCGCCTACCGCAGCACACTCAATCGGCTCGATTTGCGCCGGCTGGTCTATGAGGGCTGGATCAGCCGGGTCATTGGCCTGCTGTTTCTCACCAGCTGCATCCTGATCGCACATACGCTGGTACGTGGCGGCAGCGTCGTGAGCCTCGTGCTGCGCGAAGGTTTGACGCTGGTCGGCTGGGTTGCGATGTGGCGACCGCTCGACATCTGTCTCTACCGCTGGTGGCCGATCCGCCGGCTCGGACGGATCTACGACAAGCTGGCGTCGGTCCCCATCGAGATTCACCCCGGGCGCTGAGCCCGATGGCCATTACCACCGGATCCGGTCATCTCCGGCGCTGGCGGGTTGGCTTCGGGCCGAGGCCATCGTGCTCAATGAACCTTCGTGGTATGCGGCGCACGGCATCGCGCGGCCTGCCGGCCACAGCGTGACCCGGGTCGAACGCAAGCGACGCGTCGTCGTCACCGAAACGACACGATGCAGACCTGCGACCCGAGCCGCGGGGCACAACCTATGGCTCGGTCGCACCGTTGTGCGAACAGTCGCGCGGTCGCACGAAGCGCTTCGTGACGCTGCCCTCATCGCGGTGGCCCGCCGTCGCAGGGGCTGGTGTTCGATCACAAGGTCGCGGCCGGGGCCCGCTCCTACCACCGGGGCGGGATCGCGTGCTTGCGCAACTGACCGCGAAACTGGTGGTAGCTCAGGCCGAGCAAGGCCGCGGCCTTGCGCTGGTTGAATCGGGTCCGCCGCAGCGCGGCTTGCAGCAATCGTTGCGCAAAGGCCGCGGTCAATGCATCGAAACTGCACGGCAGCTCGGGGTCCCCTTCCACCAGTGCTTGCTGCGCTGCGGGTGCTGCGTCCGGAGCCGCGGCGGTCAAGCGTTCATCGGCGATTCCTGCCGCAACCAACCCTGGCGCAGTTCCGGTCGCAGGAAGCCGTTCGATCGGTGTGACAGGTGAGGCAACCGCCGCCAGGCGGTACGGCGACGCGAAGGGATCGAACTCGATGGCCTCGATGATTTGCTCGGTACGTTCCAGCCGGTAGACCGCGCGCTCGACGACGTTGCGCAACTCGCGCACGTTGCCCGGCCAGGGATACGCCCGCAGGGACGCTTCGGCGTCACGCGAGAAGCCGGCGAAATACTCGCGGCCGAGTTCGCGCGTCATGTTCTCCGAGAACCGCCGCGCCAATAATGGAATGTCACCGGGGCGCGCCCGCAGCGGCGGTACCGTCAGCACATCGAACGATAGGCGATCGAGCAGATCGGCGCGGAAGCGGCCGCTGTGCGCCAGGCTCGGCAGATCGACGTTGGCCGCGGCGACGAGCCGGACATCGACCGACTCGGTCGCGCTGGAGCCGACGCGCTCGTACTCGTGATACTCGACCACCCGCAGCAGCTTCTCCTGCAAGCGCAGGCTCATGCTGGAGATCTCATCGAGAAACAGCGTGCCGCCGTCGGCCAGTTCGAACCGCCCGACCCGCGCGCGCGTCGCGCCGGTATAGGCACCGGCGACATGGCCGAACAGTTCCGACTCGAGCAGATCCTCGTGCAGCGCGGCGCAGTTGAACTTGACGAAGTTGCGCTGCCAGCGCTCCGACAGGTAATGCAGCCGCGCCGCGATCAGTTCCTTGCCGGTGCCACGCTCGCCGACGATCAGGACCGGCTTATCGAGCGGTGCGAGGCGCGAGACCTGTTCCAGAACGGCGAGAAAGTTGTCCGCTTCACCGACGATGGGGTCCGGTGATTCGACTCGCTCAGGCGTCATGGCAGTTAGCCTCGATTACCACGATGTGGCGAATTATCTCGAACATTAGCCATATTGACCACGAACAATAGGGTAACCCAAGCAAAAGGTGGGTGTCCCAGATTAGGCTCAGTTCGATGGACATTCAGTTAAATCAATCGGTTGCCGCGCAAGCGCGACACTTGGCACGGGGATCGCAATGTCTAGCCCATGATTCGCCACCGGCGAATCGCTTGGGACATACCAGAGGAAACTGCGGAGACTGCCATGGGAATATTTTCACGATTCTCGGATGTCGTTAACTCGAACATCCACACGATGCTGGACAAGGCCGAAGACCCGGAAAAGATGGTCCGGCTGATCATTCAGGAGATGGAGGACACGATGGTCGAGGTGCGCTCGACCGCGGTCCGCGCGCTGGCGCGCAAGAAGGAGATTCAGCGAGCACTCGAACAATTGCGGCATGATGCCGAGGACTGGGCCGCGAAGGCGGAACTCGCGGTCACGCGCAACCGTGACGATCTGGCGCGCGGCGCGCTCGGTGCGCGCGAGCGTGCCGTTGCTCAGGCCGCGCATCTGGAGCAGGAAGCCGCGACGCTGGAGCAGGAGATCGACAAGCTCGATCACGACATCGCGCAACTGAAGGCGAAGCTCGGCGACGCCCGCCAGCGGCAAAAGGCGATCACGCTCCGGCGCCAGTCGGTCAGCTCGCGGCTGAAGGTCAAGACGACGATCAACGATCAGCGCGCCACGGATGCGATGGAAAAGCTGTCGCGCTACGAAGGCCGGATCGATCGGATGGAAGCGGAACTCGAAGCCTATGATCTCGGTACGCGCGATCTGGCGGAGGAGTTCAAGACCATGGAGGAAAATGAGCGCGTCGAGCGTCAACTAGAAGAGCTGCGCAGCAAGCTGCGCGCGCAAAAACCGGTGCGACCGGAATAGTTCTGGCACGGTCAGGAAAGGCTTGCGGCAATGGGACACCTGTTTGGCAGCTTGATACCGCTCGCGCCCTTCATCATGGTCGTCGCGATCGTGTGGATCACCTTCCACTACAAGCACAAATATCCGCGCGACACCGCGCGGCACGATCGCCACCGGCGCAACCGCGGCGAACAGACCACCACCGCGCCGGAACCGGAGCCGACGGCAACGCCCGTCACGCCGGACCAGGCCGATTTGGCCGAGGTCGCCGAGCGTATGGAGCAGCGCATCGCGGCGCTGGAACAACTGCTCGATGCGAAATCACCGGGCTGGAGAAACCGACATGATTAGAGAATCGATTCACGACCTGTTTCCGGTCCTGCGCCGGATCCGGCGCAAGCCAAGCGAAGGCTTTTGGGCTGGCGTCTGCGCCGGACTGGCCGATTTCCTGTCGGTCGATCCCAAGCTGGTCCGCTTCATCTGGTTCTTCGGCGCGCTGATGACCGGGCTGTTCCCGTTCGTCATCGTCTATCTGGCTCTGTGGTACCTGACCGATCCAGAACCGGCTGCCAGCACGGCATCGCACCCATTCGGCAACTTTACCGGGCGCGCGCCGTCCTATGAGGCATCGGCGTTGCGCGATCGCTTCGCTCGGCTCGAAGAGCGGCTGCGTTCGCTCGAAGCCTGCGTATCCTCGCGCGAATTCCAGTTACGCCGCGAATTCGAGGATCTCTAAGCCGCAGCAATTGCGTCATCTCTGAACCAGTTCCTCCTGGACTCGTTCAGACCTTCCCTGGCCGAGGAGGAGCGGACATGGCAGAAGCAATGATCGTCGCCGAGGGTGTGCGTCACGTGTACCGGGGCGGTCGCGTCGCGCTCGATGAAGTCAGTCTCAGCATCGGCACCGGGCTGTTCGGCCTGCTTGGCTCGAATGGTGCCGGCAAGAGCACCTTGATGCGGATCCTCTGCACGCTGCTCGCGCCGACCGCCGGCACCGTGCGCGTTGGCGGCCGAGACGTGCTGCGCGAGCGCACCGCGGTGCGCCGGTTGCTCGGCTACCTGCCGCAGGAGTTCGGGGCCTGGCGCCTGCAACGCGTCGCCGAGGTCGTCGATTCACTCGCGGCCTTGTCGGGCATGAGCGATCGCACCCAGCGCCAGCGCCGGGTCGCCGAGGTGCTCGATTCGGTCGGGCTCGGCAAGGTCGCCGATCGCAAGGTCAAGCAATTGTCCGGCGGCATGCTGCGCCGTCTCGGTGTCGCGCAGGCGCTGGTGCACGAGCCGCGCGTGCTGATCGTCGATGAACCGACCGTCGGCCTCGATCCGGAGGAGCGCTTGCGCTTTCGCCAGTTGATGGCGGATCTTGGCCGCGATCGCACCGTGGTGCTGTCCACCCACATCGTCGCCGACCTCGGCTCGGGCTGCGCCGATCTGGCGATCATCGACCACGGCAAGGTCCGCTTTCGCGGCGCGCCCACCGAACTGCTGCGCGAGGCGCACGACAAGGTGTTCGAGATCACCGTGCCGGTGGCCGCCGAAGGTGCGCTGCTGGAGCTGCTCGAGATCGTCCGCCGTGTCGCCAATGGCGGCATGCTCCAGCTCCGCGGCGTGCTGCGCGGCAGCACGATTCCCGCCGGCGCGACGCCGGTCGCAGACATCACGCTCGAAGAAGCCTATCTCGCGTTCATGCTGCCGCATGGACTCGTCGTCGAGGAGACCGCGCCATGATTCGTTTCGCACCGATCTGGACCGTCGCCCGGGATGAGTTGCGCCTGACCCGACGGACGTTTCGTTACTGGGTGTTCACCGCGGGTTCGTTCCTGCTGGGGCTCGTCGCCTGGGTGTACTACTCGGCGTTGCATGGCTTCCTCTCCGGCTACTCGGGCACGGTCGCATTGATCGGTCCGCATTACCTGTTCACCGCGGTCGGCTTCTATTTCCTCACGGTGTTCATGTTCGGCGTCGCCTTCCTCGGCTTCGACGTGCGCGCCCGGGATCAGCGCGAAGGGATCGTCGAAGTGTTGGACGCGCGACCGCTGTCGAATCTGGAATTGATTGCCGGCCGCTGGCTCGGCCTCGTGCTTGCGGCCTGGCTGCCGGTGGTGGGGCTGACGCTGTTCGCGACGCTGCTCGGCTGGCTGCTGACCGCGCTCGATGCGCCGCTCGGCGATGTCCCGACGCTGCACTCGCTGCTCGCCTTCGTCGGTTTCATGGCGATCCCGGCGCTCGCGTTCGGCTTCGCGCTGGTGTTCGTGATCACGCTGCTGGTGCGGCACCGGTTGCTCGCCGCAGTGCTGTCACTTGCGGCGTTGTATGGCCTGTTCGCGGCGCTGGTGATCGCCGGGCCGGGAACGGCGGCGCTGGTCGATTACATCGGCATCGCGCAGCTTGGCGCGACATCCGATTTCGTGCCGGCGATCGCGCGTGATCTGTGGGCCTGGTTGCAACGCGTTGGCGTGCTGCTGGTCGCGTTCGGCCTCATCGGCATCGCCGCCGCGATCCATCCCCGGCTCGATGATGGCCGCCGCGCGATACGGTTCGCCGCGGGCACCGCGGTGGTTATCGCGGGCCTGGGGCTGCTCGGCGGTGCCGGCGGCGCGCGGCAACGCGCGATCCCGCAGCTCGATCAGTGGGCGGCGGCGCACCAGGCGCATGCCGATGATGTCGTGCCGGATCTGGTCGCAATCCGTGGCGAGGTCGTCATCGAACCCGGCCGCGTTCTCGACGGCAAGCTCGCGCTCGAATTCCGTGCCCGCCCCGGCACGTCGCTGACGCGCGCGCTGTTCACGCTGAATCCCGGCCTCACGGTGCAGCGCATCACGAACGCAGACGGCAACCCCATCGAATTCACTCACGCCAATGGCTTGCTGGAACTGGTGTTGCCACAACCGTTGGCTGGTGGCGAGGTGATGACGGTAGCGCTGGATTATCGCGGTGCGCCGCGGCTGGCGTTCGGTTATCTCGACAGCGCGGTGGTCATCGAACGCGGCAACATCATCGCCAGCACCGTCGGGCTGCTCGGCACCGATCGCGGCATTTTCGATCGCCGCTACGTCGCGCTGCTGCCCGGCATCGGCTGGTTGCCCGTCCCCGGCGCCGATGTCGCCCGTGACGATCCGCGCTTGCGCCCACGCGACTTCTTTTTGCTCGACCTCGAAGTCGAGGTGCCGGAGGGCTGGTTGCCGGCCGGACCCGGGCGGCGCGAGGATCGCACCGGCGCGGCGCCTGACCGCGCGCGCTACCGGTTCGCGCCCGGCGTGCCGGTACCGGAAGTCGCATTGCTTGCCGGCCGCTTCGCGCAGCGCCAGACCGAGATCGAAGGCGTCACGATCGAACTGCTGACGCATCCGGCGCACCGCCGCGCGCTCGGCGCGCTCGAACCGCACGGTGAGCGCATCCGCGCCTTCGCGGCGGACAAACTGCGCCTGGCACGCGCGGAAGGCCTCGCCTATCCGTTCACCGCGCTGACATTGGTCGAGACGCCGTTCAATCTGCGTGTGTTTCGCGGCGGCTGGCAGCTCGGGCTCGGCATCGGCCCGCCCGGACTCATCCTGCTGCGCGAGTGCGGTTTTCCGACGGCACGGTTCGACACGTTGTATCGGAACGAGGACGATCCGCCAGACGCGGCGATGGTGCTGAACCGCTTCTTCAGCAATGACTTTTCCGCGGGCAATGCGCTCGCCGCGCTCGCGCAATCCTTTTTCGCGCATCAGACCGGCGCCACCGGCGCCGAAGCGCTGGCGCTCGATTTCACGCTGGACGAGCTCGCGACGCTGACGCTGACGGAAACCCGATCGTACTTTTCCGCGCATCTGTTCGATGGCGGCTTCAACACGCGGGTCGGTCAGGTCGTCCAGCAGTATCAGGACCGGCGCCCCCGCACGCTGACGCTTGGCGACGTCGTGGTGCAGACCTTCGCCTCGCGGCCGGAGGTCTGGGAGCGCGTGCTGTCGTCATCGCTGCTGGAGCTTGCGCCGCGGCAGAATCCGCGCCAGACCCTCGACATCCTGTCGCTGAAGGCGGGCGCGCTGGCGAAGCTGCTGTACGACCAGCTCGGCGCCGCCGGCAGCTCGCGGCTGCTCGGGTCCCTTGCCGAGCTGCATCGCGGTGGCAACTTTACCGTCGAGGACTTTGTCACCGCGCTCGCCGACGCCGGCATCGCCGAACCGCAAACGCTGGTCGCCGACTGGCTGACCACGACCCGCCTGCCCGGCTTCGTCGCGGCGCCGGTCGAGTTCTACCGGATCGCCGACGACGCCCTCGGCACGCCGCGGTTCCAGCTGAAGGTGCGGGTCCGCAACGATGAGCCGGTGCCGGGCACGATCCGCGTGACCTCGGTCGAGAGCACGCGCGATGACGATCAGATCGACACCAATCAGATGCGGCTGATGCCGAGCGAGCTGATCCGCGTGCCGGGTGAGAGTGCGATCGAATACGCGGTGGTGCTGACGCGCAAGCCGATCTCGGTATGGATCGAGCCATCGCTGTCGTTGAACCGTGGCTCGTTCGTCGCGTTCTCCGATTATGAAAGCACCTCGGTCGCGACCGTTGGCCGCCGCGACGATCCCCCCCAGCTGGGCGTCAGCACGATCGACTGGACGCCGCCGGATGAAGGCATCGTCGTCGATGACCTTGACCCCGGCTTCGCCATCGTGCGCGACGCCGCCGCGACCGGCACCCGCCTCGGTGGCGTCCTCGCGACCAATTCCGGCGATATCGATCAGGGCTTGCCGCGCGTGCCGGAGCGCCAGGTGCCGAACAACTGGAGCCGCGCCGACGCACCGAACGGCTGGGGCAAATACCGGCACACGGTGGCATTGCAGCGGCCCGGCGATGGCGCGACCCGCGCCACGTTCACGACGACGCTGCCGCGGGCAGGGCGCTGGCGGCTGGAGTTGCACCTGCCGAATCTGGTGTTCACCAGTGGCATCGCGGCCTGGGGCCGCTGGACGCTGCACCTCACCGCCGGCGATACCAAACATCAGGTCGCCTTCGACACCGCGGGCGGCGTCGCCGGCTGGAATGAAATCGGCGAATATGAGCTGCCGCCCGGCGAAGTCACGCTGGCGCTCAGTGACAGCACCGAAGGCCGACTGATCGTCGCCGATGCGATCCGCTGGCTGCCGCGGGACAACGGCCGCGAACAATGATCGACCGGCGCGGCCGCGCCGGGCAAGGACCACATGAGAATTTCCCCTGAGCCGTCGGTTGCACCCGTGTTGCCGCGCCGGCAGTTGCTGAACGCGCTGCCGGCGCTGCTGCTGATGCTCGCCGCCTGTACCCCGGCCGGCGACAACGAGGCGGTCGATTTCCTGGTGCCGATCACGGCGCAGGAAGTCACGCTTGGCAGCATCGAGGATCGCGTCATCGCGACCGGCACGCTGCGCGCCCATCAGGTGATCACGCTGACGGCGGAGTCGGCCGGCATCCTCGAAATCCTGCCCGGCACCACGGGCCGGCCGCTGGCCGAGGGCGATGCAGTGCAGGCCGGCACGCGCCTCGCGCGCGTGACCGGCGAGGATGCGCGCATCGCGGTACGGCGCGAAGTCAGCCAGAAGCGTTTCGACGCGGCACGGCAGGATCTCGAAGCGGCGCAGAAGCTGCGCGAGCGCGGCCTCATCTCGCAGAAGGAACTGAAGAACCTGCAAACCGCGTTCGAGGACGCCAAGCTGGAACTCGATCGCTCGCTGCACACCGAGCAGCGCAACCAGATCGTCACGCCGATCGACGGCGTCATCCAGAAACTCGGCCGCAACAGCGACGGCCAGTACATGTCGAACGGGCAACTGGTCGCGACGGGTCAGGTGATTGCGCAGGTCGCGCCGACCGATGTGCTGATTGCCGACGTCGATCTGGTCGGCAGGGATCTGGCGCGCGTCGTGCTCGACACCCCGGCACGGGTCCGTTATCACGCCTTCGGCGCGCGCGAGTTTCCCGGCACCTTGCGGCGCTTCGCGCCGATGATCGACGAACGCACGAGGGCGCTGCGCGCCGAGGTCGAAGTCGCCAACGCCGACGGCGTGCTGCGCCCGGGCATGTTCGTCGAGGTGACGCTGATCGTCGAACGCCGCGATGACGTGCCGCTGCTGCCGCGCCAGGCGGTCACGGTACGCGGCGGCCAGCCGGTGGTGTTCGCGCTGAGCGGACAGCGTGCGCTGCAACGTGCGGTGACGCTCGGCCTCGGCGACGATCGCAGCGTCGAGATCACCAGCGGCGTGCAGGCCGGCGATCGCATCATCGTCAGCGGCCTGGAAACGCTCGCCGATCAGACCCGCGTGCGCGAGACCCGCTAGCCATGGAGTCCCTGGCGCGCGGCGCCGCACGGCGGCCGGTCGGCGTCACCGTACTGGCCATCGTACTGACTATTCTCGGCGTCGCGTCGTGGCCGCGGCTCGCGCTCGATCTGTTTCCCGACCTGCAGAGCCCGACCGTGCTGGTGTCGGTCAATGCCGGCAATCGCCCGCCGATCGAAATGGAGCGGTTGTACGGCGAGCGCATCGAGCAACTGCTGTTCACGGTGCACGGCCTGCGCGCGGTCGATCAGGTGGCGCGTACCGGCCGGCTGGTGACGCGGGTGACGTTCGACTGGGACGTCGACCTCGATTACGCGCTGGTCGATGTCAGCAAGGCGGTCGCGCCGATCGGCGCCGATCCGGATGTCGACGAAGTGCTGGTGCGCCGCTTCGATCCACGGCAGTTGCCGATCCTGACGCTTGGCCTGGTCGCGCCCTCCGGCACGCCGGATCTTGCCGAGCTGAAGCGCATCGCCGAGCGCCAGCTCGCACCGGCGCTGCAACGGCTGGCGGGCGTCGCCGAAGTGCGGGTCACCGGCGGCCGCGATCGCGAAGTGCAGGTCCGGCTCGACGGCACCCGGCTCGCGGCGCACGGCGTCACGCTGAACGAAGTCGAGACCCGGATTCGCGCGACCAACGTTGATCGCAGCGCCGGCACGCTGGTCGAGGACGACAGGGTCTATCTGGTGCGCGGCCTGACGCGGTTCGCCTCGGCCGCCGATGTCGCCAATACCGTGGTGCGCTATCTCGATCAGCCGAACGGCGGCAAGACCGCGCTCAAGGTGTCCGACCTCGGCGAGGTGATCGTCGCCAACGCCGACATCACGCATCTGGTGCGCGTCGATGGCAGCGAGGGCGTCGGCCTCGATGTCTACAAGGAGGCGGGCGCCAATACCGTCGCGGTATCGCGCACGGTGCGCGACGCGCTCGCCAACCTCGGCGCCGATCTGCCGGGGGTCGCGGTGCGCGTGATCGGCGACGAGGCGGCGCTGGTCGAGGATTCGATTGCCGACGTCGAGAGTTCGGCGTTGCTCGGCATCGGCCTCGCGATGCTGGTGCTGGCGCTGTTCCTGCGCGGGCTCGGGCCGATCCTGATCGTCGCCGCGGCGGTGCCCGTGTCGCTGTTCGTCACCGTGTTCGCGATGAAGTTCGCCGGACACAGCCTGAATCTGATGACCCTCGGCGGCCTCGCGCTCGGTGCCGGCATGCTGGTCGACAACGCCATCGTCGTGGTCGAGAGCATCTTCCGCCAGCGCGCCGCCGGCCTCTCGGCGCGCGACGCGGCGGCACGCGGCGCCGGACTGGTCGGCACCGCGATCGCGTCGAGCACGCTGACCACCTGCGTCGTGTTTCTGCCGGTGCTGTTCGTCGAAGGCATGGCGGCGCGGCTGGTGTCCGGCATCGCGTTCACCGTCGTGCTGTCCCTGCTCGCGTCACTCGCGGTCGCGCTGGTGCTGGTGCCGGCGCTCGCCGCCTGGTTCCTGCCGAAGCAACCGGCGCGCGGGCTCGATGTCGGCAGCGCTTGCATCGAGCGGCTGGTGACCCGCCTGCTGCAGCGGCCGTGGACCGTGATCGCCGTGGCCGCGGCGCTGTCGGCGCTGTCGTGTCTGGCGCTGTTGCGGCTCGGCTCGGAGCTGTTGCCACCGGCCGATCCCCGCCAGCTCGGGCTGCGCCTGGTCGGTACGCCGGGCCAGCGGGTCGAGTCGATGGCGCAGTCGGTCGCGATCGTCGAGGACCTGCTGCGCGGCGCCGCCGGCACGGAGCTGGTCGCGCTGCGCGCCGAAGTCGGCCGGCTGCCCAATGACGATCGCCTGATCCGCGAGCGCCAGACCGAGGAGCACACCGCCGAGATCCGGGCACGGCTCGCCGCGGATGGCCGCGGCGCCGGTGCGCTGGCCGGATCGATCCAACCGGTGCTGGCGCAGCTGCATGGCCTCGATGCCGAATGGGACACCGGTGGCAGTGCGCTCGCCACCGCACTCGGCATTGGCGGCCCGCCGGTCGTGGTCGAGATCCGCGGTCAGGCGCTGGAGGATCTGCGCCGCGCCGGGACGCTGATCCGCGACCGGTTGGCCGCGCGCGATGAACTGTGGAACGTGCGCACCTCGTTCGAAGGCGGCCCGCCAGAAGCGCGGCTGCACCTGGCGCAGGCGCGCGCCGATGGTCTGGGCGTCGATCTGGAACAGCTGACCGGCATCGTCGCCGCGGCGCTCGACGGCCGCCGCGCGACGACGCTGACGCTTGGTGACGAGGAGCAACATGTCGTGCTGTACCTGACGCCGCCCGCTCGCGGCACCTTGACCGAATTGCCGTTCCTGACCCGCGACGGCGCGCGGCTCCCCGTCGGCGACGTCGCCACGCTGGAACCGGTCGCGGGCGCGAATGAAATCTTCCGGCGCGATCAGCGGCGCGTAGCGCAGGTCACGGCGAGGATCCGTGCTGGCGTCACCGCCCCGGCGGCGCGCGCGGCGACGCAGGCGGCGCTGGCCGAGGTCGCCTTGCCGCCCGGGCTCGGCGTCACCCTGGCCGGCGACGAACTGGAACGCAGCCGGACGCTGACGCAACTCCAGTGGGCCGGCGCGCTGGCATTGTTGCTGGTGCTGATGGTGCTCGCCGCCAGCTTCGAATCGTTGCTGCATCCGCTGACGGTGCTGAGCTCGATCCCGATCTCGTTGATCGGCGTCGCCCTCGCGCTGGTGCCGTTCGGTCAACCGCTCGGCGTGATGGCGCTGCTCGGGCTGATCGTGCTCGCCGGCATTGCCGTCAACGATTCAATCCTGCTGATCGAACAGGCGCGCCAGCTCGTGCGCGACGGTTGTGACACAGCCACCGCACTGGCGCGCGCCGCCGCGCTGCGGCTGCGGCCGATCGTGATGACCACCGCGACCACGGTGTTTGCGCTGCTGCCGCTCGCGTTCGGGCAAGGGGAATCGGCGCGGCTGCGCGCCCCGCTGGCGCTGACCGTGGCCGGCGGCGTCACCGCATCGCTGGTGGCATCGCTGGTCGTCATCCCCTGCGTCTTCCTGGTGCTGGAGCGGCTGCGCCGACGGGCGCACCGCGCCTGACGATGGTCCGGCTCGCCGCGATCCCGATCGAGCGCCCGGTCGCGACCTCGATGCTGTTTCTCGGCATCGTGCTGCTCGGGTGCATCGGTTGGCTGCGGCTGCCGGTCGAGCTGCTGCCGGCGCTCAGCGGCAGCGAGCTGTTCGTGCAGTTCCAGCGGCGCGGCGCCGAACCGGCGGTGGTCGAGCAGGAAATCCTGTTGCCGCTGGAAGCGGCAATCAAGGCGCTCGGCGGCGTCACCGAAACCGAAGCGCAGATCCGCGGCTCCGGCGGCCGGCTGCGGGTGCAGTTCGACCGCTACGCCAACGGCAAGGTACGCGAACTCGAGCTGTCCCGCGTCGCCGCCGAGCTGGCGCGCACGCAACCGGAAGGATCGTTCATCAACGTCAGCGCGCAGGATCTGTCGGCGCTGTCGCGCATCGTGATGATCGTCCAGGTCACCGGCGGCGCGGACGCGAACGCACTGCGCGATCTGGTCGAGGAGCGGATCCAGCCGCGGCTGCTGGCGATCCCCGGCCTGTCGCAGGTGCTGGCGACCGGAGGCGCGCCACGCGCGATCACGGTCTCATTCGATGCCGATCGTGCGGCGGCGCTCGGCGTGCACTCGGCCGAGGTGCTCGCGGCGCTGAACCGCGCGGTCGGCCGGCTCGGCTTCGCCGGCGGCCTCGAGGACGCGAACCGGCGCGAGGCGATCATGCTCGACGGCCGGCCCGGCGGCATCGCCTCGCTCAGCGAGATCCGCATCGATCCACGCCGGCCAGTGCTGCTGCGGCACGTCACCGACATCGAGCTCGGCACGCGGCGCCAGGATCAAATCTATCGCGTCAACGGCGCGCCGGCGGTCGGCCTGCTGGTGTTCCAGAACGAAGGCGAGAACCTGGTGCGGATCGGCCGCGCGGTGCGCGCCGAGCTGGAGCGGTTACGCACCGAATATCGCGGCCATGGCCTCGATTTCGTGCTCGGCTTCGACGCCGCAGCGACCGTCGAACAGCAGTTGCAGCGGCTCAAGTCGCTGGCACTGTCCGGCTTTCTGGCGGCGCTGGTCGTGCTGTATCTGTTCTTGCGCGAATTGCGCGCAGTCGCCGTGGTCGCGATCGCGGTGCCGGTCAGTCTGTTGGCCGCGGCGGCCCTGCTGTATCTCGGCGGCTGGACACTGAACATCATCACGCTGCTCGGCTTCGCCATCGGCATCGGCATGCTGGTCGACAACAGCATCGTCGTCTATGAAGCGGTACAGCGTGCGGTCGAACTGGGCAGCGATGCCCGCACCGCGGCGAGCGCGGGGATCCAGCGCACGCTGCGCGCGATCCTCGCTGGCAGCGTCACCAACGCCATCGTCTTCCTGCCCGGCCTGATCCTGATCGACGATCCGCTGATTCGCGATCTGCTGGAACTACTCGCGGTGACCATCCTGTTGCCGCTCGCCGCGTCGCTGCTGGTCGCGGTGGGGCTGGTGCCACTGCTGGCGCAACGGCTCACCGCGCCGGCCGCGATCGCACGCCATGCCGGCGACGAGGCCAGGCGCCTGCGCTATGCCGGCTTGCTGCCGCCACAGCGTGCCCGGGCCTTGTTCACCGGAATGCTGAAGGTCGCGCTGCGCCGGCCAACGCCGTGGCTCGCCACGATCGGCGGCATGGTGCTGGCGACGATTGTCATCGCCGTGCCCTGGGTGCTGGTCAGTGCGATGGGGCAGCCGGCGCAGCAGGCCGACGAACTGCGCTTCGATCTCGAGTTTCCAACCCGAAACACGCTGGCGGCCGCGGCCGTGGCGGCGGCGCGGCTGGAGCAGGCGTTGCTCGCGACCCCCGGCGTCGAGCGCATCGAAAGCACCTTCGGCGAGGAGCAGGGCGCGCTGACCGCGCATCTGATCGACCGCGCTGAACGCCCGGCGACGGCGACCGCCGCCGCGATCCGCAAGGTGGTCACCGACACGCTGGCGGA
This sequence comes from Gammaproteobacteria bacterium, assembly GCA_020845935.1. Classification (GTDB taxonomy): domain Bacteria; phylum Pseudomonadota; class Gammaproteobacteria; genus JADLEV01. The sequence continues at coordinate 26,472 of JADLEV010000003.1, forward strand.
GCTGCCCAACGTGCGCTTGCGCACCGGCGCCGAAGCCGGCGGCGGTGACAGCGGCGGAGGCTTGCAGGCGCTGTTCGGCGGTGCGCCCGCCGAGATCGCGGTGTCGGGACCGGACATGACGCGACTCGGCCAGATCGCGCAGGAGCTGGCCAGCCGGCTGCGCGCGATCGCCGGGGTCGGCAACGTCGAGGTGGTGCGGCCGGTGGGGCAGGACGAGCTGCGCATCGCACCGCGCCTGAATGTACTGACCGATTACGGTCTGCATCCGGAAGCGGTGCTGAACGCGCTTGGGGTCGTCTCGCGCGAAGGCATCGCGTTGCCGGTCGGCTTCACCTTCAGCGACGGCCGCGAAATCCCGATCGAACTGCGGCGGCCGGAGCGCGAACGCGAGCGCGCGGTAGCGAGCCTGGCCGAGTTGCGCATCCCGACCAGCGAGGGGCTGGTGCCGCTCGGCGTGCTGGCGACGATCAGCCGGGAGCTGCCACCGGAGGTCATCACCCACCACAACGGCCGGCGCGAGGTGATCGTGCGCTACCAGCTCGGCGACGACGCGCCCGCGTCCGGGCCGGCACGGGTCGCGCTCGAAGCGCGGATCCGCGATGCGGTCCGGCTCGCCGTGCGCCCGCCCGGCTATGCGATCGAGGCCTTGGGCGCAGAAGCCAACATCGACTGGTTCAAGCGGCTCGCCATCCCGGCGATCCTGCTGCTGTACGCAGTGCTGGCGATCACATTCGAATCGCTGACGCTGCCGGTGCTGGTGCTGCTCGCGGTGCCGCTGACCGTGCTCGGCGCGACCTGGGCGCTGGTGGTGACCGGCACCGGTCTGGAGATGATGGCCCTGCTCGGTGTATTGACACTGCTCGGGCTGACCGTGAACCCGGCCATCCTGCTGGTCGATCGGATGCAGGAGCGGATCCGTCGCGGTGGCACCGGTGCCGCCGCGGCGGCGCTCGCCTCGGTGCGCGAGCGCACCCGGCCGCTGCTGCTGACCACCGCGACCACCATCGCCGGGCTGTGGCCGCTGGCGCTCGCGACCGGTCGCGAGAACGAAATCTGGCCGCCGTTTGCGATCGTGATGATCGGCGGCCTGACGACCTCGGCGCTGCTGACGCTGCTGGTGATCCCGGTCGGTTTCGTGTTCCTGGCGCGGCTCGATCGCCTGTTCGGCCGGCTCGGCCCCTGGGTCGTCCTGTGCTGGCTCGGCCTCACCGCGGGCCTGCTGTATCCGCTCATCGCCGCCGACCTCATCACCTCATTGACCTGGCAAGTGTTGACCGGCGTGCTGCTCGCCATCGCCGTGCTGGGCGGTTGCGTCCTCGTAATGCCGCGGCCGGCGCCGCCCGAGCCGGACAGCGCGGCACTGTCGGTGGATGTCCGCTATCTGCGCAAGGTCTATGGCGAACCGGGCCCCGTCCGGCGCGCCTGGCACGCCGGCACCGGCTTCGCCGAACGCGTGCTCGCACGCGGCGGCGACCCGCGCGATCCGGCACTGGCCCGCCGCCAGGCGGTAACCTTGGCACTGCTGCTCGGTGCCGTGCTGGTGCTGCTCGGTCAATTGCAGACGACGTTCTGGCAGCTTGTCTATACTGGCGGCGCGGTCGCGCTGCTGCACCAGCTGCTGCTCGCGCTGGCGCGATCGCTCGAGCGTACCGATGTGCTCGGCCGGGTGCGGGCCGACGATCCGTTGCGTCACGCGCTGCCGCTGCTGCCCTGGCTCGCGCTCGCGCTGTTCGTCTGGCACGGCATCGTTGCACCGAAGCTCGCGGACGCGCCGGCAACACTCGCGACGGCGGTGCCGCTGCTGCTCGCGGCGCTGCTCGTGTTCGTCCAGCTGGCGCGCGGGACCGCTTTGCGCATTGGCCGCGGCACGCTCGCCGGCCGGCTCGATCGAGGCGCCCTGCTCGCCGTGCGCAATGTCTGGCGCGCCTTCTGTCTGCGCGTGTTCGGGCTCGATCTGCCACGCCGCGAGGTCGAGGCGTTGCGGCCTGTGAGTTTTCACGCGACGACCGGCATGGTCGGTCTGCTCGGACCGAACGGCGCTGGCAAGACGACCTTGCTGCGCTTGCTCGCCGGGGTGCTCGAACCCTCGCTCGGCACCATCCGCTACGGCGGCGCGCGGCTCGATGCGATCCGTACCCGCGTCGCGCATTGGGTCGGCTATCTGCCGCAGGAGTTCGGCCTGCCGCAACACCTGAGCGCGCGCGAATACCTCACCTGGTTCGCGCTGCTGTACGGCATCGCCCCGCGCGCCGTGCGTGAGGCGCGGGTAGCGAAGCTGCTGGCCGACGTCGGTCTTGCCGAGCGTGCCAATGATCGCATCGGCTCGTTCTCCGGTGGCATGCGCCAGCGCGTCGCGGTGGCGCGGGCATTGCTGCGCGAGCCGCCGGTGATCATCGTCGATGAACCGACGGTCGGTCTCGATCCGCGCGAGCGCATTCGCTTCCGCACGCTGCTGACGACGCTGGCGCGCAGCCGCATCGTGCTGTTCTCGACGCATGTGGTCGAGGATGTCGCGGTGTCCTGCGATCGCGTCATCGTGATGGCGCGCGGCGCGATCGTGCATGACGGCGCGCCGGAAAGCCTGGCCGGTGTCGCGCGCGGACACTGCTGGGAGCTGGTGCTTGCCGCGGGCGCGATGCCGCTGCTGCCGGCGACCACGAAGATCGTCGATCGCGTGCCACTGCCGGATGGGCAGGAGCGGTTGCGCTTGCTCGCAGAGACCTCGCCGCACAGCACGGCGTCGGCGATCGAACCGACGCTGGAGGATGGCTATCTGTATCTGATCGCCCGGGCAACACCACCGGCGCGGGCGGGCAACGATGCGCCGGAGGAGGTCGCACCGGTGCGGGCGCAGCCGACATGACGGGTCGAACCGACACGGGTGGCGGAAACACGCAAGCACGCTCGCTCGAGCGTGCGCGCGATGCACTGGAACTCGTGCCACACGCGCTGCGCCTGCTCGCCGGCCGGCGCTACTGGCTGGCGCTGGTGCTACCGTTGGCGTGGCCAGCGTTCCAGGCCATGCGCCTGCTGCTCGGCTGGCAGGAGCGGAGCTTCCTGCCGGAGAACGTCCAGTTCCAACTCATCGGCTTGCCGCTGACCGCGCTCGCCATCGCCCTCGGTGTGCGCATCGTCGCGGTAGAGATCGAGCAACGCACGCTCGAAGTCACCTACACCGTACCGGGCGGCGCCCGCCGCGTCTGGCTGGCGAAACTCGCCGGCGCGCTGGTGTTGCTCGTCGGCGCCGAAGCTCTGCTCGCCTTGACCACCGCCATCGCCTTCACCTCGGTGCCGCTCGTGGCGCTGCATGGCGCCTTGCAGGGTGCGGTGTTCTATCTGGTGCTGGCGATGGCGCTCGGCACCGTGACCCGCGGCGAACTCACCGGCGCGCTCGCGACCGGTGCGCTGCTGTTCGGCAACCTGTTGTTCACCGGCTTCGGCCAGGTTCAGCTCCGCGCCTCACCGCTGTTCAATCCCCTCGCGCTGCGCGACGCCCCCGCCGACCTGCTCGCCTGGACCGTGCAGAACCGCCTCGGCGTCGCCCTCGCGACGCTCGCGCTGCTGGCCCTGACCATCGCCCGTGCGGAGCGACGGGAGCGGTTGTTGATGTAGCGCTGTTTCGATTTGCGGGAGAGTCGCTGCGGCGTGGTTTCGATTGCGTCATCAAGGGACGCACCGCTGGAAGAACCTGTAGTAATCACGAGCGACGAGGCTCTCGGTAGCGCCGATTCTCGCGCGGACTGCGGCCATACACCACGAAGCAATGATCCAGCTCGATCCCCGGTTTCCGTGACTCCGCGACGCTGCGCGAGCAGCAAAGGGAGACCGCCAGGCTGGATGAACACATCAGTTCGTGTTCCAGCTATCCGCTGCCGAGGTCGCACGTTCAAGGTCACAATCTGTGACCTTGAACATCGGCCGCGGGCAGCATCGCAAGGACCAGCCTTAGGAGAAGAAATACGATGTGCAATTCAAGATCGTGTTCGACGCCATCCGTGAGCTGATGACTCCGCCGGAACCGCAGCAGAAGCGCTCCATCGGCTTTGCGCCCTGGGAGGAAAAATGAACACGCACCTCGCGGTTCTGTATAGCGTAATCGATAGCCAGAGTAGAAATGGACGGTAGGGGCGACATGACACAAGAACACCTTAGGTACATGCAGCATAGCGAGTCCGTCGTGGCACATATGTCAGCGACTCTGCTGGCGGCATTCATTTCCAAGGGTGCGCTCAGCGACGCCGACGAAGATGAGCTCGTGGAGAAGGCCATCGGTCTTGCGTGCAAGCTGGCGGAACGAGCCGAGAAGCTCGTGAAAAGTGATCAGGAGTGGATGAAAAAGGACGGCGAATCTCCCTATCTCGTTGGCTAGTGCATCTGCGGCAGTTGTCGCTGCTGAGCCGCAAAGGCAGACACAGGGGTCTGCCCCTGCCAGTTGCCGCCGATTCGGCAGCGGCCGATTACGTGTCGGCCCGCGACCTTGTTCGCGTGCGGGGCACCCACTCCTGCACACACCAGCCGTACCAATCCATGAATGCGACTGTGGATGCGTACGAGTCCGACCGAAATGCCGGTCGCCCTGCCGAAGACGTGATTGCGGATATCAGAAAGAGACTATGAAGCGGGACGTCCGGCTCAGGGACGAGGCACTTTCTGCGTTCCAACTCATGGCCGGGCAACCATTGGCGTACCCAGTCGTTCATCGGCATGCCCGTCGTGCGTGATGCCGCGCTTTCCGTTCGGAATCTGCTTCCGAGTCGACCAATCCCAAATCGTTGTCGTGGCAGTAGTCCATGGGAGTCGTCATCCTCGTCGCTGGCAAGGCCGCACCTGAAGGCAAAGGATAGGTCGCGCTAAGACCGCAGCCTTGCACCCTGCTTGCAGGGCTTTCAGGAACACCCTGCCTGTCACGCGTCACACCGGAACGCCCCCCTCGAAGGCGCCGGAAGCTTTGCTGCACCAGACGTCTCGGCCGGCTGACGATCGCCTCTTCGAAAGGGCCGGCTGCGGCATCGCCGGCTATCCGCGGATCCTCCGTTCGGGCATCCGGTTCGACGCGCTCGGCGTTACACTGCGCAGCGTTACCTACACGGGGAGCGAGCTCGATGCGTGAAGCTGGAGTCTTTGGTGCGGTGGTCGTGATTGCGTTGGCGCTTGCCGGTTGCGGCAAGTCGGAGGAGCCGACGCCGGCAACGGCGTCCGCTGTGCCGCCACCACCGGCGGCTGCCGCGACCAGTCCGCGGTGGAGTGTCACCGATGTCGATGGTGCCGCGATCGCCGCCGCCGACAGCCATCCCGGTGACTGGCTCAGCACGGGCCGCACCTATTCCGAGCAACGCTACAGTCCGCTCGCCGCCATCGATGCCGACAACGTCGCGCGGCTGGGTCTCGCCTGGTCGTTCGACCTCGACAGCAATCGTGGCCAGGAAGCGACGCCCATCGTCGTCGATGGCGTGATGTACGTTTCGACCGCGTGGAGCATGGTGAAGGCGCTCGACGCCGCGACCGGCAAGTTGCTCTGGTCCTACGATCCGGAAGTGCCGCGGGCCAAGGTGATCGATGCCTGCTGCGACGCGGTCAATCGCGGTGTCGCGGTGTGGCAGGGCAAGGTGTTCGTCGGCGCGCTCGATGGCCGGCTGATCGCGCTCGATGCCACCAACGGCACATTGCTGTGGCAGGTGCAGACGACCGATCCGACCAAGCGCTACACCATCACCGGCGCACCGCGCGTCGTCAAAGGCAAGGTGATCATCGGCAACGCTGGCGCCGAGTTTGGCGTGCGCGGCTACGTCACCGCCTATGACGCCGGCAGCGGCTCGCAGGTGTGGCGGTTCTATACGGTGCCAGGAGATCCGTCGCAACCGCAGGACAATCCGATCCACGACACGACGGTAACGACCTGGAACGGCGAGTGGTGGAAGTATGGCGGCGGCGGCACGGCGTGGGATTCATTCGCGTTCGATCCGGAACTCGATCTGTTGTACATCGGCACCGGCAACGGCAGCCCGTGGAATCAGGCGATCCGCAGTCCCGGCGGTGGCGACAATCTGTTCCTGTCGTCGATCGTCGCGCTGCGGCCCGACAGCGGCGAATACGTCTGGCACTATCAGACGACGCCGGGCGACACCTGGGACTACACCGCGACGCAGCACATGATCCTCGCCGAACTCACCATCGACGGTGCAATGCGCAAGGTGATCATGCAAGCACCGAAGAATGGCTTCTTCTATGTGCTTGATCGGGCCACCGGCGCCTTCATCTCGGCGGCACCGTTCGTCGCGGTCAACTGGGCCGAGCGGATCGATCCGGCGACCGGCCGTCCGGTCGAACATCCCGACGCACGTTACTACGCGACCGGCAAGGCCTGGACCTCGAGCCCGGGCCCGGCCGGCGCGCACAGCTGGCAGCCGATGGCGTTCCATCCCGGCACCGGTCTCGGCTATGTACCGGTGCAGGAGACCGCCTTTCCCTATGCGCCCGAGGCCGAGTTCAAGCTCAGCACACGCAGCTACAACACCGGCGTCGATTTCGCACAGGCCTCGCTGCCGACCGACCCCAAGGTCGTCGCGCAGATCCTGGAAGGCGTCAACGGCCATCTCGCGGCGTGGAATCCGGTGACGCAGAAGGAGGCCTGGCGCGTGCCACATCGCGGTCCGTCGAACGGCGGTGTGCTCGCGACCGCGGGCAATCTGGTATTCCAGGGCACGGCCGCCGGGACACTTGAAGCCTATCGCGCCGACACCGGCGCCGCGTTGTGGTCCGCGCCGACGCAGACCGGCGTGCTCGCGGCGCCCATCACCTACACGGTCAATGGCGAGCAGTACGTCGCGGTCGCCGCCGGCTGGGGCGGCATCTTCAGCCTCGCGCCGGGGCCGGTCGGCCGCAAGTCCGGCGCGACGCGCAACATCAGCCGTATTTTGGTTTACAAGCTCGATGCAAACGGCACGTTGCCCGAGGTACCGGAGACACCACGAGTGCTGAATCCGCCAGCAGCGACCGGCACCGAAGCGACCGTCGCGCTTGGCCGCGATCTCTTTCACCGCAACTGCAGCACCTGCCACGGCGATACGGCCATCAGCGGCGGCATCGTCACCGACCTGCGCTACTCGGCGATGCTGCATGGTGATGGCTGGTTCGATGTCGTACTGGACGGCGCACTCGAATCCTCCGGCATGGTCTCGTTCGCGGCCGAATTGTCGCGCGAGCAAGTCGGGGCGATCCGCGATTACGTAATCGCGCGCGCGATTGAATCGAAAGCCTTCGAGCAGCAGGCCGCCAACCAATGAGGCGAAACCCGGCACGGGCAGCGGCGCACTGGTCGCCGCCTCGTGCCGGCGATCATTCCCCGGCGATACACCGCAACAACGAGACGACCGCATCGGGTTGGTTGCTCGGCAGCAGGTGGTTGCCCGCAATCTCGAAGTAATTCCAGGCCGGCGAAGCCGCTGCCATCCTCGCCGCGCGCCAGAACGCGGCACCGCCCGGTTCGGGGCCGGTGTCGTGGCTCGCCTTGATGTAGGTCCGGCCGAACGGATAGGCCTCGATCGGTCGTGAGAGCTGCACCGGCTCGGTGAAGCAGCCACGCGGCTGCGGCACGCGGCGCGGCATCATCCATGCGGTTTCCGCTGGGTCATCGAATGCGCGCGCGGGGCCGACGACCTGCCAATCCTCCGCCAGCGTGATCGCCGGGCGCCCCTCGCCATGGACATGGCTCAATACCGTCTCACCATCGCCCGGCACGAAGGCGTCGAGATAGACCAGTTCGCGGACGTGATCGGCGATGTGTTCCAGCGCGCCGGTGACGACGAACCCACCGTACGAGTAACCGAGCAGCACGATGTCGCGCAGGTCCTCGAACAGCACGCAGTTGACGACATCGCGCACATGCGTGCCGAGCCCGACCAGCGGGCTTGCCAGATGCACCCGTTCACCAAGCCCGGTCAGGCTCGGCGTATAGACATCATGCCCCGCCGCACGCAGCAAGCGCCGGACGTGGCGGAAGCCGTGCGCTCCACTCCAGGCGCCATGAACCAGAACGAAGGTTGCCATGTTGTGACCTCCCATATCCTGCAACGCCGTCAGCCATGGTTTGGCGGCCGCCAGAACCTTTGCGACGATGAGCTTTTCGAGTTTGCGATACCGCCGGACGAAGGCTGGGCTCAGCCCGGGATTGGACCGCTCCTTCGTCGTACGCGCTTGCTCGGCGCCGCCATCGTCTGCACGCCTTCAACCGAAGGCGTGCACGATTCGGCTTCATCGGCGCTTACCGGCAAGACGCCGGGCCACAGCAGTGGCCACGCAAGTATGCCTGCTTTCATGGGGATCTCTCCGTGCAACGGTGCAGGCCGATTCTAGCCGGTGGCGTCACACCGCCGCGGACATCGAGGCCCCTCGGCTGGAATGTCCGGACGGACAGCCAACCGCATTAATATCTGTAGGAATTCTTTACACTTGGCCCGGTCACGGAGTCCCCCGGCCGAAAGCTCTGCCGACTAACACGTTGAAACCCCGGTGCTTTGCTCGCTCCGGGAATATCTCTTGCAGGAACTTTTCTCAGTCTTTGATTTCGCCGCGACGTGACCTGCACCCTAAGAGGGAGAGCCTGCATGAGAACCAAATGTCATCGCCACAACGGTCCCCGCTTCACCTCGCTGCTCGGCATCAGCATTGCGTTGCTCGCCGCCGGATCCGCGCGCGCCTGGGTCGTCGACCAGACATCGACGGTGAACTTCAAGTCCACCAAGAATTACGGCGGCGTCCCGTATACGAAGAAGACGCTCCCACTCATCGACAATTTCAATCCTTCGATCCCGTACGGCGGTATCGTCGGCGGTGTCGGCCTGTACGCCGGGGCCGGCGGCCATGCCGACATCGATCTGGAACTTGAAACCTGGTTCGACAACTCGTTCGATCTCGCCGCTGCGGCGAAGCAGCAGACTTTTCTTTTCTCGCCGAACTCGGTCAGCCACGTCGGCGACTCATTTTTCCTGGTCAACAACATCGACTCGCTCGGCATCCAGAAGCTCAATCTGTCGAGCGGCAACCTATATGCAGGCGCCGGCCTCGACATGACGCTCGGCGGTTGGGCGAAGGCGAAGGCTTGCATCGGCTTTTGCGTCTCGGCTGGTATCAAGCTGAATATCAGCAGTAATTTCGACCTTGCCGAAATCAGCAACAGCGGCCTCAGCGTGTTCGACAACCAGGTCGACAGTTCCTCGCCGTTTCAGTACACCGATCCCAGCGGCCTCTTTTCGGTGTCGGCCAATGCGCCGACCTTTGCCAAAACGAACGTCGCAATCCTGCCGGGCCTCGGCGTGAATACCGGCTGGATGCAGCAGCCGGTTCTGACGGCGAACCTCGATGTCGCCGAGTTGATTGCGAAAGCGGCAGGATTTTCCATCCCGCTCGAAGGCGATCTGCTGGGCTTTGGCTACGAGCTCTTCAGTCTGGACGCTTACCTCGGCCTCGACCTGCGCCAGCTAATCAAGTTTCAACCGCCAACGCTGACGACCAACTACAACTTCACCGCACCGGTCCAGCTGTTTGACGACGGGACCAACACCTGGAGCGCGCCGCTGACGCAGTTGACGCTCGCCGACGGCCAGGCGGTCGAGCTGCGCAGTGCCGGCGCCGCCAATATCGGTATCACCAGCGCCCCGACCTTGAACTACAAGATCGACTACGACGTCGATTTCGCGCTGAAGGCCGGCATCGACCTGAGCGCGCTCGAAATCCACGGCTTTGGTCTTTCGCTCGGTCCGCTGATCGATCCCGATCCGTGGGAACTCAATCTCGGCACGCTGGACGTCGATTCCGGCACCGACACCGGCGAGGTCGCGGCGAAGGCGGGAACGATCAATCTGCATTTCGAGAACCTCGTGGCAATGCCTCCGAGTTATGAGGGTGGTGAGCCAATCATCGTCGACCTGTGCGCCGCTCCGGCGGCTTGCTCCAGCACCGGCTACGTCACGACGGAGCTTGCCACGGGCGATCCCGATTCCGGCTTGGTCGAGCAGACGACCCGGAGAGTCTTCAATTATGGTGGCGTGGATTGCGATGACCTGATTCAGGTCGGCTGCGATTTCGATTGGGACTTTGTGCCCGTCGTCCGCCAGCGCCGCAGTAGCCTCGTCGATCTTCCGGTCTGGTTCGACGATACCGCGCTTTTGGCGCAGTTGACCGAACTCGGCTTGCCGCTACCGGATTTCGGTACTCCGTTGCTGGCCGACATCGGTGGCGATTTCGCGGAAGACTTTGCGTTGCTGGGCGAGTTTCTAGCCGCGGCGGCGGCGCCGGATTTGATTGACTCCGACGATGCCGCGATGCTCGCCGCGCTTGCCGCACTTGGCGTCGATACCGACGTCCCGTTCCCGCCGCGCCCGCCGCTGACCGGGGCGCCGTACGACGCGTTGAACGACCTGACCGAAAATCGAGAGGGCTTGATTGCGTTCGGCGTGCCGGAGCCCTCGCCGGTCGCGCTTCTCACCGCCGCCTTGCCGGCGTACCTTTGGTGGCGACGCCGCCGCACACGGCACGCGCAACGCTGATCAGCGCCACCACTCCAGCGCCATTGCCAGCAACGGTATCAGGCAGACGCCGGCCAGGATCGACAGCGAGACTGCGGCGGACATCAGTTCGCTGTCGAGCCTGGCCAGCGAACTGAACGCCAGCGCCATGAAGCCAATCGGCGCGGCGCTGCAGAGGACGACGACCTTGAACGTCGTGCCGTCCAGGCCGAACAGCAGCGCCAGCGCAACGCCGCAACACAGACCAAAAGCCATCCGGATGGCGACCATCTTCACCGCCAGCGCCGGACGGTGAATGTTCCAGGTCGTATGGATCCCCAGCGCCACCAGAATCAGCGGCGCAGTCATCTTGCCAAGGGGGTCAAGAATGGCTTGCGCCGCCACCGGTAGCGCGGTTCCGGTCGCGGCCAGGGTCGCCGCCAGCAACAGCGCCCAGATCAGGGGCGACGCGAACACCCGCCGCGCCATGGCGCGGAACTCGCCGTGCAAGCCGCCATAATGCAACGCGGTCGCGTAGGTGAAAGTCGCGGTCATCACGGCATTGCCGAAGTCCCAGAGGATGGCGTCAGCGAACCCCGCCTCGCCGTACAGCGCCAGCACGAACGGGAACATGACGGCGTTGTTGACGATCAGCGTGCCGACCGCGATCGATCCGGCGCTGGCGCGATCGAGTGAATTCGTCTTCAGCAGCAGCAGCGCCGCGCCGTAGCACAGCGCGTTCACGCTGATGTTCAGCAGCGGCAGCAGCGCGCGCTCGGGCGTGAACGTGATCGTCGCCACGGTGATCACGACCAGTGCGGGCAGCGTGACGAAAAACACGAAGCGCAGCAGGAAGTCGCCCTGCGACCGATCCGCGAGACCACGCGCGCGCAGCACCATGCCCAACCCGAGGAACACGAAGATCGGCAGCAGCTGCAGCAGGGTCGAGAGCATCGCGGGTCTCTAACGAGGGGCAGGCGCCATCATAAGGTACCGGGCCGGCCGGGTCGTACCGGGTTGGTTGTTCGGCCTGGCGGAAACCCAATACACTGGCGCCACCGCAAAACGCGTAACGGGAGGACGTCTCATGAAGGGCAGTCAATGGCTGTTGCACGTTGTGGCCGCGGCGCTCGCGCTCGCGGCAGTCAGCGCACGCGCCGATTACGGTGACGACCGCGCACGCATCGAGGATCTGCAGGCGCGCTATCTGTTCGCGTTCGACTTCGGTGATGCCGAGGGTTACGCCGGGACCTTCGCACCCGACGGCATCCTCGATTACGGCGCCGGCGAGATCAAAGGGCGCGCGGCGATTGCCGAGTTCATCGCGTCCGGCCGCAAGCGCACCGAGGAGGCGCGCGCCAGGACACCCGCCGGGCAGCGGCCGAACGTCGGCCGGCACATCATCAGCAACATCGTGATCCAGGTGAACGGCGACAAGGCTCGTTCGCTTTCCTACTGGTCGCACATGACCAGCGGCGCCGATGGCCGCGGTGGGGTCGACTTCTTTGGCCATTACGAGGATGAGCTGGTGAAGGTGAACGGCGAGTGGTTGTTCGCCCGGCGCCGGATCTACAACGAAGCGATCCCGGAATGGGCGTCCGAATACGTCAATCCGGTCACGACGCCCAGCGCAGCGCCACGGCAGCGGGCACCGGCCGCGCCCGCAGGGTAATTGATGCTTCCGGAACCCTCTCCGTCGCGCCGCCCCTGACCGCACCCTGAGATTCGCGCCATCAGGGGCGGCGCCCACAGTCGTCAGCGATATGTCGCCGGCAACGGAAACAGACCATCATACGGTGACCAATTCGGCACGGGTCGATCATCCGGCGCGTAGTAGAACGCGGCGTGGATATCGCGGATCCTGCCGTGGTCGAGGTGAAACACTTCGGTGAAGTGATTGCGCCATTTGCTGTTCCCCGCCTCGCGGCGGAACACCGCCGAGACCATGACCGCCTGAGCCTCCTCGTCGATGACGAAATAGTCTCGTCCGGCGACGATCGCGACGCCGAAGTCGGCCTGGGTGCGGCAATCGCTCTTGCCGTCGTTGCCGATGTCCATGCCTGCACGCAGCGGTGAGTTGAACGTCGGGAAACCGTTCTCGTAGCGGCTGCACCCCGGATGACCCTTGACGATGCGACCATCATGGCTGGTGATGCCGTCGAAATAGCTGTTGACGATCGCCTGCAAGGCCTCGCGCTGCATGCGTTCGCCGGCAGGGACGATACGCTCCGCCGGCAGCGTGGCGCGCAGCCTCTCGAGGTCGAACGGCGTCTTGCCCGGCTCGCCAGTCACGCCCGGATCGCTCTTGCGCGCAACGAACCATTCGGCTTCGGTGACCTGCTCCCAGCCCACTTTCAGGCGCAGCGCGACGACGGCCTCTTCGGCACCCAGCAGCACCGTGCCGAAATAGCCGGCCTGCGCGCGCATCGGATCCAGATAGCGCCGTTGCACCGAGCCGAGCGCCGTCACGTTCCGCCAGACCCCCTCGCCTGCCGGGATCACGATCGAGTTCTCGGTCTGCCGGAAACCCACCCAGAGATTGGCGGCGGCCGGATCGTGTTCGACGACCGCGGCCAGATACCCTTCCAGATGTCGCCTGAGACAGGCGCGGTCACAATCCGCCGCCCCCGCAACCCGACCGAGCAATAGGCTTGCCATGAGGACCATCGTCAAACGCAGCTTCATTAATTTCCCCTCGTCGCCCCGATTGGTGAATCGGAAGCAATGGTCCGAGTCGTCGAAATCAACGACGCTCGGTTCTTGCTTGCCCGAGAAACCTTGCCATCGCCGCGCGATCCGCCGCAGTGAGCTGGCTGGTGTTGTGCTCGATGACCTCGGCCATGGTGCCGCCGACAAAATCGATATCGGGCTTCATGCCGAGCCGCAGCAGGGTTTCGATCTCCTCGTGCGACCAGCCGGCGAGCGCCGCCGCATCAATCGCCTCGATTTTCTGCTCGCCGAGCATCGTGCCGGCCAACTCGCTGTCGGCGCGCGGAATCCCGAGCGCATTGCGCGGGGTATGACATTCGCCGCAGTGCCCGAGATGACGCACCAGATAGGCGCCCCGCGCCCGCACCGGATCCGTTTCCGGCGGCGGCGTGGCCTGTAACCGATCGGCGAGACGGTTCCAGCCCGCCATCAGCCAGGGCGACAGCCACGGCGGCAGGACGTGCCCGGGCACCGCGTTGCGCACTGGCGGTTGCGCCAGCAGCCAGGCGCCGATATCGAGGATGTCGGCCGTCGTCAATCCGGCGTAGGCGCGGTAGGGAAAGGCGGGGAAATAGAAACCGCCCTCCGGCCGGCGACCGTGGCGCAGCGCCAGCACGAATTCGCGGCCACCCCAGCCGGCGATGCCGGTCTCCGGGTCCGGGGTGATGTTGGGCGCGCGAAACGTGCCGAAGGGGCTCTCGATCGGCCGGCCGCCGCTGAGCCCGGCACTGCCATCGGCGCCGGCATGACACGGAATGCAACCACCGGCATGCACCAGGTAACGGCCGCGTTCGATCGCCGCCGCGTCGCGCGGCAGCGCGGCATCTGCCGTGGCCGGCAGGCGGAACAGCCAGATGCCGCCACCAGCCAGCGCCAGCAGCAGCACGGCGAGGGTCAGTCGGCCGCCCATCGATGGCCCCGGCAGCGCACGGCAGATGGCCAAACCATCCCGACACCGCGCGCCGGCGTCATGACGAGCGGCGCTACTCCGCGCGGTTGCTGTCGTGACAGGTACTGCACGCCGCGCCCAACGGCCGCAAGGCAGCGATGGTGGCCGCCTGGTCACCGCTGCGTGCCGCGGCGGCGAGCGCGGTCGCATGGCGGATCAGGTCCTGCGCCTTCGCCTTGAAATCGTCGGCGTTGTCCCAAATCTTCGGCAGCGCGCGTGTCTCGACCTTGAAGGCGCGCGTATCAGGCACGAAGGTCTCGGCGATCATGTCCGCGAGCTGCGCGATGCGTGTCGCGTTGCGTTCGGCAATGGCGGCGTCGAACGGAGTCGTGCCACGCGCCATGCCGCCGATCGGAGCCATGTTGTGGTTCATCAGCTTGAATATTGCCTGGCGTGTTTCGACGGCCGTTTGCGCACGTTGCTCCGGCGTCGGAGGCGGCTGCTGCGCGACCGCGGTTCCGGTCCATGCCAGCAAGCCCAACAGTGCCAGGCGGCCACTCGTCGCATCGATCATGTCGTCACGCTCCCGCAGGTTGAGGAACGGCCCGGGCATGCTAGCACGACCCTCGCGACCGCCGGAGGCCGGCGCAGGAGCCGGTGGTAAACTCGGGCGCGACAGCGGGGGGATTCTGGCAATGCCACAGCAACAGACCTTGACACCGGAGCAGAAGCGGCAGGAACGATTGCGGCGCTGGCAACAGCCCGCCGGCGTGCAGTTCGCCAGCGACGAGGTGGCGGCGGGCTATCGGCAGCGGGTACAGAACCTGATCGACGTGCTCGAGCTGCGGCGACCGCAATGGATTCCGGTCTGTCCCATGTCCGGGTGTTATCCCTTCGTCTATGCCGGCATCACGCTGCAGGACGCGATGTACGACCACGCCAGGCTCAGCGCCGCGATGCTGCGCTATCACACCGATTTCCAGCCGGACTTCGGCGCCAGCTCGATGCTGTTCGGCCTCGGCGGCGTGCTGGAAACACTGGACTACAAGCTCTATCACTGGCCGGGCCACGGCATCCCAGCGAACCGGCCCTATCAGTGCGTCGAAGACGAATACATGAAGGCGGATGAATACGATCATCTGCTCAATGACCCCTCGGACTTCTTCATGCGCTGCTTCCTGCCGCGCATCTTCGGCGCGCTGGAACCGTTTCGTGCCATGGCGCCGCTCACCGACATACTCGAGATTCCTTCCGCCGGCCTGTTCGCCATGCCGTTCGGCTTGCCGGCGATGCAGCAGACGCTGCGGCGGCTGCTCGCAGCAGGCGACGCGGCCATGGCCTGGATCCAGACCAGCTCCGCGATCTCGGGACGCCTGGCGGCGACGCTCGGCTTGCCGACCCTGGTCGGCGGTTTCACCAAGGCCCCGTTCGATTGCATTGGCGACACGATGCGCGGCACGCGCGGCATCATGCTGGACCTGTATCGACAGCCACGACAGGTCCTCGCCGCGGTGGAGCGCTTCGTGCCGCTGGCGATCGAAGCCGGCGTACGTTCGGCCAACGCCTCCGGCTGCCCGTTGGTGATGCTGCCGTTGCACAAGGGCGCGGACGCCTTCATGTCGCGCCGGAACTTCGAGAAGTTCTACTGGCCGACGCTGAAGGCCGTGGTGCTCGGCCTGATCGAGCAGGGCGTGATCCCGTATCTGTTCGTCGAAGGCAGCTACAACCAGCGGCTCGATTTGATCCGCGACCCGGAGATTCCGGCTGGCAAGACGTTTTGGGTCTTCGATCGCACCGATCTGCGCGAAGTGAAGAAACACTTCACCGGCTGGGCCTGCATCGGTGGCAATGTGCCGGTCTCGATGCTGGTCGCGAGCACACCGGACGAGATCCGGACGCACGTACGGGATCTGCTCCGGGACTGCGGCGGCGACGGCGGCTACGTCCTCACCACCGGCGCCCCGATAGACGACGCCCGCGCCGAGAACGTGCATGCGCTGATAGCAGCCGGCAGGGAATTCGGCGTGCATGGCTGAGGCGCGCGGCCTCGAAATCGAACAGAGCGCCGGCATCAATCCGTTTCGGTTCGGTTTCGTCGGCGCCGCGGATTTCCATTCC
Source organism: Gammaproteobacteria bacterium (assembly GCA_020845935.1). Taxonomy (GTDB): domain Bacteria; phylum Pseudomonadota; class Gammaproteobacteria; genus JADLEV01. The sequence continues at coordinate 42,690 of JADLEV010000003.1, forward strand.
GGCATCTCGGCATCGGAAGAGGAAAACTTCGCCGCGCTCGGCACTACGCCGCAGGCCCGGCCCCGAGCCACGGGAACGGGCGTGCCGTGGCGGCTCACCATGCCGCAGGCATGTGATACGGCACGGTGATAAACACCGCTTCGACCTGGCGGATCAGCCCGTCGTCGATCTTGAACAGTTCGAGCAGATGGAATGTGTGCGGCCGGCGGATCGGTGCCTCGACGACGCGGCCATCGGTCAGCGTATAGCGACCGAGCCGGCCGCGATGATCGATGAAGCCGGCGGCGAGCACCAGGCCGCGCTCCTCGTCGATCAACGGATAGCGTCGATCGCGCAGCCGGTCGTCGTAGCGATAGATGCCGAGCCGGAACTGCTCCTCGCAGCCGAGCCGGGCATTGGGCAGGACCGTCGCGTCGGGATTGTTGGTCGTCTGAAAACCGTTCTCGATGCGGTCGCAGTCGGGATGAAAATGCGTGAACAATGCGCCGTCGTTCAATTGCAGCGTGTCTAAGTAGCCATCGGCAATCGAGAGCATTCGCGCGCGCGGCCGGCGTCGCTCCGGCGGCACGATTTCTTGTAGCACTGGTTTGTCGATTGGCGCGGCCTGCGGCAGCTTGAAGCCTTCGTCATCGAGCCGCAGCACGATGCATTCGGCTTCGGCGACCCGACCGCCGGTCACCTTGAGCCGCAGCGCGAACAGCGATTCCGCCAGCGGTTCGCGGACCTGACCGAAAAAGCCCACGGCACCCGCGACCGGATCGGCGAACCGCAGACGGTACCCGCCAAGGCCGATGCAGGTGCCCCAGAGCCCGTCGCCAATCGCGAGCTGCACGTTGTTCTCCGAGCAGCGCGCCGCCGGTGTCCACGGCACCTTGCCGGGGTCCTGGCTGGCCAGCGCGTCAAGATAGCGATCCAGCAGCGCATCCAGCGCGGCACGTTCCTGGGTCATCGGCGAAGCCTCCGGTGGCAATAAGGTGCCCGCGAGCCTCGCACGAGGGGCGAAGCAGGGTCAATCGCTATACTCGGCGCCATGGCTTACAGCGGTTCACTTCGCCGTACCGGTTCGCGCTGGCGGTACCGTGCCTGGCTGCTGCTCGCAACGCTGGTGCTGTGCTGCGGCGAGTCCGCCATGGCGCAACCGACGCGTGCGGCGGTGCTCGAAGTCTTCGTTCGCGACGGCTGCCCGCATTGTGCCGACGCCAAGGCGTACCTGCCGCAATTCGGTGCCGAGCGGCCCTGGCTGACGATCGTCTACCGGCCGGTCGATACCGATCGCGCTGCCCGCGACGATCTCGAACGCCACTCTCGCGCGGCCGGCATCTGGCCACCGGGCGTGCCGACCTTCGTCATCGATGGCCGGGTGCTGGTCGGCTTCGGCACCGCCGCCGACACCGGACCGGCGCTCGCTGCACTGGTCGCGCACAGTGTGTCCGGCGCCGCGGTCGGCGATGGCGCACCGCAGCAAAGCAAGAGCATCGAAACCCGCTGGTTCGGCACCTTGAGCGCCGAGCGCTTCGGCTTGCCGCTGTTCACGCTGGCGCTTGGCCTGCTCGACGGCTTCAATCCCTGCGCGATGTGGGTGCTGCTGTTCCTGCTGTCGTTGTTGATCCATCTGCGCGATCGCCGGCGCATGGCGTGGATCGCGGGTACCTTTGTCGTCGCCAGCGGTGCGGTCTATTACGCCTTCATGGCGGCCTGGCTGAACGTGTTCCTGCTGGTCGGGTTTTCCGCCGCGGTGCGCTGGACGCTGGCGCTGGCGGCGATCGCCATCGGCGCCGTCAACGTCAAGGATTACTTCGCCTTCGGCCGCGGCGTGTCGTTGTCGATCCCCGCCGCGGCAAAACCGGGTCTGTACCAGCGGATGCGTGACATCCTGCAGGCGCGCTCGCTGCTGCCGGCACTGGCCGGCGTTGCCGTGCTCGCGGTGGTCGTCAATTTCATCGAAATCCTCTGCACCGCCGGGCTGCCGGCGATCTACACGGCGGTGCTGGCGCAGCACGAACTCTCGGTTGCGGCGCGGCACGGCTATCTGCTGCTGTACATCGCCGGCTACATCACCGACGACACGCTGATGGTGGCGACCGCGGTGATTGCGCTCGGCAGCAACAAGCTGACCGAACGCACCGGCCGCCAGCTCAAGCTGGTGAGCGGGCTGGTGATGCTGGCGCTGGGGCTGGTGCTGGCGCTGCGGCCGGAGTGGGTGGCGTAGGGCCGCCGCAGCCGGTCGTGCCGTGTGCGCTTGTAACGAATTGCATCGGTCGCGGGCGGTCATTGTCGGCGCGGCGCGATCTCGGCTAGTCTTGAGCACACGCGATGCTCACTCGCGCACGGAGAACAACACCATGAAAACACTGAAATTCATCGCTACTGCCGCAGCGGTCGCCGCCTTCTCTGGGCCCGCGTTCGCGGATTGCACATCGAACCAGATCATGGATGCGGCGCTTGGAGAGCTGCTTCGCAACAATACCGTATGCGGCATTCCCGGCTCCGGCTACTCCGGCGATGAGGATGATCGCTGGCA
>JADLEV010000004.1 GCA_020845935.1 Gammaproteobacteria bacterium
CTTTGGCGGTGCGGTATTCAGTGACGACCTCTGCATGGCCGGTGCGCAGGGCATCGGCGGTTACGTGGCGCGCGCGCTGGCCGCATTGCGGGCGGGCTGTGACGCGGTGCTGATCTGCAACAACCGGACCGCGGTGCACGAGGTCATCGCCGCACTTCCCGCCGTGCCGAATCCCGCGGCGCAGGTGCGGCTGATGCGCCTGCATGGACGCCCCGCACCGTGCTCGGATCGACAACGCACCAGCGAAGCGCGCTGGCGCGATCTGCAAGCACGCGTCGCCGCATGCAATCCGCTGCCGGAACTGGGTCTCGGCGAAGATGCGTCGGTATAATGGCGCGGGCCCGTACCGGAGCGGGCGAATCTGAACGAGTCCAGGACGGACTTGGTCAGACCTTCCCTAGATAGATGCGAGTCGAGACCGTGACCACAGCGCGCCAGCACGGGGATGCCACCGCCACGGCAATCCGCTTCACCAAGATGCAGGGCCTTGGCAATGACTTCATCGTGATCGACGCGACGCATCAGCCGGTCACGTTCGAGGTGGCACAAATCCGCCGGCTCGCCGACCGACGCCTGGGCATTGGTTGCGACCAGCTGTTGCTGCTCGAACCCGCCGCGGGTGACGAAACCGTGCGGTGTCGGATCTACAACGCCGATGGCAGTGAAGCGGGGCATTGCGGCAACGGCATGCGTTGCGTTGCGCGTTATCTGCTCGATCGGCAGCCGGATCTGGATCTGCCACTGCGGATCGGGCTGCGCCAGGGCATGGTGCGCGCGGAGCCGACAGCCGACGGCGCGATCCGCGTTGCGATGGGAGTCCCCCGTTTCGATCCTGACGCGATTCCATTGCGCGTGGCAACGCCAGCGGCAACCTATCGGCTCGAGGTGCTCGGCACCGAAGTCGAGTTCGGTGCCGTGTCGCTCGGCAATCCACACGCGGTGCTGGTCGTCGCCGATACGGCGACGGCACCGGTCGCTACTCTGGGCGCCGCAATCGAGTGTCATCCGACCTTCCCGGAGCGGGTCAATGTCGGCTTCATGCAGATCGTGTCGCCGCATCGGATCCGGTTGCGCGTGTTCGAACGCGGCGTCGGCGAGACGCCGGCCTGCGGCTCCGGTGCCTGTGCCGCCGCGGTGCTTGGCATCGCCCACGGTCAACTGCAATCGCCGGTCGCGGTCGAGTTGCCTGGTGGCGAGTTGTGCATCGAATGGGCCGGTGCGTCGACGAACGTCTGGATGACCGGACCGGCGGTGACGGTATTCGCAGGGGAGATAGAACCATGACACGGACCGGCAAGCCTGTGGCCGACGACGATCCGGCGCTGGAGCGGCAGTTCGCCGACTACCTGCGCGCGCACCCCGATTTCTTCAATCGATTTCCGGACCTGGTCCGGGACCTTTCGAGTCCGCATTCCCCCGGTGACGCGATATCGCTGGTGGAGCGGCAATTGTCGGCACTGCGAACCGACAACCGCAAACTGCAACAGCAATTGCAGGATCTGGTGCATCGCGCCCAGGCGAACGAAAGCCTGAACAGTCGGATTCATGAACTGGCGCTGGAACTGTTGCGCCAGTCGGGGCCGCAGGCGGTGTTCAAGACGCTGCGCGATCGATTGCGGTCAGGATTTCGCGCCGACAGCGTCGCCATCTGGCTGTTCGCCGAGCCCGGTTACATCGATGCGCCGCGCACTGCCGAATTTGCCGGTCGCCAATCGAGCCGGCGCGGCCCGTTCGCCTCGATGATCGACGCGGCGCATCCGCTGTGCGGGCGGCTGAACCGGATGCAGGGCGCCGCGCTGTTCGACAGCGAGGAATTTCAGGGTTCGGCGGTCGTGTTGCCATTGCGCGGCAGACACTGGGACGGACTGCTCGGCATCCGCAGCAACGACCCGGTCCGCTTCGATCCGGACATGGGCACCGAAATGCTGCTGTTCCTCGCCGAAATCGCCGCGCTGATCATCGAGCCATGGATCGCCGCGGGCAAGAAGCGCTGACAGCGGCAGTGGTGGATCCTGCCGTAGCGCGATTTCTGGCGCAGCGGACGCAGGGTTCCCTGCATACGCGAGCCGCCTATGCCCGCGATCTCGACTTGCTGCTGGGATTCTGCCGGGAGCAGGGCCTGGCCGGCTGGGCCGCACTCGATGGCCACCAGTTGCGGCGGTTCGTCGCCTGGCGCCATCACCAGGGGGTCGGGGGTCGCAGCATCGCTCGCACGCTGAGCGCGGTGCGGGCGTTCTTCCGCTTTCTGCTGGAACACCGCGAGATCGATGTCAATCCCGCGCTTGGCATCCGCGCACCGAAGGCGCCGCGCACGCTGCCGGCGGTGCTGAATGTGGACGAGACCGCGCAACTGCTCTCGATCGAGCCGGTGAGCTGGCTGGAATATCGCGATTGGGCGATGTGGGAACTGCTCTATTCGAGCGGCCTGCGGGTCGCCGAACTGGTGCGACTGGACCTCAGCGATGTCGATCTGGCGAGCGCGATGGCGAAGGTGCTGGGCAAGGGGCGCAAGGAACGGCAGGTGCCAATCGGCCGCCTGGCGCTCACGGCGCTGCGGCAGTGGCTGGCGCGGCGTGCCGAGGTGCCTCTCACGGCTCAGGCGGCGCTGTTCGTCACGCAGCGCGGCACACGGCTTGGCATCGGCACGGTGCAGCGCCGCTTGCGGCGCTGGGCGCTGCGCAGCGGACTCGGCCGCCACGTGCATCCGCACATGCTGCGGCATTCGTTCGCAACCCATGTGCTCGAATCGTCCGGCGATCTGCGCGCGGTGCAGGAACTGCTCGGCCACGCCAGCATTCGCACGACCCAGGTCTATACGCAGCTCGATTTCCAGCACCTCGCCCGGGTCTACGACGCCGCTCATCCACGGGCGCGCCGTCGGTCCGGCGGCTGATGGGGTACAATGCGCCGCTCCGTTTTCAGCCAGCGCTGGCAGTCGACTCTTCCATGACGCAGTTTCACGGCACGACGATTCTTTCGGTCCGACGCGACGGTCGCGTCGCCATTGGCGGCGACGGCCAGGTGACGCGCGGCGATACGGTACTCAAGGGCAACGCCCGCAAGGTGCGCAGCCTCTATGCCGGTCGCATCGTCGCCGGTTTTGCCGGCGGCACCGCCGATGCCTTCACGCTGTTCGAACGATTCGAGGCGAAGCTCGAAGCGCACCAGGGCAATCTGGCGCGGGCCGCGGTGGAACTCGCCAAGGATTGGCGCACCGACCGCAGCCTGCGCCGGCTGGAAGCGCTGCTGGCGGTCGCCGACCTGAAGCACTCGCTGATCATCTCCGGCAATGGTGACGTGATCGAGCCGGAAGACGCGGTGATGGCGATCGGCTCCGGCGGGCAATATGCCCGTGCCGCGGCGCGCGCCCTGGTCGCGCATTCGACGCTGTCGGCGCGCGCGATCGTCGAAGCCTCGCTCGGCATCGCCGCCGACATCTGCATCTACACCAATCATGCGCTGGTGATCGAAGAGCTATGAACCAGCAGACAATGACCGCACTGAGCCCGCAGCAGATCGTTGCACAGCTCGACAAGCACATCATTGGCCAGGACGCCGCCAAGCGTGCGGTGGCGATCGCTTTGCGCAACCGCTGGCGGCGGACCCAGGTGGCGCCGGATCTGCGCAACGAGATCACGCCGAAGAACATCCTGATGATCGGGCCGACCGGTGTCGGCAAGACCGAGATCGCGCGGCGGCTCGCCAAGCTGGCGGATGCGCCGTTCATCAAGGTCGAGGCCACCAAGTTCACCGAGGTCGGCTATGTCGGCCGCGATGTCGAGTCGATCATCCGCGACCTGGTCGATGTCGCCGTCAAGCAGTCCCGCGAGCTGGCGATGGAACTGGTCGACGGCGAGGCGCGGGACGCCTGCGAGGAACGGATCCTCGATACCCTGCTGACGCCGGCACGGCTGGGCGGCGACGAGGAACCGGCCGGCGACAGCTCCGAGACGCGGCAGCGCTTCCGCAAGATGCTGCGCGAAGGCAAGCTCGACGAGCGCGAGATCGAAATCGAACTCGAAGCGGCGCATGTCGGCGTCGAGATCATGGCGCCGCCCGGCATGGAGGAGATGACCTCGCAACTGCGCAGCATGTTTCAGAACCTCGGCAGTAATCGCAAGACCATGCGGCGGGTGAAGATCCGCAAGGCACTGAAGCTGCTGACCGAGGCCGAAGCGGCGAAGTTGATCAACGAGGACGACATTCGTGCCCGCGCGCTGGACGCGGTGGAGCAGAACGGCATCGTCTTCATCGACGAGATCGACAAGGTTGCCCGCCGTTCCGAGATGACCGGCGCCGATGTCTCGCGCGAGGGCGTGCAGCGCGATCTGCTGCCGCTGGTCGAAGGCTGCACCGTGACGACCAAGTACGGCATGGTCAAGACCGATCACATCCTGTTCATCGCCTCCGGCGCATTCCACCTGGCGAAGCCGTCCGACCTCATCCCGGAGTTGCAGGGCCGGCTCGCCAACCGGGTCGAACTGACTGCGCTCGGCACCGAGGACTTCGTACGCATCCTGACCGAACCGGACGCGTCGCTGACGCGGCAGTATCAGGCGCTGCTGGCGACCGAGGGCGTGCAACTGCAATTCACCGCCGAGGGCGTGCGCCGCATCGCCGAGGTTGCCTGGCGGGTCAATCAGAGCAATGAAAACATCGGCGCACGCCGGCTCTACACCGTGTTGGAGCGTTTGCTGGAAGCGGTATCATTCACCGCCCCGGACCTGGCCGGACAGAGCATCGTGATCGATGCCGATTACGTCGATCGCCACCTTGGCGATCTGCTGCGCGACCAGGACCTCGCGCGCGATATCCTGTAACGCCATGCCGACTCCGACCGAAATCCGCCTGCACGCCAAATCGCGGCAACTGCTGCTCAGCTTCGACGATGGCACGAGCTTCACGCTGCCCTGCGAGTATCTGCGCGTCTATTCGCCATCGGCCGAGGTGCGTGGTCACGGCGCGGGACAGGAGGTGCTGCAACTCGGCAAGGAGCAGGTCAACATCAGCGCAATCGAGCCGGTCGGTCATTACGCGGTCAAGCTCGTGTTCGACGACGGCCACGATTCCGGACTCTACTCCTGGGACTATCTGTACCAGCTCGGCGTCAATCACGACGAACTGTGGCAACGCTATCTCACTGCGCTCAAGGAAGCCGGTCATGAACGCCGAGCGTGATGCCGCGGCCGAGCCGAAGGCCGCGGTCGATTTCGGTTTTCAGCAGGTGTCGCCGGAGGAAAAGACCCGGCGCGTGCGCGACGTGTTCGCCTCGGTCGCGACACGTTACGATTTGATGAACGATCTGATGTCGCTCGGCGTGCATCGGCTGTGGAAGCGGCTGGCGGTGGGCGCGCTGCACGCGCGTCCTGGCGAGCGCATTCTCGACGTCGCCGGCGGCACGGGTGATCTGACGCGGCTGCTGGCGCGGCGGGTCGGGCCGTCCGGCTGCGTCACCTTGAGCGACATCAACGGCAGCATGCTGGCGGTCGGCCGCGATCGACTGCTCGACGCCGGCATCGCCGGCAACGTCGCCATCGTCCAGGGCAACGCCGAGGCCTTGCCGTTCGCTGACCAAAGTTTCGATGCCGGCATCATCGCGTTCGGTCTGCGCAACGTCACCGACAAGGAGGCGGCGCTGCGTTCCTGCTGCCGCGTGTTGCGGCCGGGCGGCCGCTTCATCGTGCTCGAATTCTCGCGCGTGGTGTTGCCGCTGCTGGCGCGGCTGTACGACCGTTACTCGTTCTCGATGTTGCCACGGCTCGGTGCCTGGGTAGCCGGCGATGCGCCGAGCTACCAATACCTGGCCGAATCGATCCGCCGCCATCCGGATCAGGAGACGCTGCTGGGCATGATGCGCGCGGCCGGCTTCGATCGCTGTGATTACTTCAATTTTTCCGGCGGCATCGTCGCGCTGCATCGGGGTTACAGGCCATGAGGCAACCGCCGGCGGCGGCGCTGGCGCTGGCCGAAGTCCTGTTGCAGGACGTCGTCAATCGCGACGAGGCGGCACGCGCCGGTCTGGCCACGCTGGATGGTTCGGCGGTGGCGCTGCAACTGCACGGCATCGATCTGCAACTGTTCGTCACGGTGACCGGACCGCGGCTCGCGCTGCACCGCCAGCTCGATCGCGAGCCGCAGGTGCGGCTCAGCGGCACACCGGCGGCGTTCGCCCGGCTGTGGCGCGAACGGGAGACGACGGCCACCGCCGCGACGCAGGATGCCGTCGCCATCCAGGGCAATCTCGCTACCGCGACGGCCTGGCAAAACTGGTTGCGGCAGCTCGAATTCGATTGGGAAGAGTGGCTGGCAACGCTGCTCGGCGATGTCCCGGCGCGCCAGCTCGCGCGCGCCGCACGCGGGGTCGCGGCCTGGACCGAAGCGACCATCGACACCGTGCGACTCAATGCCAGCGAATATCTGCACGAGGAAGCACGGTTGGTCCCGGAGCCGGAGCGGATCGCCGCGAGCGGCGCCGCGATTGATCGTCTGGCGCAAGAGGTCGATGCCGTCGCGGCACGTGTGCAACGGCTGCTGCAACGACACGGCCGTTAGCGATGATCGGCCCGGGCCAGTTCTTTCGCGTCTGGGCGATTCAGCGGATCCTGATTCGACACGGCTTCGACGAACTGCTGTTCGCGACGCCGCTGCTGCGCTCGGTGAGTTTTCTGCGCTATCTGCTGCCGTGGAACTGGCGGCAGCGCCGGTACGGGCCACGCGCCGAGAGGATCCGCGCCGTGCTCGAGGAACTCGGCCCGATCTTCGTCAAGTTCGGCCAGATCCTCTCGACCCGGCGCGACCTGCTGCCGGAGGACATCGCCGAGGAACTCTCCAAGCTGCAGGACCGCGTGCCGCCGTTTCCCGGCAGCGAGGCGCGCGCGATCATCGAACGTGCGCTCGGTCAGCCGATCGCGCGGCATTTCCTCGAGTTCGACGAGCAGCCGCTCGCCTCGGCATCGATCGCCCAGGTGCACGGCGCGACCCTGCAGGATGGCGCGCGGGTCGTCATCAAGGTGGTGCGGCCGAACATCCGCCGCGTCATCCAGCGCGACATCGCATTGAGGTACACGCTCGCGGCGCTGGCGGAGCGCTACTCCGAGGATGGCCGGCGGTTGAAGCCGAGTCGTGTGGTCGGTGAGTTCGAGAAGACCATCCTCGACGAACTCGATCTGCAACGCGAGGCGGCCAACGCCTCGCAATTGAAACGCAACTTTCGCGACAGCAAGCGGATCTATGTGCCGGAGATCGTCTGGGACCTGACCCGCCGCGACATTCTGGTGATGGAACGGATCGACGGTATTCCGGTGAGCCAGGTCGAGCAGTTGCGCGCCGCCGGTGTCGACCTGCCGGAACTCGCGGCGGCCGGCGTCGATATCTTTTTCACCCAGGTGTTTCGCGATCACTTCTTCCACGCCGACATGCACCCGGGCAATCTGTTCGTCCGGCCGCCTGCCGCGAGCGGTGATCCGGCCTGTTTCGTCGTGGTCGATTTCGGCATCATGGGGTCGCTCAGCGAGTTTGATCAGCGCTACCTCGCGCAGAACTTCACCGCACTGCTGGATCGCGACTACCGGCGCGTCGCGGAGCTGCACGTCGAATCGGGCTGGGTGCCGCCGGAAACCCGCGTCGATGAGCTGGAGTTCGCGATCCGTACCGTCTGCGAACCGATGTTCGATCGGCCCATCAAGGAGGTCTCGGTCGGCCGCTTGCTGCTGCGCCTGCTGCATACCGCGCAGCGGTTCCACGTCGCGATCCTGCCGCAACTGGTGCTGTTGCAGAAAACGCTGGTCAACGTCGAAGGCATCGGCCGCGAGTTGCACCCGGACCTCGATCTCTGGGGTGCGGCGCGGCCATCGCTGGAGCGCTGGCTGCACGAGCGAGTTGGCCTCAAGCCGCTGCTGAAGTCATTGAAGATCAATGCGCAGGTGTTCGCCAACCGGCTGCCGGAACTGCCCGGCCTCGCCCTTGCCACGCTCGATCGCCTCAATGCCGGTCAGTTGCGGGTCGAGACGCATGACGCGCAGCAGGCCGCCTTGCGCACCGAAATCCGGCGGCTGCATCGTCGCCTGGCACTGACGATCCTCGGTGTCGGCCTGTTGCTTGGCGCGACGGTGCTGCTCGGCATGGCCGGCGGCGATGGCGCATTGGGTACGGCGCCGTTCAGCGTCTGGCTGCTCGGTGGGTTGGGGCTGGCGGTGATCGCCGGCTCGGTCTTGGGTGATTGAGGCAGCGCCGCAACAATGACCGGGCTTCCGCGCATCGAGCACCTCAGTGCCTGATGCGGCGGAGGCTGGTACGGACAGGTGCCGGACCAGCCGACGCTGCACAAGTCCAGCAAGGACCTGTGCAGCGCTCATAAGAATTTCTACTCCGCCTCGGCGTTCGCCCGATGCTGCATCAGCGCCATGGCCTTCAACAGATTCAACGCCTCGAACAGTTCGAAGTCGTCCTTGGCGAGCACGGTGTTGGCCGGCGGCTCAGCGGTCGCGGCCGGCGGCGACGGCACGGTCGTATTATCGAGATGGCGGGCGAGGTCGGCTTCCTTCACCTCGGTGGGTGATGCTTCCTGCGCGGCGACGCGCAGCTTGTCGATGACGATGTCGGGCTTGATGCCTTCGGCCTGAATCGAACGGCCCGCTGGCGTGAAGTACAACGCCGTGGTCAGCTTGAGCGCGGATTCGTTCGAGATGGGCAGAATCGTTTGCACCGAGCCCTTGCCGAAGGTCTTGCGGCCAACGATCACCGCGCGCTTTCGATCCTGCAACGCCCCCGCAACGATTTCCGATGCGGACGCGGAACCTTCGTTGACCAGCACGATCAGCGGCGCGCCTTTCAGCAGATCCGGCGGCTTGGCATTGAACGGCACCGACGAATCCGCGGCGCGGCCACCGGTGTGAACGATTTCGCCACGTTCGAGAAAGGCGTCCGCGACTTCGACCGCCGCACCGAGCACTCCGCCCGGATTGTTGCGCAGATCGAGGATCACGCCATACAGACCGCCGCCTTCGCCCTGCAGCCGCAGCAGGTGATCGCGCAGATCGCTGCCGGTGCGCGCCTGGAACGTGGCGATGCGCAGGTAGCCATAGCCGGGCTCCAGCAAGCGACCGCGCACGCTGGCCACGCGGACGATGTCCCGCACGATGCGCAGGGTCAGCGGCGTATCGACGCCTTCGCGGGAAATGGTCAGCTCGATCTCGGAACCGGGAGCGCCGCGCATCCGCTCGATCGCGTCATTGAGCGACAGTCCCTTCACCGGCGTCTCGTCGAGACGGATGATCAGATCGCCGGCCTGGACCCCGGCGCGCGCCGCTGGTGTGTCGTCGATCGGCGCGATCACCCGAATGTAGCCATCCTCCATGCTGACCTCGATGCCAAGCCCGCCGAACTCGCCGGTGGTTCCCTCCTGCAAGCCGGCATAGTCATCGGCATTGAGGTAGCTTGAGTGCGGGTCGAGTCCGGCCAGCATGCCGCGGATCGCGTGCTCCAGCAGCGTGCGGTCATCGATCGGTTCGACGTAATCGCGCTTGATGCGATGCAGCACTTCGGTAAACAGCCGCAACTCGTCGAGCGGCAGCGATTCCGGCTCGATCGGGGCGGTGACGGTCGCGGCATCATCCGGCGCCGGCTCCATGGCTGTTTGCGCGAATGCGGTCGTGATGCCGAGCGTGCCAATAGCGAGCAACAGCAGCGTGTGACGGTTCATCGGTCAATCATCCAACGGCCGCGGTGCCGGCCGCGGCGGTGATCTGATTCGCCGCCAGCAGCCTGAAGATAGGCTGGCCGGTCATCTCGGCGGGAATGTCGAGTCCCAGCAAATGCAACATCGTCGGCGCGAGATCGATCAGGCTGCCTTCGGCCCGAGCGAGGCGCACCGGACGGCCGACATAGAGCAACGGGACGAGGTTGTTGGTGTGCGCGGTGTGCGGTTGCGTCGCGCCCGGTAGCTCGCCCGGCTGGCGCATCTGTTCGGCATTGCCGTGATCGGCCGTGATCAGCAAATCGGTGCCGGTCTCGCGGCAGGCGGCGACGATGTCGCCAAGGCACTGATCCACCGCCTCGATGGCGCGAACCGCGGCGGTGAAAACGCCGGTATGGCCGACCATGTCGGCATTCGCATAGTTGCAGATCAGCGTGTCGTAGCTTCGACTGCGAATCGCCGCGACCAGCTTCGCCGTGACCTCGAACGCGCTCATCTCCGGTTTCAGATCGTAGGTCGCGAC
>JADLEV010000093.1 GCA_020845935.1 Gammaproteobacteria bacterium
AGCGCGGACGTCCCCGTCCGCATCCGCTCGAACGGCGGACGGGGACGTCCGCGCTCCCAGGTGAAACCATCCCCTTTGGGCACCGCTCTCTTTTGATGAATCCCTTTCCGTCCGATCCCGCCTCTCTTCTCGCCGCCCAGACCCGCCGGCACTTCTTCAGCCGCTGTGCGCTCGGGCTCGGCGGCATCGCGCTCGCGTCGATGCTCAACGGTCGGCGCGCCTTTGGCGCGGAGGCCAACTCTGGACTGCCCGCCCTGCCGAATCCGATGGCGCCGCGCGCGGGCCACTTCGCGCCGCGGGCGAAGAACATCATCTACCTTTTCATGGCCGGCGGGCCCAGCCAGCTCGAGCTCTTCGACTACAAGCCGAAGCTCGTCGAACTGAACGGCCAGCCGATCCCACCCTCGTTGATCGAGGGCAAGCGGTTCGCGTTCATGGATTCGAGTCACGGCACCAAGCTGCTCGGCACGCGCCGCGAGTTTCGCCAGCACGGCCAGAGCGGCGCCTGGGTCTCGGACCTGTTCCCGCACACCGCGAAAATCGTCGACGACATCACGCTGGTTCATTCCTGCGCCGCGGACCTCTTCAATCATGCCCCGGCGAAGCTCTTCATGAACACCGGCTCCGGGCAGTTCGGCCGGCCGAGCATGGGCTCATGGATCACCTACGGCCTCGGCAGTGAGTCGCAGGATCTCCCCGGTTTCGTCGTGCTTCAGTCCGGCCCGCGCGGCCCGCGCGGCGGCGCCGTCAACTGGGGCAGCGGCTTTCTCCCGACCACCTTCCAGGGCGTGCCACTGCGCGGCAATGGCGACCCGATCCTCAACCTGAAGAATCCCGACGGCATCTCCGCCACACGACAGCGCCAGGCGATTGACGCCATCCGCGACCTCAACCTCAAACGGGCGGTCGAGACCGGCGACGCCGAGATCCACACCCGCATCGCCGCCTACGAGATGGCGTCGCGCATGCAGTCCAGCGCGCCGGAACTGATCGACCTCCGCAGCGAGAGCGAGGCGACGCTCAAACTCTACGGCATCGAGAACGACCAGCCGTCATTTGCCCGCAACTGCCTGCTCGCGCGCCGGCTCGTCGAGCGCGGTTCGCGCTTCATCCAGTTGTATCACGCCAACTGGGACAGCCACGGCGGTCCCGGCGAGAACCTCCAGAGCGACTTCGAGAAGGTGTGCCGCGAGGTCGACCAGGGGCAGGCCGCGCTGGTGCAGGATCTGAAGGCCCGCGGCTTGTTGAAGGACACGCTCGTGGTCTGGGGCGGCGAGTTCGGCCGCACCCCCATGGGCGAGAACCGCGACACCACCGGCCGCAACCACCACATCGACGCGTTCACGATGTGGTTTGCCGGCGGCGGGACCAAGGCCGGTGCGATCGTCGGCCGCACCGACGAACTCGGCTTCAATCCGGTGCAGGACCGCGCCCACGTCCATGACCTGCACGCCACGATCCTCCACCTGCTCGGACTCGACCACAAAAAGCTCACGTTCCGTTTCCAGGGCCGGGATTTCCGTCTCACCGACGTCCACGGTAACGTGCTGCACCAGCTGCTGGCGTAGCCTGCTGGGAGCGCGGCC
>JADLEV010000005.1 GCA_020845935.1 Gammaproteobacteria bacterium
CTAAATTGCTGCTTAGTGAAGCGGTCAACCGTGGCAGCGAACTGGCGAATCAGCTTAAGGGCGGCAGCGAGGTCGATCCGACCTTCGCGGATCCGTTCCTGACCAGCCCGGCGTTGGCGGCGATCGATGCGCGCATGCAGTCGATGCAGTCTCGGCTCGACGAACTGCTGGTGACCTATACCGACCGCCATCCCGATGTCATCAATATCCGCAAGTCCCTGGAGGATCTGCAAAGCCGCCGCGAGGTCGAAGTCGCAGCGGCCGCGGAGCAGCGCGCGGCCATGGGTCCGATGGACAGCGGCAATGCCTATCAGGCGCAGATGCAGTTGGCGCTCGTGGAGAGCGAGGCCCAGATCGCGTCGCTGCGGACGCGCGTCGGTGAGTACGAGAAACGCGTCGCCGAACTGGGAAAACTGGTTGATACGGTGCCCGAGGTCGAAGCGGAACTGGCGCGACTGAACCGCGACTACGACATCCAGAAGAGTCAATACGATCAGCTGGTCGCCCGGCGCGAACAGGCACGCCTGGGTCAGCAGGTCAGCCAAGCCGCCGATGATGTCCAGATTCGGATCATCGAGCCGGCCCGGCAACCTTTGGTTCCGACCAAACCCAATCGGATCCTGCTGGTCAGCGTGGTGTTCGCGGCGAGCCTGGGCGTTGGCGCGGTGTTGGCATTTCTGCTGTCGCAAATCAATCCACGAATTTTCTCCGGGAATGAGCTGAAATCACTGGTCAACGTGCCGATCGTCGGTCAGGTTTCGTTGCTGTCCGGTCCGCAATATCGCCATCAGCGCGTGATGGAACTGGCGGCCTTCAGCGTAGGCATACTGGGACTGACGGCCGCGTATGGAGTACTGATCGCGATGCAGATGGCGAACGTCAACCTCCATTCCTACGTCAGCAATATCTTCGGGTGAGGCAATGTTGAGCACGATAGAACGAGCGATGCGCAAGCTGAGCGGAGAGCCGGCGGCGCCATCGGCACCACCGCCTGCGCCCAAAGCAGCGGTCGCGGAACGGCAATCGGCGCCGCCAGTGCCGAGCCGTGAACCCGAACACGCCGATATCCCCATCCGCGAAGCCGATCCCGTGGCGATTGCAGCAGCCGCGCCGGCGCCGTCCCCTGGGGGCGTGCGCACTGATGCCGGCCTTGCCGGCATGATGCGCGAGCCGAACGAAGTGGACCTCTGGATCGACATCGATCGCCTCGTGGCGAGGAACTGTCTGCGTCCAGGCGACACCTACAGTCAGATGGCCGAGGAGTTTCAACACATCAAGCGGCGGCTGCTCGGCAATATCGTGACCAATCAGCATCATCCTGGTCCGCCGCAGAACCTCATCATGGTGACCAGTTCGGTGCCGGGTGAAGGCAAGACGTTTACCAGCACCAACCTCGCGCTCAGTCTGGCGATGGAGATCGACCGGCGCGTGCTGCTGGTCGATACCGATATCGCCAAGTCGGACCTGACCCGCCTGTTCGGTGCGCATGGCAAGATTGGGCTGTTCGATGTGCTGGCCGGTTATGCGACGGTGCCGGAAGTCATTCTGCGGACGAACCTGGCGAAATTGTCGATGATTCCGTCCGGCACCGTGCGTGAAGCGGTGTCCGAGCGGTTGGCGAGTGATGCCATGCAAGCGCTGACGATGGAATTTGCCCGGCGGTATCCGGATCGAATTGTCATTTTCGATTGCCCGCCGGTGCTCGCGACGTCAGGCGCAGCGGCGCTGGCGCCATTCATTGGTCAGATCGTCATGGTCGTCGAGGCGTGGCGCACGCCACGGGCGACGATCAAGCATGCGTTGCAGATGCTGGAGCCGACGCGGGTCACGGGCATGGTGTTGAACAAGACCCGTGAAGTGCCGCAGGGACACGGTTACTACTACCAATATGGCTATGGTTACGGCTATGGCTACGGGACGCCCCCGGCGCCGGCCGCGGCAAACCGCGAATGAAATCGGGACGACGTATCGTCATGTCTGACTCCAGGCTCGCTTTGTCCGTATTCGCGACGCTGCTCGCCAGCGGCGTGGTGCATGCCGCCGATTGGCAAGTGCAGCCGCGCGTGACGATTGGCGGGACCTATACCGATAACGTCGGCCTCCAGGCCGGAGCCGCCAACAACGAATCGATCATCATGCAGGTGACGCCGGGTATCTCGGTCAGAGGCGAGGGCGCGCGGCTCTCGGCCAATCTCGATTACAACCTGCAAGGCGTGGCATTTCTGGATGACATCGACCGCAGCCGGGTCAATCATCAACTGCAACTGTCATCGACGACGCAGTTGATTCCGGGGCATCTGTCGCTCGATATGGGTGCCGGAGCCTATCAGGCGTTGCTGGACAACGAACTGCCGTATGGCAATACCAATCTGAATATCAGCCGGAATCAGACCGATGTCGCGTACTTCCGCGCGCGGCCCTCGTATCGCCATCAATTCGGCAGTTTCGCCATCCTCGACGCGGGCTATGGCTACAGCCGCTCCTTTGTCCACGGCCGGCAAACCGGCGATCAGGGCGGGCAAGATGCGAATGTGTCGCTGTCGAGCGGCAGCGATTTCACCTGGCTGTCCTGGTCTCTGAACTATTCCTACCAGCGCAACGAAGCGAATCGGTTCGGGCGCAACCGCAATTTCGAGATGGCGACCGCGCAAATCTCATTGGCACTGACCGATCGCGTGCGGCTGAATGGTTCCGCCGGCCGGGAGGTCAATTCGTTTCAGAGCAGTCGTCCGACCGGTGCCAAGACCATCTGGTCCGGAGGTTTGACCTGGGCGCCGAGCCGGCGCACGACGGTGTCGGCATCGATCGGGGAACGGGCCTATGGCCGCAATTATTCGTTGAATGTGTCCCACCAGCGCCGGCGGGTGGCGGTATCGGTCCAATACGGCGAGGATTACCAGACCTACCTCGGCATCCTGCAGCAGACGGTGCTGGTGCCGGTGCTCGACCAGTTCGGCAATCCGATCTTCGATCCGCTGCGTGGTGTCGCGATCCTGCTGCCGATCGATCTGCCGACCTTGACCGATGAGGTCTTCCTCAGCCGCCGCTGGAACGCCTCGTTGTCGTACAACCGGAAGCGCGACACGTTTTCCTTGTCCGCCTACCGCAACGATCGGGAACGCGAAACCTCGCTGATCCAGGACGTGGTGACGGGAGCAACCGCGACCTGGTCGCACAATGTCTCACGCGCGGTAACGACCAGGCTCGACGTGTCGGCACAGCACAGTGAATTCTCCGATCGGGCCGATGGCGATTATCTGCTGCACGTGTCGCCGAGTCTGTCGTATCGCTTTGGCCGCAGCCTGAGCGGCAGCCTCAGTTATCGGTATTACCGCCGGATCAGCGACGACGTCCGCCGTGACTATGTCGAGAATGCCGTGACCGGCACACTGACCTACCTTTTCTAGCAGATCCGCATGTACGAAGCCTTTTATGGGTTGCAGGCGAAGCCGTTCCAGCTCAATCCGGACCCGAGATTTTTCTATCGCAGCACCGGCCACCAGCGCGCCATGGCCTATCTGCGCTACGGCTTGCAGCTCGGCCAGGGGTTCATTGTCGTCACCGGTGATGTCGGCACCGGCAAGACGATGCTGGTCAACACGCTGTTCAAGGAAATCGCGGGCAAGGGCATCGCCGCGGCGAAAATCGTTTCGACCAATCTGCAGGAGCATGACCTGCTGCAACTGATCGCCAGTGCCTTCGATTTGCCGTTCGAAGGACAGTCCAAGGCGCAGTTGCTGAAGAACCTGGAGCTGTTCTTCCGCGCCTCGATGGAAGAGGGGCGGCGCGTGCTGCTGGTGGTCGACGAGGCCCAGAACCTGCCGCGCAGTTCGCTCGAAGAGCTGCGGATGCTGTCGAACTTCGACCACAACGGCCAGCCGCTGGCGCAAAGCTTCCTGCTTGGCCAGCGTGAATTTCGGTCAACAATGCGATCCCCCGGGCTGGAACAACTGCGGCAGCGCGTGATCGCCGCCTATCACCTGCGGCCACTGAACGACGTCGAAACGCGGGACTATGTGACACATCGCTTGCAGACCGTCGGCTGGCACAGCGATCCGAAGATCCACGACGACGTGTACGCCGGCGTCCATGCCTTTACGCGCGGCGTGCCACGGCGCATCAATACCTTGATGGATCGACTGCTGCTGAATTGCTTTCTCGACGAGCGGCATGAAATCGATCCGGATCTGCTGGCGAACGTCGTCACCGAGATCGAACTGGAACGAGGTGAAGCCGACGATGACCACTCTGGCGATGAGGAACCGGCGGAAACGCCCCCGCGACGACCGGCGGCCGCGATAACCGGTGCCGCGGCCGCCGCACCGGTGGCGCCAGGCGACTCTGTAGAATTAGGCAAACTCGAGCAGCGTCTCGGTGCGATGCAACGGGCGGTTGATAGTATTAGCCGGCGTCTGGAATTGCGTATCGATGAAACCGCCCCTTCCTACCGGCAGCCCCCTCCGTCAGCGATGCCCGGCCCCGCGCTGCAGGGGTCGAAGCAGATGCTCTGGCTCGCCGTGCTGTTGGCCGGCGTTGCCGTGCTGTCGATCTGTGCGACGGCGGCATTTTTCCTGCTTCGCTCCTGAATCTTCGGCCGGCGCGATCTGACGTGACCGAGCCGCCGGTCCGCAACGCGATGACCGTGGACGTGGAGGATTACTTCCACGTCTCGGCGTTCGAGTCGCACATTCCCCGTGCCGCCTGGGATTCGTTGGATCGCCGCGTCGAGGCCAATACCGAGCTGCTGCTCGACTTGTTCGCCCAGGTTGGCTGCCAGGCGACGTTTTTCACGCTGGCCTGGGTCGCCAGGCGCCATCCGGCCCTGATCCGGCGCATTACCGCGGCCGGACATGAACTCGCGAGCCACGGCTGCGAGCACGTGCGCATCACGCAGTTCGATCGGCGGGCGCTGCAAGCGGATCTCGGCGACAGCAAGAAGCTGCTGGAAGACCTGGGCGGCGTGGCCGTGCTCGGCTATCGCGCACCCAGCTTTTCGGTCACGCGCGGCAACCTCTGGGCCCTGGCCGAGATTGCGGCGGCCGGTTATCGCTACAGTTCCAGCATCTATCCGGTGCGCCACGACCTGTATGGCATTCCGGATGCGCCGCGGTTTCCATTCCTCGATCGTGCCTCCGGTCTGCTGGAAATCCCGATGACGACCGTTCGGCTGGGTGGCCGCAACCTGCCGATCGGCGGCGGTTTTTTCCGTTTCTATCCCTACGCGGCGTCGCGCTGGGCCTTCGCCCGGGTCAATCGGCTGGAACACCAGCCGGTGGTGTTCTACACGCACCCGTGGGAGTACGACCCGGAGCAGCCGCGTCAGGACGGAGCCGGTTGGAAGGCGCGGACGCGGCATTATCTGAACCTCGACAAGACCACGCCACGATTGCGTCGGCTGTTGCGGGACTTTGCCTGGGATCGCATGGATCGTGTTTTCCTTGCAGCTGACGATAAATCGATTCCAGCCACACGCTACAGAAGCCACGCATGGAATTGACGATCTCCTCACCCGCGCCGATCGATCGCGCCGAATGGAACAGCTTCGTGCTGGCGCAGCCGCAGGGCACGCACTTTCACCGCGCCGAATGGGCCGACGTGATCGAACGTGTCTTCGGCCATCGCTGTCATCATCTGGTCGCGCGCGCCGGCGGTGCGATCGCCGGTGTGCTGCCTTTGGTCGAGGTCCGCAGCCGACTGTTTGGCCACAGCCTCAGTTCGACGCCGTTCTGCGTCTATGGCGGCGCGATCGGCAGTGACGAAGCCATCCTTGCGCTCGAAGATGCCGCCGCGCGGCTCGCCGAAAAACTCGGTGTGTCGCATCTCGAATTGCGCAACCGCGACCGCGAACGGCCGGGCTGGCTGCGCAAGGATCTGTACGCGACCTTCCGCAAACCGCTTGCCGCGGATGATGACGCCAACCTGAATGCGATTCCGCGCAAGCAGCGGGCGATGGTGCGTAAAGGCATTGGCAATGATCTCTCCAGCGTGACCGAACGCACCATCGACCAGTTCTTTCCGATCTATGCGAGCAGCGTGCGCGATCTCGGCACGCCGGTATTTCCGCGCCGGTATTTCCGCGCGTTGCTCGAGGCCTTTGGCGACGATTGTGATGTCCTGACCGTGCGGGATCGCGACGGCCAGCCGATCGCGAGCGTGCTGAGCTTCTATTTCCGGGACGAGGTGCTGCCGTACTATGCCGGCGGCCTGCACGCGGCGCGCGAACTGAAGGGCTACGACTTCATGTACTGGGAACTGATGCGCGGTGCGACCGCGCGCGGTTGCCGCTGGTTCGATTACGGCCGCAGCAAGCAGGGCACCGGTGCCTATTCGTTCAAGAAGAACTGGGGTTTCGAGCCGGCGCCACTGCCGTATCAATATCACCTGGTGAAGGCGCAGGCGCTGCCGGACGTCAGCCCGGCCAATCCGAAGTACCGGCTGTTCATCGCCGCGTGGCAGCGCCTGCCGTTGCCGGTGGCGAACCGGATCGGACCGCTGCTGTCGCGGAGTCTCGGCTGATGGCGCCGGCACTGGCCCAGCCGATGACCTGCGAGTCCACTGCGTCCGATCCCGGAACGCGACCGGACCTGTTGTTCCTGGCGCACCGGATCCCGTTCCCGCCGAACAAGGGCGACAAGATCCGTTCGTTCCATCTGCTGCGCCATCTCGCAGGTCGGTATCGCGTGCACCTCGGCGCATTCATCGATGTCCCGGAGGATTGGCAACACGCGGCGGCCTTGCGCGAATGGTGTGTCGACGTGCATCTCGAACCGCTGCGGCCCTGGTCGAGCCGGATCCGTGGCGTGACCGGGCTGCTGCGCGGCGAGGCGCTCGGCCTGCCGTACTACCGGCGCGCCTCGATGCAGGCTTGGGTGCGGCGCAAGGTGTTTGCTGAAGGTACGCGGCGCGCGGTCATCTATTCCTCGACGATGGCGCAGTACCTGGATGGCCCGGAGTTTGGCCCGGTCTGCCGGGTGCTCGACATGGTCGATGTCGATTCGCAGAAGTGGACGGCTTATGCGGCGCGCAAACCCTGGCCGGCTTCCTGGCTTTACCGAAGGGAAGGCGAGCGGTTGTTGCGCTTCGAGCGCGCCATGGCCGCCCGCTTCGATCACACGCTGTTCGTGTCCGCCGCGGAGGCAGCGCTGTTCCGGCAGCTCGCGCCGGAGTCGGCGGCCCGCGTGTCGCATTACGACAATGGCGTCGATGCCGGATACTTCAATCCGGAGCACAACTATCCGTCGCCGTATGCGGATGGCGATCTGCCACTGGTGTTCACCGGAGCGATGGACTATTGGGCGAACGTCGATGCGGTGGTCTGGTTTGCGCGCGAGGTGTTTCCTCGAGTGTTGCAGGCGGTCCCGGCGGCGCGGTTCGTGATCGTCGGTGGCCGTCCCGCGGCCGCGGTGCAGACGCTGGCCCGGCTTCCCGGCGTTACCGTGACCGGTGCGATCCGGGACATCCGGCCGTATGTCGCGCACGCGATCGCCGCGGTCGCGCCGATGCGGATCGCACGCGGTTTGCAGAACAAGGTGTTGGAAGCGATGGCGATGGCCAAGCCCGTCATCGCGACGCCGGCGGCGATGGAAGGGATCAGCGCGGGGCCGGAATTCGCGGCCCTGGTGGCGGATGCGCCGGCGGCGCTCGCGACCATCGCCATCGAGGTGCTGCGCGGTGGTCTCGGCGCCACCCTGGGAGCACTCGGCCGAAACCATGTCATGCGTTGCCATGACTGGACGCGGACCGTGCAGCCGTTGACCGATCTGCTGGAACGGGGAACCTGAGATGGAGGCGGACGCCACGTTGCCGTTGTCGCGTGTGGCGAGTGCCGATCCGGCCGGCATGCGTTTGCGCCTGCTGATCCTGGCGCTGCTTGGCGCGGCGCTGCTGCTGCTGTATCGCGACAGCTGGTTAGCGATGGCGCATATCTGGTGGGTTTCGGATACCTTCGCGCACGGCATGTTCATCCTGCCGCTGAGTGGTTGGCTGGTCTACCGGCTGCGGCAGGAACTGCAGCAGACTCCGGTCACGACCGGCTGGCTGGCATTGCCGTTGCTGGTGCTGCTTGGCTTTGGTTGGGCGCTGGCGCGGTTCGCCGATGTGCTGGTGATTCAGCAATTCGCCGTGATTGCGATGATTCCGCTGCTGGTGCTGCTGGTGTACGGGCAACGACTGACCGCGGCAATCGCCTTTCCGCTCGGCTTCCTGTTGATGGCCGTTCCGGTCGGGGAAGGCCTGATCCCTTATCTGATCGACTGGACCGCCGATTTCGTTGTCTTTGCGCTCCGCCTGACGGGCCTGCCGGTCTTTCGCGAGGGCAACGATTTCACGATCCCGAGCGGCAAATGGTCCGTCGTCACCGGCTGCAGTGGCTTGCGCTATCTGATGGCGACTCTCACGATCGCGCTGTTGTATGCCTATCTCAGTTACCGCGCGACCTGGCGCCGGGTCGTGTTCGTGCTGGCGGGCATCGCTGTCGCCATCGTCGGCAATTGGCTGCGCGCCTACGGCATCGTGATGATCGCGCACCTGAGCGGCATGAAGCTCGCCCTTGGCGTCGATCATTTCATCTACGGCTGGGTCTTTTTTGGCATCCTGATCTTCGCGGTGATGTGGTTGGGTGCCGCGTGGCGCGAACCGGAACCGGAGCCCGCGGTCACGCCGCTGCTGCCGCCGCTGCCGCCGCGGCAGCAGCGGCCAACGGGGACATGGGCCATGTCCGCGCTGGGGGCAGGCCTGGTCGTGTTGATCCTGGCGCCGATGCTGGTGGGGGTCGCCGAGCAGCGGGCCGCGGCCTTCGCCGCACATCGGCTGCGCTCCGATGCGCCGGCCGGCTGGACGCTGACCGAGGACTGGAATGTCCGTTGGCGGCCGGAACACTTCGGTGCTGCGCAGGTGCTCGACGAGTGGTTCAGCGATGGCGCGCAACGAGTCGGCGTGTTCCTCGCCTGGTACCCGGCGCAGCGGCAGGGCGCAGAGCTGATCAATGCACGCAACCGGCTGCTGTATGAAAAGGACCGGGACTGGCGCGAGTTGCGTGGTCGCGGGGGCGTGGTGCCGTGGGGCGCGATGGCGTTCCCGTATCGCGAATCGCACATCGAGGCACGCGCCGACGACGTCGGGTTGCTCGTCTGGCACGGCTGGTGGGTCAGCGGCCGGTTCACGACCAATCCCTATCTGGCGAAGCTTTACGAAGCGCTCGGCGCGTTGCTCGGGCAAGGACGCCGCGGCGCCTGGGTCGTGCTCTACACGCCGGACGATGAAGCGGCGCGCACGCGGCTCACCGCCTTCGCCAACGCCTATGCCGCCACGTTCGAGCGAATGATCCGCGACACCGCGCCGGCGGTCCCGTGATCAGAGGTTGACATGGCCAAGTCGGGCGCGGCGCCGCTGATCGCGCATGTCATTCACCGGCTCGATTTTGGCGGCCTGGAGAATGGTCTCGTGAATCTGATCAATCTCCTGCCGGCCGAAGAGTTTCGTCATGCGATCGTCGCGCTGACCACGGCAAGCGACTTCCGCAACCGGTTGCGCCCGGGGATCGAGGTGATCGAGCTGAACCGGCGCGAGGGTCCGGACTGGGATCTCTATCCGCGGCTGTATCGGACCTTTCGCCGCTTGCGCCCGGCGATCGCCCATACCCGCAATCTCGCGACGCTCGAAGCGCAGGTGCCTGCCTGGCTCGCCGGTGTGCGCGGACGGATCCACGGCGAGCACGGTCGCGACGTGCACGACCTCGACAACCAGGCACGCAAGTACCGCTGGCTGCGCCGCGCGTTCGTGCCGCTGGTGCAGCGGTACATCCCGTTGTCGCAGGAACTGGAACGCTATCTCGGTGCGGAGGTCGGCGTGCCGGCGCGCAAGATCCGGCGGATCTGCAATGGTGTCGACACCGCGCGCTTCGCTCCGGCAGAGAACGCACGTGCCTGGCTCGATGCCGCGCCATTCACCACCTCTGGGCGGATCGTGATCGGCAGCCTCGGCCGGATGGCTGCGGTCAAGGATCCGCTGCTTCTGGCCGATGCTTTCATCCGTCTGGTCGCGCAGGTGCCGGACGGCCGCGCGCGGCTGGCGCTGGTGATGGCCGGAGACGGCGAACTGCGGCCACAGGTTGCGGCGCGGCTGGCTGAGGCAGGGCTCGCTTCGATCTGCTGGATACCCGGCAGCCGGGACGATACGCCCGAGCTGCTGCGCGCGCTCGACATTTTCGTTTTGCCGTCGCTGGCTGAAGGGATCTCGAACACGATCCTCGAAGCGATGGCGAGCGGCTTGCCGGTGATCGCGACCGCGGTCGGCGGCAATAGCGAACTGGTACAGGAGGGCCGCACGGGATCCCTGGTGCCGCGCGCCGATCCCGAAACCCTGGCGGCGGCG
The DNA here is from genome assembly GCA_020845935.1 of Gammaproteobacteria bacterium. Lineage (GTDB taxonomy): Bacteria > Pseudomonadota > Gammaproteobacteria > JADLEV01. The sequence goes on from JADLEV010000005.1 coordinate 10,372, forward strand.
CTGCTGCGTTACGTCGTCGACCCCGAATTGCGACGCGCGCATGGCCTGGCGGGGCGGGAACGGGCGGTTGCCGAATTCAGTCTGGAGAACATGGTGGCGAACTACGCAAAGGTCTATCGCGAGGTGCTCGGCTGATGTGCGGCATAGGTGGCCTGTTCGATCCACGCGCGGCCTCGACCATCTCGCGGGAACCGCTCGATCGGATCAATCGCGTGCAGCATCATCGCGGCCCGGATGAAGCCGGCATCTGGCTCGGCCCGGGCGTCGGCTTTGCGCACACACGGCTGTCGATCATCGATCGCGCGGAAGGGCAGCAGCCGATGTCGACCGCGGATGGCACGATCACGATCGCGTTCAACGGCGAGATCTACAACTTCCGTTCGCTGCGCGAGGAACTGGAGCGCCGCGGCCATGGATTCCGCACGCATTCCGACACCGAAGTGATCCTCGAGGCCTACCGAGCCTTCGGCGACGCCTGCGTGCCGAAGCTGCGCGGCATGTTCGACTTCGCGATCTGGGATACCGCGCGCCAGCATCTGCTGCTGGCGCGCGACCGGGTCGGCATCAAGCCATTGTTCTACGGTTTCACCAGGGCCGGGATGCTGGTGTTCGGCTCGGAACTGAAGGCGCTGCTGGTGCACGAGGATCTGCCGCGTGTGCTCGACAAGCGCGCGGTCGAGGATTACTTCACCTTCGGCTATGTGCCGGAACCGCGGACGATCTTCGAACATGCGGCGAAGCTGCCGCCGGGCTTTACGTTGACGCTGAACCGCGGCGATCGCGAGCCGGTCATTCGCCAGTACTGGGATGTGCCGACCGATCGCGAGCAATTGCTCGACGAGGCGTCCGCGCGCACACAACTGATCGAGCGGCTTGGTGATGCGGTCGACAGCCATCTGATGTCCGAAGTGCCGCTCGGGGCATTTCTGTCCGGCGGGGTCGATTCGAGCAGCGTCGTCGCGATGATGGCGCGTGGCGGCGAGACCGTCACGACCTGCTCGATCGCCTTCAAGGAGAAGAGTTACAACGAAACCGAATTCGCGCGCCAGGTCGCGGCGCGCTATCACACCAGGCATCACGAGGACCTGGTCGATACCGATGACTTCGGCCTGGTCGATGCGCTCGGTGGTCTGTACGACGAGCCGTACGCCGACAGTTCAGCGATCCCGACCTATCGGGTCTGCGAGCTCGCGCGCCGGCATGTCACCGTCGCTCTCTCGGGCGACGGTGGCGATGAACTCTTTGCCGGGTATCGGCGCTATCGCTGGCACATGCACGAAGAACGCTGGCGCGCCCGATTGCCCGGTTTCATTCGCAAGCCGGTGTTCGGTACGCTCGGCCAGCTCTATCCGAAACTCGATTGGGCGCCGCGCTTCCTGCGTGCGAAGACGACGTTTCAGGCGCTGGCGCGCGACAGCGTCGATGCCTACCGGCACAGCGTCGCGATCCTGCGCGATGCCGAGCGGGAACGCCTGTTCAGCACGGGCCTCAAGCGCGATCTCGCGGGATATTCCTCGGCTGAAGTCTTCGCCCGCCATGCCGCGAACTTCCGCGGCGTCGATCCGCTGAAGCTGATCCAGTATCTCGACTTCAAGACCTATCTGGTTGGCGACATCCTGACCAAGGTCGATCGCGCCAGCATGGCGCACGCACTCGAAGTCCGCGTGCCGATCCTTGATCACGAACTGATCGAATGGGCAATGCCGCTGCCCTCGTCGCTCAAGCTCACCGCAGGCGAGGGCAAGCACCTGCTGAAGAAAGCGATGGAGCCACATCTGCCGCACGATGTGTTGTATCGGACCAAGATGGGCTTTGGCGTGCCGCTGTCCGAATGGTTCCGTGGTCCGTTGCGGCAACGCGTGCGCGACGGCGTACTCAGCCAGGCTATGCGCGACTCCGGGCTGTTCGACATGCGTTACGTCGAAATGCTGGTCGATCAGCACCAGAGCGGCCAGAGCGAATTCAGCGCACCGCTGTGGAGTCTCCTGATGTTCGATTCCTTCCTCAGGCGTTCGCTCGCGTGAAGATTCTGCACGTGCTCGACCACTCGATCCCGCTGGCGAGCGGTTACACGTTTCGCACGCGCGCGATCCTGCGCGAGCAGCGCCGGATCGGCTGGGAGACGTTTCATCTGACCGGGCCGAAGCAGGGTTCGCCGAGTGATACCGAAGAGACCGTCGATGGTCTCGTCTTTCAGCGCACGGCCCGGCGGCCAACATGGACCGATCGATTGCCGGGGCTGGAGCACTGGAACGTCGTGCGCGCGATCGAACGCCGGCTCGAACCGCTGGCGCGGCAACTGCGGCCGGATCTGCTGCATGCGCACTCGCCGGCGCTGAACGGGCTCGCGGCCCTGCGTGTCGCGCGTCGCCTCAAGCTGCCGCTGGTCTATGAGGTCCGCGCGTTCTGGGAAGATGCCGCAGTTGATCACGGGACCGCCAGCGAAGGCGGCCTGCGCTATCGCGCCACGCGCGCACTCGAAACGCATGTGCTGCGCCACGCCGACGCGGTCACGACCATCTGTGATGGATTGCGCCAGGACATCGTCGAGCGCGGCATTCCATTGCCCCGCGTGACGGTAATCCCGAACGCCGTCGATTTGCAGGAGCTCGGCACGCCGGGAGCGCCCGACACCGAACTCGCGACTCGCCTCGGCATCACCGGCAAGCGCGTGCTCGGCTTCATTGGTTCGTTCTACACCTATGAAGGACTCACGCTAGCAATCGAAGCGCTGCCGAGGATCCGGGACCAACACGATGCAGTCCTGCTGCTGGTCGGAGGGGGGCCGCAGGAAGCGGACCTGAAGCGGCTGGTGGCCGCGCGGGGTCTGAGCGATCACGTCGTCTTCACCGGCCGCGTGCCGCATGCCGAAGTCGCACGGTACTACAGCCTCGTCGAAGTGCTGCTGTACCCGCGCCTGCCGATGCGCCTGACCGAACTCGTGACGCCCTTGAAACCGCTCGAAGCGATGGCGCAGCGCAAGCTGTTCGTCGCTTCGGATGTCGGTGGCCATCGCGAACTGATCCGCGATCGCGAGACCGGCATCCTGTTTCGCAGCGGCGACGCCGCCGCACTCGCCGCCGCGGTCGATGACCTGCTGTCCGCGCCGGAGATCGCCGAGCGCCTGCGCAGCAACGGTGCGCGTTTCGTTGCCGAGCAACGCAATTGGCCGGTCAGCGTGGCGCGATATCGTCCGGTGTATGCTGCGGCGGTAGGACGAGCGGTGTGAGCCTGGCAGCGATGGCCGACAGCAGATCTCTGAAACAACGTGGTGAGCAGCGCCTGATTCGCGTCGTCAAGCGGACCAGGCAACTGTTTCGCGGCACGGCGCAGCGCCGGTTCGTCTTCATTGCCGGCATGCAGCGTTCCGGCACGAACATGCTGATGGAAGAGATCGATCGCAGTCTCGATACCGATGTCTACCACGAGACCGATGCGCGCGCATTCACCGCTTTCGAGATGCGCGACGAAACGGTGATTCAGTCGCTGGCCGACAATTCGCGAGCAGGGTATTTCGTCATCAAGGCGTTGTGCGAACTCGATCGTCTGCCGCGGTTGATGGCGCGGTTCACACCCTCGCAGACCGTCTGGATCGTTCGCGCCTTCGAGGATGTGGTGAACTCCGCGACGCGCTCATTCCGTAACTTTCCGCGGCAGGTCGGCCGCATCGCCGAAGATCGCGCTGCCGCGCAATGGCGCGGGCGGGGCATGTCGGACAAAACGCACGCGCTGGTGCGCGACCTCTATCGACCCGACATGAATGAGGCGTCTGCGGCCGCGCTGACCTGGTACTTTCGTAACGTGCTCTTCTTCGAACACGCTTTTGAAACACGGCCCGACGTGCTGTTGGTGAATTACGAGAAACTCGTTTCGACGCCCCGCGCGCAGTTCCTGCGCCTGTTCGAGTTTCTCGACCTGCGGTGTCCGGCCGGGGTCGGCGGCAACGTGACGGCGCGCTCTATCGGCAAGAATGCCGTACCGGAGATCGATCCGCGGGTCCGGGCAGTCTGTGAGGAACTGACAGGCTGTTTCGACCGTCTGTTCGGGACAACGCCATGAATGCCTCGTCCGACCGCTACACGACATTCGTCAGCGGCGTCCTCTTTCCGTTGCATGAGCGATTGAAGGGGCATGCCACGCTCCGCATTCGGCGCGAGCTCGAGCAAAGCCAGTGGTGGCCGCCGGAGCGGCTGCATGATCTCCGGCAAAGGCGGCTGCAAGCGTTGCTGCGGCATGCGGCAGTGCGGGTTCCATATTACGGAACGCTGTTTCAGCGAATCGGCCTCGATCCGGCAGCCGGCGTCAGGACCGAGCAGTTGTCGGAGCTGCCGTTCCTGACCAAGGATGACATTCGTGCCAACAGCGACGCGCTGAAAGCCAGGGACGCGCGCCATCTGGCGAGGTTCAATACCGGCGGCTCGAGTGGTGAGCCGCTGATCTTCTTCATCGGCCGCGAACGCGTCAGCCACGATGTCGCGGCAAAGTGGCGCGCGACGCGGTGGTGGGGTGTCGATATCGGAGATCGCGAAGCCGTGATCTGGGGCTCGCCGATCGAGCTCGGCACTCAGGATCGCCTTCGAATGTTGCGTGACCGGCTACTGCGAACGACCTTGCTGCCGGCGTTTGAAATGTCGGAGGCCAGGCTCGATGGCTTTGTCGCAGCCTTGCGAACACAGCGGCCGCGGATGTTGTTCGGTTATCCGTCGGCGCTGGCCCACATTGCGCGACATGCGCGTAGACGTGGCGTGCGCCTGGATGATCTCGGAATCAAGGTTGCGTTCGTCACGTCGGAGATGCTGTATGACGATCAGCGACGCGACATCGAAGCGATCTTCGATTGCCCGGTCGCGAACGGTTACGGCGGTCGCGATGCCGGCTTCATCGCGCACCAATGCCCGGCAGGCGGCATGCACCTGACGGCCGAAGATCTGATCGTCGAGACGATTGGCAGCGACGGTCGGCCGGTCTCTGCCGGTGAACCCGGTGAGATCGTCGTGACGCATCTCGCGACCCGGGATTTCCCCTTCATCCGCTATCGCACCGGTGACATTGGCGTACTCGACGATCGACAGTGCCCCTGTGGCCGGACCCTGCCGTTGTTGCGCGAGGTGCAGGGGCGCAGTACCGATTTCGTCGTCGCGCGAGATGGCACCGTGATGCATGGTCTGGCCTTGATCTATGTCGTCCGCGATGTGCCGGGCGTGGTGCGTTTCAGGATCATTCAGGAAAGCCTCGAGCGAACTCGGGTGCTGCTCGAAACGAATGCTCAGTTCGCGGCCGATGCCGCCGAACGGATCCGCGCCGGAATCGCTGCGCGGCTTGGCGCCGGTGTCGAAGTCCCGGTGGAGTGCGTCGACCGCATCCCCGACGAACGTTCCGGCAAGTTCCGCTACATCGTCAGTCAGGTCCATGCCGCGCGCGGTGTTTCGGCACGGGGACGGGTCGCATGAGGGACCTGTTCGTCACCCTGGTGATATTCGGCTCGTTGCCCTTCATCCTGAAGCGGCCGTTCGTCGGCATCCTGGTGTGGGCGTGGATCGGCTATATGAATCCGCACCGGTTGTGCTGGGGCTTTGCCTACTCGTTCCCGTTCGCGCAGATCGTGGCATTGACGACGCTGGCGTCGATGGTCTTGTCGCGGGAAAAGAAGCAACTTCCCTGGACGCGAGAGACGATCGTACTGTTGGTTCTGATCGGCTGGATGTTTCTGACCACGGTGTATTCGCTGTACCCGTTGCTCGCCTGGCCGCAGTGGGACAAGGTCTGGAAGATCATGCTGGTGACCTACCTGACGATGATGCTGATCAACGACGAATACCGGCTCAAGCTGCTGCTGTTCGTGATCGCGTTGTCGCTGGGGTTCTACGGATTCAAGGGCGGCCTCTTCGTCCTGACCGGAGGCAGCGAGAACTCGGTGCTTGGTCCGGAGGGCAGCTTCATCAGCGAGCGCAATTCGATCGGTCTCGCTTTGATCATGACGGTGCCGCTGTTGAACTTCATGCGAATGCACTGCGATGCAAGGATCCTGCGGACGCTGCCTCTGGTCAGCAATTATGTGACCGAACGCCGGGTGCGTATTGCGCTGCTGGTCGGCACCGGTCTGACGCTGGTCGCGGTCATTGGCACCCACTCTCGCGGTGCACTGGTCGGCGTGTCGTGCATGCTGCTGTTCTATTTAATGAAATCGCGGCAGAAGTTCGCGGCCATACTGACGCTGATTCCGATGGTGATCACCCTGGTCGCCGTGATGCCCGAGAAATACTTCGATCGCATGGCGACGATTCAGACCTGGCAGCAGGATAACTCCGCCTCGGAGCGCGTGCGGGCCTGGGGCAATGCCATCGATCTCGCGAACGAGCGGTTTCTCGGCGGTGGCATGCGCGCGCTGATCCGTTACGGCGGGCGGGATTCGCACAGCATCTACTTCGGCATGCTGGGCGAGCACGGCTGGGTCGGCTTGGCCCTGTTCGTGCTGCTGATTCTGTTCACGTGGCGCTCGGCGAGCTGGATTATCAAGCAATCGAAACCTCATCCTGGACTCGATTGGGCACGCGACCTGGCGGCGATGCTGCAAGTGAGCCTGATCGGGTACTTCACGGCGGGCGCATTCCTCGGTCTGCATTACTTCGATCTCTTCTACCATTACGTTGCCATCATCGTGATGACCCGGCGTGTCGTGCAGCTTCGATTGGAGGCACCCGTCGCGGAACCGGAGGCCGTCCCCGCGGCGTCCGTGGCGTCCGCGCGTCCGCGGCATCACGATCTGGCGCTTCCCGGGGGGCGGACATGACGAGGTCCGGTCCCGATGAGTGGCGGATGCCTCAAATGACCCCTGTGCTGTTGTTTGGCCTGCCGCGTTCGGGGACGACCTGGATCGGCAAGGTGTTCGACAGCCATCCGGACACGCTGTATCGGCACGAACCGGACAGCGGCGGCGTCCTCGATCGATCGATGCCGCTCTTTCCGGAACTGACGCGGGCGGCCGAATACGCGCCCGCCGCCCTGCAGTACGTCTCGTCCTTGCCGCAGCTGCGTTCGCTGCGCGTGATCGGGAAGCTCCCGGTGTTCCGGACACGCGGGCAGTCACGCATGGAAACGCGGTTGCAGCAGGCCACGCTGCTGGGCGCCAAGGCGGCGGCGCGCTGGCTGCCAGTCCGCTCGGTGCCGGAATTCGGAACGCTGCATGCGAAGGCGCTCGTCTGGAAATCGATTGAATCACTCGGCCGCCTGGGGGTATTGGCGCGTGTCCTGCCCGCGTCCCGCGCCGTTCACATCGTCCGCCACCCATGCGGGTATGTATCCTCGGTGCTCGGCGGTGAAGCATCCGGTCTGATGCCAGGCTCGGTCAGAGCCAGCGAGGACTACGGCATCCTCGAATTGTTGTTGTCCACCGCAGGGGCGCGCCGGCGCAAGCTTGACCTGGAGTTCTTCCGGCGCTTGCAGCCGGTCGAGCGGCTGGCCTGGCGCTGGTTGTTGTACAACGAGAAGGCGCTGGACGATCTGCGGGACTTTCCCAATGCGCGGGTGGCGATCTACGAGCAGCTCTGCCGCGACCCGGCTGGCGAATTTCGCAAGTTGTTCGAATTCGCCGGGCTGAGCTGGGAGCCGCAAACGGCTGCATTCGTCGATGCCAGCACCCATACCGAGCAGTCGGCGTACTTCAGTGTGTTCAAGGATCCGGAACGAGCCGCATACGGCTGGCGGGACAAGCTCCCGGCGGCCGATCAGGACCTCGTGCTCGGGGTCGTCGCCGGGTCCGAGCCCGGCACATTGTTCGGGATCTGACGTGGACGGCTCTGCGAGAGTTGCCTGTGTGGCCGAGGCCGAAGTGAAGGCTGTGTCGGGCACACGTCGACTGCTGGTCCTGACCGAACTGTTCCTGCCGACCAAGGGTGGCACAGCCGTGTGGTTCGACGAGGTGTATCGCCGCCTCGGCGGCAAGGACATTCACGTGATGACCGCGCGCGTGCCTGGCGGCGAGGCCCATGACGCGCAGCATCCGAATACCGTGCACCGGCTGGACCTGGCACGGCATCCGTGGTTGCGCCCGTCTTCCTTGCCGGCCTACGCCAGACTGTTGCTCGCCAGCCTCGCGATCGGATTGCGGCACCGCTTCGAGGCGGTTCATGCGGGGCGCGTGCTGCCCGAAGGACTGGTCGGCTGGTGCGTTGCGAGGCTTTTGCGCCGGCCGCTGGTGGTGTATGCCCATGGCGAGGAGATCACGACCTGGCGCCGCTCGCCGCGACGGCTCCGGGCGATGCGGTTCGTCTATCGCCGCGCCGATCGCGTCAGCGCGAACAGCGCCTTCACCCGGGATGAACTGCTGCGCCTCGGCGTCCGCGCGGAGCGGGTCGCAATCATTCATCCCGGCGTCGACCTCGCGAGGTTTCATCCCGGCTACGAGATCGCCGATCTGCGCGCATCGATTGGCCTCGGCCGGGCGGAGCGGCTGCTGCTTTCCGTCGGCCGGCTCAGCCGCCGCAAGGGGTTTGATAGCGTCATCCGGTCGTTGCCCAGCCTGGTTGCCACAGGCATCGACGCGCACCTCGCCGTGATCGGTATCGGTGAGGATCGGGACTACCTCGCCGGATTGGCAGGTGAGTGCGGCGTCGCGGATCGAGTGCACCTGCTCGGACATGTCCTGCCGGAGGACCTGCCGCGCTGGTATTGCGCGGCGGACCTGTTCGCGATGCCGAATCGGGAGATCGATGGAGATACCGAAGGGTTCGGCATGGTGTTCGTGGAAGCTGCGGCGTGCGGCGTACCAGCGGTTGCAGGTACGGCCGGCGGAACCGGCGACGCGGTACACGATGGAATGACCGGAATACGGGTCGACGGATCGAATCAGGAGGCGGTTGCCGCGGCCCTGCGGGTGTTGCTTTCGAATTCGGTCACACGGGAACGGCTGGCGCGCCACGCGTTGGAGCGTGCCCATGCGAGTTTTGGCTGGCCGGCAGTCGCGGCGATTACCGAACGAGAGGTGTTGTGCCGTGTCCTGGATTGACCGCTTGTTGTCGGTGCCGACCTCGAGTCAGCGCCTTGGCGCCATGGAGGGGCTGCGCGGCTACGCCGCGTTGCTGATCTACGTGCTGCACCTGACGGGACAGTTCTTTTCGCGGCGCCTCGAGGTCAGCATGGATGACATCACTCTGTCTAGCCTGGCCGAGCGGCATCCGCTGGAAGCCATCGGCTACTGGCTGTTCTCGAGCCATTACGGCGTCGATATCTTCTTTGCACTCAGCGGTTACCTGATAGCGGGGATCGTGACGCGGCAGGGCTTTCGCTATGGTCCTTACCTGGTCAATCGGCTGCTGCGGATTTACCCGGTCCTGATCTGCAGCACGTTCATCTATGTCGCCTACCGGATCTTCGTGAACGGCGGTACGGTCTGGTGGGGCGGACTCGTCGGCAACCTGTTGCTGCTGAACGGGATCGCCGAACTGGATTTCCCGGCGATCAACATCGTGACCTGGTCATTGTTCTTCGAGATCAGTTTCTACCTGGCATTTCCCATCATCTGGATGGCGTGTCGCCAGCGCCTTGGCAGATTCACGATCGTGTTCCTTGGACTGGTCGCCGTGCTTGCGGTGTGCAACGACAACTATTCGCGGTACGCGATGTTTGGCGTCGGTATCCTCCTGAAGTTGTTGCCGGCACCACTCCTGGCGCAGGTGCGGTCTCGATTCTCGGATATCTCGGTCGCTGTGCTGTACGTTGCGGCGGCCGCGGTGTTCATGGCAACCCAACAGTTCGTGCTGTTTCTCCCGGTATTCGCGATCCCGGCGTTTCTGCTGATGGACCGGGCCATCCATTCCGACGGCTGGTTGAATCAATTGTTTTCGAATCGCTGGCTGCGCTATTTCGGCAACATATCGTTCAGCTTCTATATCTATCATCCCCTGGGACTCAGCGTGGCGCATGCAGTCCTGGAGCGCTATCCGGGGTGGACCCATGGCAAGTATCTGGCCGGATTTATCGTGCTATCGTTCGCATCGAGCACGGTGTTCGCGGTCCTGTCCTACGTGTTTGTCGAACGGTTGTATTTCTCTTCGCGCCGCCACGCTTTGACGCCGCGGCCCCAGCAGGCATGAGGTCTGCGCTGGAAGTCTCTTCGTGGTGTTATGGAGGTGCAATGACATGAAAACGAAAACGCAGATCATTCTTGGGCTGTATGTCGGTATGCTTGTCAGCCCGGTCACCCGCGCCGATGTTCTGACTCCGGCGGAACTCGCGGTACTTCCGCCTTATTGCCTGGCTCGGATCGGAGAAAACAAGGACCTGTACGAGGTCTGGAAAAATCGGCTTGGGGCGAAGCAGTTCATTCATATCCATCATTATTGCTTTGGCCTGGGGTTCCTCGGCCGCGCTCGATCCGAACTCGATCAAAAAAAGCGCAAGGTTTCGCTGCAAGGCGCGATCAGGAATTTCGATTACGTATTGGAACGGTGGCCTGCGACGTTTCAACTCACCTCTCAGGCTCGGGGTCTCAAGGGGCAGGCTGAGGCGATGCTCAACCGGCCCTAGGTCCATCGGGAGGCGGTCGAGGCGTCGTGTGGAACCCTTCTGAACCAGGCCACAAACTCATCGCCACGGTTTTCTGAGGATGTTTTTCCAGCGGGCGGCTTCGCTCGCCAGTTGCGGGATCGGCAGCAACAGGAAGCAGAGGGCGTAGCAAAGGAAACCGATCCCCGCCATCCATGCGGTGTAGGTGACGGGGTGATAAGGAAACGCAACGCGCGCACACCAGTCCGCCACCCAGAGCGCCGCGGCGAGCACGGCGTTCAAAGCCAAGGCTGGGTGCAGGGCGCGCAGTATGTCGCGAGGACGTACCTGCAATTCTCGCGCAGCGAGCCGCGCCATCAATAGAGCCAGCGGAATCGCATTGACAACCAGGGCCCAGGCGACTCCGCTGGCGCCCCAGCGGTAACCTATGCATATTGCAATTATCAGGATCACCCAACTCGCAATCTGGATCGAAAGTTCGCGGCCGAGCAGCCGGCGTGCCGCGGTTACGGCTCCGGACTGGCTACTCAGGATGTCGAAAAGTACGGAGAACATGACGATACGCAGAATCGGCGCCGCCTCGGCCCAGTGGCTGCCATACACGACGACGATGAAGGGTTCCGCTGTCCACCAGAGGACGAGGTAGATCGGGAGCGTGTAAACGGATACCAGGTTCAGGGTCCGAAGGTAGAGGTATCGCGACTGATTGAGATCGCCCTGCGTCTTGGCAAGTGCACGAAATACCACCTTGTAAGCCGCGGAGTTCAGGACACCGCGTGGCTTGTCGTTCAGGCTCACGGCCTTGTTGAACAAGCCGACGGCCTCTGCCCCCATGAACCGGCTGATGACGAAATTGCCACTCTGCTGGCGCAGATACTGGACGATATCGTTCAGGGACACCTTGAGGCCATAGCCCGCGTGGCGGCGCAGGGTGCTCGCATCGAACAGGATTCTGGGGCGCCAGCGCGTCAGCGCGGCCGCCGTGATCGCATTGGCGATCCCACCGGCGATCCCGCCCAGCACGAGGCTCCACACACCGGCACCGAGAAGTGCCAGCAGGACGCTGACGCTGCCCGTCACGCACAGGATCACGATGTTCGCGAAAGCGGTCGCCTTGTACCGCATCGCCCGATGCAGCAGCGAATTGGGCGTGTTGGAAAACGGTCGGATGAGAAACGTCAATGCCGATACCCGCATCAAATCCTCGTAGAGCGGCTCGTTGAACCAGGCGGCGAACGCCGGCGACGTCATGAAGAAGAATGCATAGATCAACGTGCAGATGCAAAGCTGTGCGGTGAATACGACGTGGGTATCCCGGGGCTCGATGCCTTTCGCCTGAACGAGCGCCTGACCCATGCCACCGCCAGCGACGAAGTTGGCGATACCGGTAAAGATCTGAACGGTTGCGAGCAGACCGAAATCGGTCGGCGTCAGCAACCTTGCCAGCACGATGCTCAGGCCAAAGTGCAGCAGGTCCTGGCCGGCACGGCCGGCGATGACCCAGCGGACGCCGCTGCGCATCGTGTCTCCAAGGTTCAAGAACGTTCTCCAATCCAGGTTTGCATCTGCATCGCGAGCTGGCTGACGATGTCGGGCTGCTGCTCTGAGAGGTCGTTGCGGCATCCCGGGTCGGTGCGCAGATCGAACAAGGCGTAGCGTGCGCCGACTTCGAGTGGTTGATAGGTCAGCTTCCAGTGTCCCAGGCGCAGCATCCGGTCCTTGGCCTGGGTCACTCGGTTGCGGTAGACGGGTTTGACCGCGATGGTTCCGGACGCCGGGTCGGGCACTTCGAGTATCTCGAACAGGCCCGGGTAGCGGAGATGCTCATCGGGCATGCCGGGCAACTCCGTGAACCAGATGCCGCTTTCGTTGTAGACGGGCAAATCGGGCGGTGGCACCCCATTAAGACAGTCCTGCAGAGACACCCCCTCCATGACGGCCGGAACGTTCAATCCAGCGATCTCGAGCAACGTCGGGGCGAGATCGATGCTGCGCACGATTCCGCCGATCCGATGGCCGCCAGCGCGGCGAGGGTCGAGCACGAGCAGTGGAATGCGCGCGCTGTAGTCCCCGACCACGCTGTTGCCCTGACCCCAGGTGCCGTGTTCGAAGAAGTCCATGCCATGGTCGCTGTAGACGACGACGATGGTCCGGTCGGCGAGGCCGCAGGCGTCCAGGTGATCGAGAATCCGTCCGACCTCATCGTCGAAGCGGCGCACGCAGCCATCGTACAGCGCGAGGATCTGGTCGAGGTCGAACTCCTTCTTCGGCTCCCCCTGGCGGCGGATGATCTCGAACGGATCGGTCAGCCGCGCCATCGCGAATTTCGAGGGGCCGGCATAGGCAGGATCCGCATACTGAAGGTAATAGGGATATTCGGAGCCGAACGGCGGATGCGTCGTCGAGAAGAATGCGTTGATCAGGAATGGCCGTGCATCACGCGCCGCCGCGCTGATGTGGGCGCGAACGTCCGGGCCGAGCAGATCGGTCGACGGCACGCCGCCGAGATAGTAGATCTCCGGCAGCAGCCGCTTGCCGAGCCGGTTGCGCAGAAACAGCGACAGAAACAAGCGCAGATCCTTCGGCCCTTGCCGCAGCATGTAGTGCAGGTTCCACGAATCCTGGGGCAGATCGCATTCGGCGAAGCCGAAGTCGAACTTGCCGAGGTCCGCGCCGCACCAGTCGCTGATGGCCGCGGTCCGATATCCCGCGGCGGCGAACAGTCGCGGCAGCGCCGGTATCTTCAGTTTCGTGTCGTCGTCGGCGATGAAGTTGTCACGGATGCCGTGCGTCTGTGGCCAGGTCCCGGTGAGCAGCGATACCAGGCTCGGCGCGGTTCGGCCGCACGGCACGTAGCAGTTCTCGAACCAGGTGCCGCGCTCCGCCAGGGCATCGATCGTGGGCGTCAGCGCGCGCGGATAGCCTGCGATACCGAGCCGGTCGGCGCGGAGCGTGTCGCTGCCGATGAGCAGGATATTGGGACGGTCGCGGGATCCGGCGACTCCTGCCGTCGGCGCAATGTCCGGAGCCCGCGTTGCGAACCATGCCAAGGCGTACAGCAGCGTGGCGCTGCCGATCAGGAGCATGGCCGCCCATCCCTGACCGGCTGTCGTGAGGCGCCAGGCCGCTCCACCCACGAGAATGGTCACGGCCATCGCCAGCAGCAGGGTCGCCCGATGCAGGAGTTGCGGCGACAGACGACGCCACAGCGGGAGAAAACGGCTGATGCGATAGTGCGACGACGCCACGATGACGGCGGGATTCAGGAGCAGCACGTGGGACATCTGGAAGGCGACCGCGCCGCAGATCGTGGCGACCGAAGCGGCGAATCCGCCGCCGAAACCGACCGTAGTCCCGGCCAGTGCCGCGAGCCCCAGGGCCAGGATCAGGCCGCAGCAGCCCCAGTACAGCGCGATGCCGAACGCTACCAGCGCCAGACGCAGAAACGCCAGCATCGCGTAACCGCGGAACTGGCGCATGACGTCGGCGGGCAGCAGTGGCCCGGTCGTGGTGTAATCGCGCAGCGATTTGAGGGCCAGCAACAGCGTCAGCAGACACGCACCGCTCAGCGTACCGAGCGCCGCATCCCGCAGTGCGACCGTCGTGAATCCGATCACAGCGGTTGCCCCAATGCCATCGCGACCAGCAGTCCGCTCAGCATTCGGCCGCGGCGCAGCGGTGAGCACAGCAGCCCCGCGAGCAGATGGCCCATCGCGGCCATCCGCCGACCGCTGCGGTATTCCCATTTGGCATAGTCGGCGAGCACGCTGGCATACCCGGCGCGCCACAATGCGCCACGTTCATCGGGCGGCAGCAGCGTCCGGTTCTTGCGCATGACCTGCACTGCGGACGCGCGCATCACGTCGAGATTGCGGCTCATGCTGCCCGGTTGCTTCACGATCACGGTCAGCGTCTCATCGATGCAACCGTACCCGGCGACCGCGGCGAGCCGCATCCACATGTCGATGTCTTCGAGGCTGCGCAGTGTCTCGTCGAACAGGCCCACGCGATCGAACAACGTACGGCGGACCAGCACGCCGGAGCCGCTGCCGGGAATCGAACCATGGCGCAGGAACAGCGTGCGGAGCAGTGTGCCGTCGAGGCGCGGGCACCCCCACTGGCCGGTCTCGGTGCCGTCCGGCGCCACGATGCGCGCGCAGGTGGAACAGAAGCCGAGGTCGGGATGACGTTGCATCAGATCGATCTGCCGCGCCAGCTTGTCCGGCAGCCACCAGTCGTCGGCATCGAGCAGGGCGATGAACTCGCCGCGCGCCTCGCGGATGCCTCGGTTGCGTGCGTTCGACAAACCGCCGTTCGGCTGTGTGATGCTCCGGATGCGCGTCCCGTACGAAGCGAGGATGTCGCCGGTCGCATCGCTGCTGCCGTCATTGACGACGATGACCTCGCGCGCCGTCCAGGATTGCGCGAGCGCCGAATCGATCGCCCGGCGGACGAATGTGGCCGCGTTCCAGGCGGGGATGATGACGCTGACGACGGGCGCGGGGTCACGCATCGGCGTCGTAGCCAAGCCGCTGCATCATCGGCCGGATCCGTTCGTGGACCCGGGCAATCGCTTCGGGATGGCGCTCGCGCCATTTCGCGCGACGCGGCGGGCCGGAGACGAGGCTCGTCGGCCGCTGGTGCAGGTCGGCGCAGCGCGCGCGGACGGTATCGGTGAACGGCAGACCCAGCCGTTCGAACACGCTCCGGAACAACTCGACCGGTTGCGCGACCAGATCCTCGTAGCGGATCCGGATCCAGCGGTCCGGGGCGATCCGCTCGGCCGCGTCGAGCGCAAGCCGGTTCGCCGTGATCCACTGATACGCGCAGACCTCTTCCAGCGGGGCGTGGTTGTAGTCGCGCCAGCCCGGTGGAAGAAAGAAGTGCCATTCGCGGAATTCACCATTGTTGATCGCGATGTCCGCCGGTGCCGGCCCAAAGAACTGGTTCAGGCCGAAGGAGCCGTCGCTGCGTCCTTCGCGCCAGCCATCCATCATCGAACTGATGTTGTCGCGGCCATCGCGCTGGATGAACACGTAGCGCGCTTCCGGAAACAGCTTGTCGAGATAGGAAACACGCAGCGTGTTGATGCAGGTCTTGTCGAGCACCTGACCGCGACCGAGCCGCTGGTAGAAAAAACGAAAGGCGGCGGCGCGATGATGCGGTCGCGCGTGCCGGGCCTCGGCGGCTTCGGACAGCCAGCCGTTGCGAAGGGGACCGTACAGGTCATTCCAGAACTGCGGGATTTCGTAGCCGAAGTTCAGCAGCTTCGGCGCGGCGGCCAGCGTCTCGAACGTGACCGTGGTTCCCGAGCGCGAACAGCCGATGACGAAGATCGGGTCGGGCATCCGTGGCCGCAGCGCGTCCCACCACAGGCCTCGCAGGCTCCACCGCAGGGCGCGCCAGTTCTTCGCGCGGATCGCTGGATCGCGCAGTTTGGCGAGCTTAGCGATCGGCATGGTTCGAATCCAAGGAGTGCTCGGTTCTTTCGGCGGCCCGGCGCCGTTGGCTGAATCCCTTGACTTCGCCAAGCGCGGCCGCGAGCCGTGTCAGATAGAACCGGCGGCGTTGCTGTGACAGCGAGCACAATGCCTGCACGGCGTAGGTCAGCGATTTGCGCACGGTGAACAACGGCACCGGCCACGGTGAATCGGAGCCGTGGCCGAGCCGCGCGGTCGACGCCGAGCGCTCATACGCCTTTTGCATCAGATAACGCAGCGTCAGCCGTGTGTTGTCGACATAGTGGTACTGCAACATCGTGGGTTCGTAGTAAAGGTGCGCGCCCGCGGCGACACCGCGTCGCACCCATTCGATGTCTTCCGCGCCGCCGAGATCATGTCCGTGTGGCCCGAGTTCCAGCCGGAACGGGCCGATGCGTTCGAACAATCCTTGCCGGATGGCGAGGTTGCCGCCGCCCGGCGTCGCACTGCCCGGCGCGACGAATTTCGATTCATCGCCCAGATCGAAGCGTGGCACCGGCAGCGGATAGATCCGGTAGGGTCCGGAATCGTGTGTCCATGCCGGCTCGGTGCCATCCCAGTCCGGCAGGATCCGACCACAGAAGAAATCCGCCTCCGGCACGCGCGCCGCCGCCGCGTGAATCGCGGCGAGGTAGCCAGCGTCGACCCGGTGGTCATCATCGACGAAGGCGATCGCGCGGCCGTGCGCCAAGGGCAGCGCCAGGTTCAACGCATGGCTCTTGCCAGGCACCGGATCCTCGATCCAGCGGAGCGGCAGCGAGGTCCCGTCGGGCTCGGTCCCGGATTCGCGGGCGCGGATGCGATCGCCTAGCCAGGCCGTGGTTCGATCGGAGCAGGCATTCGCGACGACGAATATGCCGATGCGGGATCCCGCAGGGCGCGTACAGCGATCCAGGGACGACAGGGTGCGCGCGAGCAGATCGGCGCGATCGTGCGTGCAAATCAGAACTTCCAGATCCGGCGAATCGGGATAGTCGCGGCTGCGCGACGGCGAGGTCATGAAGAACCTGAGCTCAGTGATCGGCTGGTGGTGACCGATGCCGCAGGATCCGCCCCCAGATCATGCCGAGTGCGTTGCTGCCGTTCATCGCCTGACGCAACACCCCGGGCTGGCGGCCGACGAACATCGCAGCGGTCCTGCCCCAGGCCTTGAGTGCCTGCAACACCATGAACGGAGGCACGCCGTAGATCGTGGCCGGGTAGTTGCCGGTCTGGAACTGGCCTTGCTTGCGGCCAGCGATGAAGTGCAACTTGAGAAAGTAGCCGCGCTTGAGGCGCCATGCATCGACATAGTGTTCGACCACCATGTCCGGCCGGTAACGGATCTTCAGGCCGCGGTCGACCATCGCGCGAAAGATGATCGCATCGGATCCGCCGCCGACCGAGTGGCCGAGGCGGTTGTAGCGCGTATCAAAGCGCAGCTCCGGGTCACGCGCGAAGATCTCCATCCGGTAGGCAACGTTCGCGGTCCACAGCGGCGTGGAGTTGTCGGTGATCCAGACTGCTTCATGACCGTGGTCGATCTCGGCGAGAAAGCCGAGCAGTTCGTCGCTGAGCCAACGCGGTCGGGGGTGTGGCGCGAACATGATTTCGACCCGGCCTCCGGCCACCTCGGCTCCTTCTCTGTCGAGTGCATCGACGGCCGCGGCAAGCAGGCCCGCACCCGGCAGTTCGTCATCGTCCATGAACAGCATGTAATCGGAGCCGCGCTCGAGGCACTCGGCCAAGGCGCGGTTGCGCGCGAACGGGATGCCCTGGGTCGTTTCCCGCACGAAATGCAACCGGACCCCGGGCTCCGCCGCGAGTCGCGCCAGGACTTCCTGTGTCGCATCGGTGCTGTTGTTGTCGATCACGAGGATGTCGAACGGAATCGGGCACTGCTGCGCCCGCAGGGCGGCGACGAGCGCCGGCAGGCGCGTGGCGCGATTGTAGGTGCAGAACGTGGCGGTGATGCGTTTGGTCATGGTGTTCTGGTATCGCGGAGCTTCAGCAGGCGTACATGGAGGTTTAGCGGCAGCAGGGCGGGAAGCATGTAGGTCCAGTCGCGCACGGTCCCGTACCCGGCCCGCATCACCTTGCGAAACAAGGCGCGTGCCGCCGGCAAATCGCGGTCCCAGTAGCAGGCGTAGGCGCGCCGCAGCAGTTCGCCGGTCACCAGCTTGCGGATCTTCGCGCGGCCGAGCAGGCGCGTCGCCTGCGGATTCTGTTCAAGAAACTTCTGCTGCGCCCGATGGTGGTTCAGCGCGACGCGCAACCGGTTCTTCGTGATCTGCGCGCCACCATGGTGCTGGTAGAAGGCCAGGACTTCCGGCACGAGCACGAGCCGGCCTTGTGGCGCGACCCGCATCCAGAGGTCGTAGTCTTCGGAGGTCTTGAACGAGACATCGAATCCTTGAGTACGCAAGAGATCCTCGCGGCGGCTCAGCACGGCATGGATTGGCCAGCGGCAGCCGCCGAGAAGGACTTCAAAGCGATCCATCGGGTCGTAATCCGGCGGCACGAACGGCTGGCCTCGGCCACCAGTGACACCGATATTCTGCCAGCCGCAATAGGCCAACACGGCATCCGGGCGCGGCGCGAGGGTAGCGTGCATCTTGTGAAGAAACTCTGGATCCCAGGTATCGTCTGCATCGAGGAAGGCGATGTAGCTGCCACGCGCCGCGGCAAGACCGGTGTTGCGCGCGCCTGCCGAGCCCTGATTCGATTGCACCAGCACCTGGATGCGCGGGTCCTCGATCTTTCGAGCGATTGTGGCGGAGTCATCGCGCGAGCCGTCATCGATGATGAGCAACTCCCAGTCGGTGAAGGTTTGAGCGCACACGCTGGCGATCGAACCGAGGATGGTCTGCGCGCTGTTGTAGCACGGCATGATGATCGTGATGGCCGGTGCCGTGGCGGTCATCGGCTCAATCCACGCGCCCGCGCGTAGAGGCGCTTGCCGACATAGCGGAGCAACGGCGCGAAGCCTCCATCGTTGGTCAGCAGCGCCAGCTTGCGCGTGAAACGCGCCGCCGTATCGCGGTTCACGATCTCCAGTCGGCGCAGACGATAGGGATTGCCATCCTTCAATGCCGCGCCGGGCTGCGTGGTGCATGCCGCGCTGTATCCGGCCGTGCGCACGGCGTCCTCGCAGCGTGCGTCCCAGGCGCCATAGGGGTAGGCGAAGCTCGTCACTGGCTTGCCGAGAATGTCCTCCAGTGCCGACTTTGAATCGCGCACCTCACGGGCGAGTGCCTCGTCCGTGAGTCCGGGCAGGCGGACATGGTCGACGCCATGTGCTCCGATCTCCATGCCCGCTGCATCCAGTTGCCGGATCTCCTCGGCGTTCAGCAAGCGCCCGGCAGGGCGCCCCGAATCCGGCCAATACGGCACTTGGCCGATCGATCCCGTGACGATGAAGAAGGTTGCGCGCATGGCACGCGCCTCCAGTGCGGCGGCAGCATCGAGATTGTTGGCAAAGCCGTCGTCGAAGGTAATCGCGACGGCGTTCGCGCCGGTAGCGATGCGGCTGGGTCCCACCAGCTCGCGAATCGCGCAGGTCGTTCGGCCGGCTTCGTGCAACAGACGAATCTGGTCGTTGAACCTGTTCGCGGAAACAGACCATTTCCATGCAGGTGTTTGCACGCAGTCTTCCAGAGCGTGGTACATGAGGGCCACGGGACCGGCGCTGTTCTGCTTGCCTTGAATGGACAACCTGAGCATTGGTTTCACTTGACCAGCCAATTGGCGCGGTGCGCGGTCACGCCGGTAGCACTGCTACCGGGTTCTCGACACGATGCATATCATGGCTGCCTCAATATTATTTTCCAGCGGTCGTTGGCCCCAGCCATCGCTGCCGCAACGTCGCGAGTTCACCGGGGGTGTAATAGTGCGTTGCGAACTTCGAGCGGTACATCCGATCGATGTAATTCTCCGGCAGCAGGACGTTCGCGATGAAGTCTCCGTACATCGAATACGATGGATCCCGCTCGGTGACGTGCGTCTGTTTCAATTCCGGAATACGCAGGCCGAGATACTCGGTGAAGGCCTCCCGATAGCACGCATTCAGAGTTTCGACCTTGATGAGCAACAACGCGAGCCCATCGTCTCGGATGATCTGATAGCCCTTGTCGGCGGGGAACTCGTGCTGATACACGTCGATGCCGAATACGTCCCTGACCTCCTCATCGAACCAGCGCAGCGGCTGATCGTGCGGAAAGCGTTCGAGAAACACGTCAAGGATGTCCTGATGCGACAGCGTACCGGCGCGGTGGCGCCGGAAAAACTCCGGAATGAACGCCTCGATGCTGAGGAAAAACACCGAGAGATTGCGTGCCACCGGTTCGCGGAACACCGTCACCAGATGCCAGTGGCGATGGCGTGGCCCCAGACGGCCGATCTCGTCCGCGATGCGGCGGCTAGTGCGAACGTTCAGCGGATGCTGCCGTTCGGACTGACCGTTCACCCAGCCAATACGTTTTTCGACGCTTTCCGGATTGAGCCAGTGGGTATGAAAGACCGGCATCGTGAGACCCGCCGCACGCAGCGTGTTCACCGTCGTCATCGAACCGGCGCGCCCCATCTGGTGCACCAGCAGCGCCGGTTCGCGGGTACGCAGATGCGCTTCGAGGGACTCGACGCTGCGCTGGTTCTTCCGGCGGGTGTGCCAGGAATAAAGTAATCGCTTCGGCGTGGCGAGGATCACCGGGTTCTCCAACGGGAAATATCGTGTGATCTTAATGCCTGACGCAGGTATTGATTGGTTCCGCGTTTGTTACGCAATGTGGAAGCATGGATCGGTATTCGACAAAATGGGGTAGTGTCTGCCGACACGACCGGTAGCAACGGATGGAAAAGATGGGTCGGCTGGGACGCAAGCCACACTGGACGTTGTGAGGGCGAGGTGAAGGATGGTCAGGTACGAGTACTTTACGCGACGCCAGGCATTGGAGTGGCAAAGCGGTACGGCGATCGATACCGCCGATCCGTTGACGAATGTCCACCCGGACTACTTCGCCTACTGCGACCCGGATCAGCTCGTCGGTGTCGGTGCGTGGGACGGTGCACGGATGATTGGAAGGAACCTGTTCTTCCATTGCCCGATCTCGGTCCATGGTGTCGCCGTGGAGTGCGTGGTCTCGAATAACCTGTTCGTGGCTCCCGAGTATCGACCCAAAGGGATTGGGACCTATCTCAAGATGCACGTGCTGAAACTCGGCTATCCGCAGATATCCTCCGGCGTGTCGCCGTCGATGCAGAAGGTGTACGACGCATGGAGTGCGTATCGGCGTGTCGACGCGTCGATCACGTACTCGGTCGCGGCAGATGCGTTTGGTGTGTTGCGCGTGTCTCGCATCGCGGCGGAACAACATCGCCTGGGTGCCGATCGCGCCGGACGTGTGGGTTTGGCGCGCCTTGCGCTCGCGCGAGCCCGTGCATCGCTGCGTCTGTTGGCCGCCGGTCCCCGGACGCGGGTGTTGGATGCAAACACCGCAGTCGGTGCGATTGACGACGTCTTGCGAAGTGCGCATCGGGTCATCCAGGTTCCGTGGAATCGGCAGGTGCTGTGCGATGCCTTGCATGGCCGGCACGCCCGGATGCATGCATGGGTGATCGAGCTTCCCGGTGGCCGGCAACAGTTCCTCAGTGCCTATCGCAAGCAGCGACTGGTGCGCACCTTCGGCACGCGCGAGATGATGAAAACGGAGCTTCTGTTCAACGAGGCTTGGCCTCCCGTACAGGAAGATGACGTCGCGCTGACCTGCATCGCGTTCGTGGTACGTCAAGCTCGAAGCCTCGGTGCCAGCGTGGTCCAGGTGGACGCGATGACACCGGCATTGGCGCGGATCTGCGAGCGCTTCGGCTTCGATACTTTTTATCGCAAGCGCGTGTACATCGCGCCGAACACCCGAGACAAAGATTTGTCGTCCGTTCTGTCCGACCCGGCCAACTGGTGGTGCCGTGCGATCAACGAGAACGAGTTCGAGGAGATTGCGCTGCCTCGCGCCGGCTACACGGACTTCGCGGCTTTGATTCCTGCGATGAGCCTGTCGGCTTAGATGAGCGACGCTTTCATCCATGCGTTGCGATGCCCTCAGGGGGAGAGGCCGGCCCTTGCCGACGATACCGATCGGGTGACGCATACACAGCTGCACGTAGCGGCACGGCGGGCGGCCGGCAGGATTCGCGAGGAATTCGGCTCCGGCGGCTACGTCCTGCTTGCCGCCGAGCCTTCGGTTCGGTTCATCATCACCTTGCTCGGCACCATGTATAGCGGCAACACACCGGTACCGATCGACCCGGTGACGCCCGCGCCAACGCTTGAGGCAATTCGAGCGCAGTGCCGGGCATCAAGGCTCCTGGAGCCTCTCGCCGCGGGCGATTGTGAGCATGCGCCAAGCCGCGATGCGCCGGATGCGCAGTTGCCGGCGCTGGTGCTGTTCACCTCCGGCACTACGGGATCACCGAAAGGCGTCCTTATGACGCACCAGAATCTGCTTCGGTCCTGCGACGTCATCGCCGGGTACCTGGGCTATCACGAGTTTCCGACAAGCGTGTCGGTGCTGCCGCTGCACTACAGCTACGGCTTGATTTCCCAGGTGCTGAGCCAACTGTATGTAGGCGGCTATGTCCGGATCATGGCCGGCCTGCGCAACCCCCTGGTCTTCGCGAAGACCGTCGAAGGCGAGCGTATCGAGACATTTTGTGGCGTGCCATCGACATTTCTGGCGCTCACGAAATTCAATCGGCTGGCTCCGATCCGGCTACCTGCCTTGCGCGTCGTGTGTTCGGCGGGGGCCGCATTCGAGGCGAGCGTGTACGATACGCTCAAGACGATCTGTCCCAACGCCACGGTGTTCAACAACTACGGCATGACCGAAGCCTGCCCGAGGCTGTCGTATGTCTCCGATCGCGATGAGCATTTCTTTGACGGCTCGGTGGGCCGTCCGATTGCCGGTGTCGAGGCGATCGTCATCGACGGGCAGACCGACAACCGCCTGCCGGACAATGTGCGCGGGGTGCTCGCGGTTCGGGGCCCGAACATCAGCCCGGGATATCTGAACGATGCGGTGGCCACACGCACCGCATTCACTGCGGACGGGTTTCTGCGTACTGGGGACATCGCGCATATCGACGCGGGTTATATCTATTTGCACGGTCGGGCCGACGACATCTTCAATGTCGGTGGTGAGAAAGTCGCGCCGCTGGAAATCGAAACGGCGTTGAACCAGATGCCGGAGATTGAATGCTCCGCGGTGGCGGGGCTGCAGGACGCGGCCAGGGGCCGGGTCCCGGTGGCATTTCTCAAATTGGTCCAGCCGATTGCCGTGCACCGGATCACCGCGGCTCTCGCGCAGGTGCTGTCGCCGAACAAGATGCCGGTCGCTTACTACGAGGTGTCGTCGTTTCCTCAGACCGGCAACGGCAAGATCCAGCGACGGCGGCTCGAACCGCACTCTAATTTCGTGATTCGTCGAATCGAATAGGAGCACCTTGTGACCGAACCAATTGCCGAGACAATCAAAAACATCGTCGCGGATCTGTTTTCCTGTTCGCGGATGGAGCTGAACGAATCCAGCGGTCCTGGGGACGTTCCTCGCTGGGATTCATTGGGGCACATCCAGCTCCTCGAAGCGGTCTCGGATCGATTCAAGGTGGCTATTCCAATTGAGACCGCGCTTGAAGCGCAATCGATAGGCGATCTGGCGCGGATCATTGCGAAGGCACGGTCCGAAAAGGGTTGAAGGAATCGAGGTTGCACAGAATGTAGTTATGCCGAAACCCGCGCGACAGCGCTGGGTCTTTTCGGCTTCCACTGAACGATGCATCAGGGAGGTACGACGATGGAAAGGAGTTTCGTTGGTCGCGTCAGTTTCCGGCTCGATGATCCGTCGCCGACGAGCGATCACGCGCTCGAGGCGGAGATCCTGCGGCGATTTCAAAGGTACGGCATCCCCCTAACCGTCGCCGTCGTTCCGTTCGGCAAGCCGGAACCGGTACGCACGCTGGTGCTGGACGATGTGCGGCACATCATCGAGGCTCGGCAATCCGGAGACATCGAGATCGCACTGCATGGCTACCGGCATCTGCAACGAACGCGGATAGGTGGGTCGCCGTCGGAATTCTCAGGAGTGCCGCTCGCCGAGCAGACCGATATGCTGCGTCGCGGCCGGGATGTGCTCCAACGCATCTTCGGCGAGGGGGTTACCGGCTTCGTGCCGCCATGGAACACGTTCGACGGCAACACACTCAAGGCCGTGGCCGCCGCCGGTATGGAATATCTGGGTGCGGGGTTCGGTGCGGCTCCATCGCTACGCCAGCCCGCAGCACCGCGCATCGTGCCAAAGACCTGCACGCTGAACCAACGGGAATACGAGCGTGCATGCAACGAAGCGCGGCGCTTCGCCCACGGCCAGCCGTGGATCGTGTTCGTGTTCCATCCGGACAACTTCGTCGAGTATCGGGATCCCTCCGCCGAAGGTGAGCCGGCGCCGTGGCTCACTCTGTCGTTGCTGGAGACCATGCTGGAGCAACTGCGCGCGGAGCCAGATATCGTCGCGACGACCTTGCAGGCCGCGGTGCACGCTGATGGAGTCCATGGCAGGCTCTGGAATCCTGCGGAACTACTCTGGGTCGGGCGTCTGGTCCCGCGCGCAGGATGGCGAATACCAACACGTATCGTCTTCCGCCGATCGCGGCTGCACGGGCTTCGTTGTCTCGCGTACCGGGTACCCGGCAACCGGGACTGATTGGCAATGGCAACCAACCGTAAGAGGACTATCCGGTGATCATTTCCCACAGGTATCGATTTGTGTTCATAAAGACCCGGAAGACGGCCGGTTCCAGCCTTGAAATAGCGTTATCCAAATACTGTGGTCCGCGTGACATCATTTCGTCGATCAGCGAAGAGGAAGATCGAGAACGCACAGCGTTGGGCTACCGTGGGCCACAGCACGACACGATTCCGTTGCGCCATCACACGCGACATGAGTTGCTCCGGATGCTGCAGTCCGGTCGGTTGGACCGGCGGGTATATCACCGGCACATGAAAGCGAAAGACGTCCGGAGCCGTGTCGCCGGGCACGTGTGGGCAAACTACTTCAAGTTTTGTATCGAGCGGAATCCATGGGACAAAGCGATTTCGCTGTATTACTGGCGCACCCGCAATCAACGGGAACGACCGCCATTGATCGACTACTTGCAGTCAGAAGAGTCGAAGGATTTGTCGAACTGGGATATTTACACGCAGAATGATCGCGTCCTCGTGGACCATGTCGCCAGATACGAGAATCTCGAGGCAGAGTTGCGAGCGATTGCGGCACGACTCGGCATACCGGGCGACCTGGCCGCCGATTTGCGCGGTATCAACGCCAAGGGCGGGGTTCGTGTGGACCGTAGACGCTATCAGGAGGTCATCGGGACCGATGAGCGGCAAGTCATCGCTCGCATCTGCGCAAACGAAATAACGCAGTTCGGTTACAGCTTCTAGCCGGACTGGCCGAAATTGGGCTTCGGTTTCAAAGCCGCCGATTGCAACGACTTAACGGCAGCATCAAGCCTGTCCAGTACGCCGCTCGACGAAACCTCGGTATCTCGGCGATACGGGCACACCGGGCGGCGAGGCGTGGTAACGAGCGCGTCGCGATCCAGTCTGGATCTCTTTCTCGAATCGCCCGCGCAAGTTCCAGCGGGGCGACGAACCGCAGCGTTGGCCATTCGTCTAGAGCACGCCGCAATCCCCGCTCCAGCGCGGCAAGGCTGGCCGCGCGTGCACCGAAGAAATTCGCCCGATGTGTCTCGATCAGGCATGCCCGTCCCTGGCGGGTGCGCGCCGCGAGCGCGGCGGCGAGCCGCTCGGGTTCATGACCCTTGATCGGTTCGAAGTACACGTCGCGGACCAGATAGGTCATGCCCGAGGCGGCGCGATCGCCATTCAGCATCCTGGCGTCGACGCCACCCGGGGCGCCAGACGCATCCCGGCAGGTGGCACGACGGCCGGGGGTGATGACCGTATCGATGCCGGCACGGGCCCAGGCACGTTCGACGGCATCGCTCCAGACGAAGGTCGTCGCGACGGCGACTTGCGGCGCGGCAGCGAACAGCGCGCGATAGCTCTCGCATTCGAATGTGACCGCGGCGTCGATTGCTGCCGCATCCAGCGGTCGCGATGGTAACGTCGCCGCATCGACCCAACGCGATTGGAGATGGGATGGCAGATCCTCGGTGGCTGCGGGTTCCGGTGAGGTCAGCCAGGTCCGAACACTCGCGTCGGATTGTGCCGCGGCGAGCAGCGCGGGCGGCCAGTAATGTGCCTGTCCGTGCAACTGGGGAACGAACACACCGGCGGCGATCCCTTCCTTGATCGCGGCACATACTTCGTCGAACCTCGGATCGGACAGCGGCAAGCCGTGATAGGTGGTGCCGCCATCGGCCAGGATCCGCGGTCCATCCGGTACCTCGAAAACCATCCCGAGCGTCATCAATGCCGGGCGACCCGTGCCATCGCGGATGCGGCCGAGCATCGCCGCAAGCTCGCGCAATGCCTTGGCCTGCTCCAGCGGACCCGCGCCCCAGTCATCGCTTTCGATGACGAGGACCGGATGACGCAACACCGGTTCACGCCAGCGAGCCAGCAATGGCCGCGCGAAGGCTACCAGAACGACGAGCCAGAGTGCGACGATCGCGAGTGGAATCCACAGGAACACGGTCATCACACGACGCGCGGCTCGATCAGCATCGTACCCATCCGCAACGGCTACAGACGCAGGTAAAACAAAATCTAATCATGGGTGCGGTTTTGACCCCCGATGCAGGGACCTGGGTGAATCGAATTCGACGGCACAATCCGCAGATCGGATTTGAAGAATAGTGATGTC
>JADLEV010000006.1 GCA_020845935.1 Gammaproteobacteria bacterium
AGGTGCCGATGCCGCCGTTTCACAGCAGATCGACCGGCTCAGTCATCACCATCTTGCTCAGATCCTCGGGCGTCGCAGCTTCGACCGCGGTGCCGAGAGCGGCGCGTGCCTGTGGTCTCAGGCGAATGCTCTTCAGGGAGCGCGGATGGATGCCGCCGCCGCGCGACAGCCGCTTGCGGTCGTAATCGTCCCAGCTCGAACCCGGCAGCCGGAACAGCCGCCGGCGTTCATCGAAGCTCATCTCCGGGTCCGGATTCGGGTCGATGAAGATGTGCTGGTGGTTGAACGCCGCGATGAGTCTGATCTGACGTGACAGCAGCAGCCCATGGCCGAAGACGTCGCCGCTCATGTCGCCGATGCCAACCACGGTGAACGGCTCGCGGCGAATGTCGCGGCCGAGCAATTGGAAGGCGTGGCACACCGATTCCCAGGCGCCGCGCGCGGTGATCCCCATCTTCTTGTGGTCGTAGCCGGCCGAGCCGCCGGACGCGAACGCGTCGCCGAGCCAGAAGCCGTAGTCTGCGGCGATCGCGTTGGCGGTGTCGGAAAAGCTCGCGGTGCCCTTGTCCGCGGCGACCACCAGATACGGATCGTCACCGTCGTGCCGCACCGTGTCGCGCGGCGGCACGACCCTGCCATCGACCAGGTTGTCGGTCAGATCGAGCAGCCCGCGAATGAAGGTCCGATAGCAATCGAGTCCTTCCGCGATGCGGGCGCGCGGGTCCGCCGGCGGCCGTTTGACGAAGAAGCCGCCCTTGGCGCCGACCGGTACGATCACGGCGTTCTTCACGGTCTGCGCGCGCATCAGGCCGAGCACCTCGGTGCGATAGTCCTCGCGCCGATCGGACCAGCGGATGCCGCCGCGTGCGACCGGGCCACCGCGTAGATGCACGCCTTCGACGCGCGGTGAGCAGACAAAGATTTCGAATGCGGGCAGCGGTCGCGGCAATTCCGGCAGCAGCTCCGGTCGCAGCTTGATCGCGAGATAGGGTTTCGCGGCGCCGGAAGCGTCGCGCTGGAAGAAGTTGGTGCGGCAGGTGGCGCCGATCAGCCGGTACAGCAGCCGCAGGATGCGATCCTCGTCGAGCGAGCTGACCGCTTCGAGCCGCGCCTCGATCGCGTGGCGGATCGTCTCCTCGGCGCGCGCGGCGCCGCGCCGATCGAGCCGCAAGCGCGTGACGAACAAATCGAACAGGGTGCGGGCAATCACGCCATGCCGCACCAGCGTCTCGATGACGTAATCGGTGCCATACGGCGTGCCGATCTGCTTCAGGTACCGGGCATAGGCGCGCAACACAGAGATGTCGCGCGCGGCGAGACCCTGGCGCAAGACCAGCGCGTTCAGGCCATCGTTCTCGATCAGGCCATACCAGGCGGCGGCGACCGCTTCCTCGAAGATTGCCTGCACTTCGCCGGTGACCGCGACGGCGCCCGGCGCGCGGCAATCGTGATCGTGAATCCAGACCTCCTGCGCCGGCGCCAGCGCGACGCGATGCGGCTGTTGCAGGCGGACCGTGACGCCCATGTTCTCGAGGATGGGCAGGATCGCCGACTGCTCGATGAAGCCACCGGGGCTGAACAGCTTGAAGACAAACGCGGCATCGCCGGCTCCGGCCGATTCGATATGCGTCTGGATGCGGTTCTCGGTGAGCGCTGCCTCGATGTACCCGAGGTCGGTCACCGCGGTCGCGGCGTCGTTCGTTTCCTGATAGGCGGTGGCGAAGGCTTCGGCGTAGCGGCGCCAGTAATCGAGGCCCTGATCCTCGCCATGCGCGGCGACCAGCGCCTCGTGCAGATCGGCACTCCAGGAGCGCACCGCGGCGGCAATGCGGGCTTCGAGCGCCTCGGTCACCAGGCGCCGCCGGCGTCGTTGCCGGGTGTGGACGACGAAGTACAACTGCGCCAGCGGTGCTTCCGACAGCTTCAGCGTGAATTCGAGCTGCTCGCCATCGAAGGCGTCGAGCAGGATCTGTTCAATGCGCCGGCGCCGCGTCGTGTCGAACAGGTCACGGGGCACAAACACCTGGCAGGCGACGTAGCGGCCAAACGCATCGGGCCGGACGAACAGCCGCACGCGCTGGCGCTCCTGCAGGTGCAGGATGCCGATGGCGGTCTCGGTCAGTTCGCGCACGCTCGCCTCGAACAGTTCCTGGCGCGGGTAGGTGTCGAGGATGTGCGCCAGCGCCTTGCCGTCGTGGCTTTGCGGCAGCAGCTTCGCTTGCTGGATTACCGCCGCGATCTTGTCGCGCACGATCGGGATCGTGCGCGGGCTGCCGAGATGGGCGCTCGAAGTGTAGAGGCCGAGCAGCCGCAATTCGCCGCAGACCCGGCCGTCGTCGCCATAGCGCTTGATGCCGATGTAATCGAGGCGATCGGGCCGGTGCACGGTCGAGCGGGAATTCGCCTTGGTCAGCGTCAGGATCTCGCCGGGCCGGGCGTGGACGCGCAGATCGAGCGGTGTCTCGGCAAAACTGCGCGAGACATGCGCCCGGCCGCCGCCGCGCAGGATGCCCAGTCCGGAGCCGGGCAACGCCTGCAATTGCGGGCCACCGTCGGCTTCGACCAGCCGGTAGTCGCGGATCCCGAGCAGCGTGAAGTTGTTGTCGAGCAGCCAGCGCAGAAAGGCTGCGGCCTGGGCGACCACCGGTTTCGGTGCGCCAAGCGCCGCGGTCGGCAGCGCCACCGCTTCCTGTTCCAGCCGCGCGGTCATCGCCGGCCAGTCGGTGACCGCCGCGCGCACGTCGTCGAGTGTGCGTTCCAGATCCCGCCGCAAGGCCTGCAACCGGGCCGCATCTCGCTCCTGATCGATCTCGAGGTGAATCCAGGCTTCGGCGCGGCCGGCACCCTCGCGCGTGGCATCCATGGCGGCGATGGCCGTGATCGATCCGTCCGTGGCACGGGTGACCCAGAGGATTGGATGCACCACCAGGTGCTGCGTGAATCCCTGCCGATTGAGCGCCACCGTCAGCGAGTCGATCAGGAACGGGCGATCGCGCGTGACGATTTCGACGATGGTGTGCGGCGAACTCCAGCCGTGTTCGGCGAGGGCCGGGTTGTAGACGCGCAGGCCGTGATGGCCGCGCCGCCAGCGGTTCGCCAGATCGAAATGCGCCCGAGCCGCGCCGGCCAGATCCTGTTGCGACCTTTGGCCGAGATCGGCCGGGGGCACGTTACGGAAATACACGACTGGCAATTGCGAGTCCATGGCGGTGGCTATGATATAAGTCCACTGGGGCGGGGCATAGTCATCGTGGGAGCAAGCCGGATTGGGTCAGACACGTTCGCTACGTGCCTTCGAACTCGCGGAAGGCCGCGTCCTCGCGGGCAAGTATGAGGTGCGCGCGCTGCTTGGTACCGGCTGGGAGGGCGAGGTCTATCTGATCCGTGAGGTGCTGACCGGCATCGAGCGCGCCGCCAAGCTGTTCTTCCCGCAACGCAATCCGCGCAATCGCACGGCGCGGCAGTACGCCAAGAAACTGCATCGGCTGCGCCACTGTCGCATCCTCATCCAGTACCTGACCCAGGACGTCGTCAGCATCGGCGATCACCGCATCACGCTGCTGATCTCGGAGTTCGTCGAGGGCGATGTCCTGACCGAAATGCTGCGCCGGCAGCCGGGCCACCGGCTGCCGGAGTGCGAGGCGCTGCATCTGCTGCATGCGCTGGCCGCCGGCATGGCCGACATTCATCAGGCCCGCGAGTACCACGGTGATCTGCATGCCGGCAACATCTTCGTCCGCCGCTACGGCATCGGCTATCAGGTCAAGCTGATCGATCTGTTCCACCGCAGCGCGCCGAAGCGCGAAAACATCCAGGACGATGTCTGCGATCTGATCCGCATCTTCTACGACGCCCTGGGCGGGGCGAAGCACTACGCGCGGCTCGGTCCCGAGATCAAGGCGATCTGCTGCGGCCTGAAGCGCTCGCTGATCCTGAAGAAGTTCCGCACCGCCGGGCACCTGCGCGACTATCTGGAGAATATCCGCTGGGATGGCTGAGGATTCCTACGGCAGCACCCGGCCCGGATATTCCCGTGCCGCGATCAGCTGCGCCCATTGCAACGGGCTGAAGCCGGCCTCGGCAAACATGCCGAGCAGCAACGTCGCGGCGGCGGTGACCAGCGGCGGCAACAGCAACAGCAGCGAGGTCTCGCGCCAGCCGCGGGCCGGGATGTGCTCCTCGGGCCAGGCATGCGGGGCCGCATATCGCCAGGCACGCCAGAGGATCGGCAGAAAGTAGGCCGCGTTCAGCAGGCTGGAAATCCAGAGCACGGCGATGGCCCAATCCATGCCGGCGGCGCGGGCGCCATCGATCAGCCAGGCCTTGCTGATCGCGCCGGCCGCGAGCGTCACGAGCGGTGGCTGCGGCGATGTCAGCAGCGGCGCCAGCGCGGCTCGTCCGGCCGCTGCGCCAGGAACATAGAGCCCGGCGAGAATTGCCGCCAGTGAGAGCGTCAGGCCGGTCTCGATGGCAAGGATGAGCGCGCCGGCATGGGCTGGCGGATACTGCAGCAGCGCGCCCTGGGGCAGCAATGCGGTGGCGATCGCGAGGAACAGCACGAACCCGCCGGCAAGCCCGACGCGCATTCCCGGTCCCGGCGCGCACCAGCCGCTGAACAGATCGGCCAGGCGCGGCAGCACCGCGGCCGCCGCCAGCGCCGCGCCGGCGAGCATAACGCCACCAGGCCGGGTGGTCGCGATCGCTTCGGTAGCCAGCCGCTACGGCACCAGCAGCAGATCGCAGGGCGCCTCGTGCAGCAGATTCAGCGTCACGCTGCCGAGCAATATCTCGTCGAATGTGGAGGCGCCGTGCTTGCCGAGCACCAGCAGATCGGCGGCACGCAGCTCGATCTCTTCGAGCGCGATGTCGACCGCATGACCATGTCGCACGATGGCGGTGACGGGTACACGGCTGTCTTTCAGGAAGTCGTTCAGCTGCAGCCGCAAGGCCGCGGCTTCCTCCTCGCGGTAGCGATCGATATCGGCGCTGGTCGCGCCGGCCAGCCACATGCGTCCCTCGTAGGGAATGATGAAGGCATGCAAGGCCGTCAGCGTCGCCTCCGGGAACGCCGCAAGCGCGACCGTGAGCGCGCGCCGCGAGGTGGCCGAGAAATCGGTGGCGAGCAGCACCTGCCGGTAACCGGCGGTCGCGGCGCGGCGCACCACGAGGACCGGACACGGACTCTGCCGCAGCAGCTTGGTCGCGGTACCGCCGAGTGCCAGACCGCGCAGGATGCCGCCGCCGTGTGCACCGATCACGATCAGCCCGGCGCCGATGGCACGCGCCTGCTCCGCGATCAACACCGCCGCCCGACCCTCCATGATGTTGCCTTCGGTCACCGCAACACCGTGTTCGTTGTTCAGGCGATCGGCCAGGTCACGCAGCGACTGGGCCGCCTGCTTCCGGCAGTCGTGCTCGGTCCGCGCGCCGGGCAGGAGCCGGCGCGGCGTCGACCAGATCGCGGGATCGAGCACATGCAGCAGGTGCAGCGGACTGGAGCGCTCGCGCGCCAGGCGCGCGGCGCGATCGATTGCCTGTTGCGCCGGTCCGGAAAAGTCGGTCGCGGCCAGAAGCGGTGCGTGCGTGTTCATGCGGCCCTCCGTCGAGCGGATCTCAAGATACCGGACAATCGACCGGGAAAGTAACAGGCCCGGGAGGCCCTGACAAAGTCACGCGTCAGACATTGCCGCGAACCCCGCCATGGCGTCGCCGACGGTGCGACAATGCCGGCGGTGACGAACGACAGGAGCATGTCATGGCGTTACGGTGGACCTTGCTGGCAGTGGCGTCGTGCCTCGCGACCGGTGTGGCCGCGCAGACGGACGAAACACCGCCGGCAGCGATCGAGGAGGTGACGATCACCGCGCCGCGCGCCACGCGTTCGCAGCGCCTGCAATTGCAGCGGGCGGAGCAGCGCGCCTACGATCTGTTCAACCGCTACAACGATGACAAGCGGTTCCGCATCAGTTGCAGCGAGGAAGCGCCCACCGGCAGCAAGTTCAAGCGGCAGGTCTGCCAGCCGGAGTTCGAGCAACAGGCGCTTCGCGCCCACGGCCAGGCCTATCTGGACAGCGTTCAGGCCATGCTCGATCCGGGCCGGGCTGACGAGGGCACGATCCCTTCGGCCATCCCGGTGGCCGCGGCGATCGCGGCACAGCAACCGGCGTTGCGCCGCAAGATGAAGCAGGTGGCCGAGCAGCACCCGGACTTTCTCGAAGCGGTCATCGAGTACGGCAGGTTGCGGCAGCAGTACCAGGGCCGGGACGTCGACTGAGAAAACGCGGGTTGGCGCGAACGCCGGTGCGCCGGCCGCGAGGTGTGGTGGCGCCTTGCCCGGAGACCGACGAGCGCCGTTTGCATGAAGACCTGACCGCGCTGCGGCGCCGTCTCGTCCTGGCCCGTCGTCTGATCGGCGGCCGAGGTTCGGATGGGCGCCGCGAGCGCGATGGTATGCTGGCGCTCCGGGCAGCCACCATGCGCCACCACTCGTGACAGTCACCGCCGCATTCCGCCACCGTGTCGCCGCAATCCTCGTCCTTGCCGTTTGTCTGCTGGGCACCGCGACCGTCCGGGCGAGCGTCGATATCGTCATCGAGGGCGTCAATGAGGCGTTGCGCAAGCGCATCCTGGCGCAGCTGAATCTGGCGCTGGAGCGGGACGACGCGGCACTGCGCGAACCGCGCCTGCGCCTGCTGCACCTGCGGGCTCCCGAGGAGATCGTCGCGATCCTGCGCTCGGCCGGCTACTACCGCGCCGCGGTCAGCGGCGACCTCGAACGCAGCGGGGATCGCTGGCGCGCCAGCTACCGCATCGAGCGCGGCGAACCGGTGCTGATGGCGGATGTCGTGGTTGCGGTCGATGGTGACGATGAGGTGCTGCACGCTCGCACCGCGGCGTTCCGGATGGGGCCGGGGACGCGGCTGCGCCATCCGGTGTACGAGAACGACAAGAAGGCCCTGCTGCGCCTCGCCAATCAGCGTGGTTACTTCGATGCCCGCTTCGTCGAGCATGAGATTCTGGTCGATCTGGAGCGGAATCGGGCCGATCTGCGGCTGCGGCTCGACCCGGGTCCGCGCTATCGCTTCGGCGCGATCGAAGTGGCGGACATCTGGCTCGACGCCGACCTGATCCAGCGCCTGATTCCGTTTGCCGCGGGAGAGCCGTATGACGCGGCCAAACTCATCGGCGTCCAGCGCACCTTGCAGGACAGCGACTATTTTTCTCAGGTCGAAGTGCTGCCGCGGCGCGACGAGGTTGTCGATCTCCAGGTGCCAATCCGGATCGACCTGACGCTGCAGGCGCGCAACCGCTATCAGGTCGGCGCCGGGTTTGGTACCGACAGCGGGCCACGGCTGAGCCTGCAATGGGACAACCGCTACATCAATCGTGCCGGGCATCGGCTGGGCGCGGCCCTGTCGGTAGCGCGGATTCGGCAGGCGTTGTCCGGCGGCTACACGATCCCGTTCGTGCAGGGGCCGAAAACCAGTCTCGGATTCACCGCGACGCTGGCGCACGATGACACCGAGACCAGCGTCGCCGACAGCGCACAGTTCGGCATGCAGCGGCTGGGCAAACGCTGGATCTTCGACGAGAACGCCAGCCTCAGTTATCTGTACGAGGACTTCACCATCGGCGGCACCCAGGCCCGCACCGGCCTGCTGCTGCCGGCAATCTCGTGGTCGCTGCTCAGGCGCGATGACGAGGTGTATCCCCGGCGCGGTTACCGCATCGGCTTCGGTATCAAAGGGGCCTTGGATGGGGTGTTGTCCGATCTGAGCGTGGTGCAGGCGCGGCTGTCCGGCAAGTTCATCCGCCCGCTCGGCGTCGGACGCCTGCTCGCGCGCGCCGAGTTCGGCGCGATGCACACGACGGAATTCGATCGCGTGCCGGTCAGCGTGCGCTTCCTCGCCGGCGGCGACAACAGCGTGCGCGGCTTCGACTATCAGGCGCTCGGGCCGACCCGTGCCGGTGAAGTGATTGGCGGCCGCTATCTGGCGGTTGGCAGCATCGAGTACGAGCGGCCGATCAAGGGCGATTGGGGCGCCGCGGTCTTCAGCGATGTCGGCAATGCCTTCTCGTCGTTCAATGACGCCTTCGCGGTCGGCGCCGGCGCCGGGCTGCGCTGGCGCTCGCGCGTCGGCATGCTCCGGGTCGACCTGGCCTATGGCCGGGTCGGCCACAAGGATTCGATCCGCTTGCACCTGACGATAGGACCGGACCTGTGAGGGCCTATCACTGGCGCATCGGCACCGGCCTCGTCGCGCTGCTTGCGGCAGCCGCCGGCTGGCTGTTGTGGTCCGAAGCGGGTCTGGCGGCGCTGCTCGATCTGGCGGTACGCCTGCGCGGCGGCACGATCGAATACCGCGAGCTGCGCGGCCGCCTGCTCGATGGTGGCACGATCACGGCATTGCGTTACCGCGACGCGCACATCGAACTGAACGTGGCCTCGCTGGCGGCGCGCTGGCGCTGGCGGGCATTCGAACTGCATCTCGGCGAGGTCGTCATCGATACACCGATCCTGACGACCGCGCCGAGCGGTGCTGAGCCGCGTCTGGCGCGTCTGCCGATTCCGATCCGCATCGATCGATTGCGCATCGATCGGCCGCAGTTGCTCAGTGCCGGCAACGCACGACCGCTGCCGGAGTCGGTCACCGGCGCGGTGCGGTTCAGCACCGCGGGCATCGCGATCCCGGCGCTCGAGCTGACCTTCCGCCCACCCGTGATACCGGCGGCATTCGGTGAGCTGCGCCTCTCCGCCGAGGCCAGTATCGCCACCGGCGCACCGCTGACCTTTCGCGTCTCGGCGCATGCCACCGCGCCGGCAACGCCGCGCGGCGAGATGACCGCGAGCATCGAAGGCGAGGGACGCTGGCCGCGGTTCGACGTGCACCGTCTCGAATGGCGCGGTGCCGGCGGCGGGGCGACGTTCACCGGGGCGATCGATTTGTCGCCGGTGCTCGCGGTCGATCTGGCGGGCAGCTGGCGTGATCTCCCGGTTGCGCCGGAGGGACGCTGGCCGACTTCGGGCACCGTCGTGCTGCGTGGTCCCGTGCCGCAATTGCGTGCCCAGGGGAATGCGGTGGTCGCAGACACACCGGCCGGCGCGGTCGCGTTCGAGTTCGCGGTCGAACGACGCGAGCAGGGGTTCACCGTGCACTCCGTCGACGGCCGCGTTGGGCCGCGCGGTACGTTTGAGTTGCATGGCTCCTATGCGCCCCGCGCGGCGACGCGGCATCTTGCGATCGATCTCGATTGGCGCGATCTCGCACTCGTTCCCGGGGCTGCCGCGGCGGTGACCAGCGCCGAGGGCAGCTTGCGGATCGAGGGGGTGCCCGATGTCTATCGCATCTGGCTGCGCGGCGTGCTCGACGGCGAGCGGTTGGCGCCCATGACGGTCGCCGCCGAGGGCAGTGGCAATACCGCCGGCCTCGCCCTCGATCAGGTCGAACTGGAAGCGCTCGGTGGCCGGATTCAGGGCACGTTGCGGGTCACGGCGGGCGCGACACCGCGGGTCGACTTCACGCTGGCCGGCACCAATCTCGATCCCGGCCAACGCTGGCCGGCGCTGCCGGGTGCGCTCGCGGTCGCGGCCGGCGGCGGCGTGGCGCGCGACGGTGACGGCGTGCGGCTCACGATCAACTCGCTCGATGCCACGGGACATCTGCGCGGCCACCCGCTGCACGGGCGGCTGCGCGACTTCAGCCTTGCTGCCGCGGGCTGGACCGCCGCGGAGTTCCGCTTGGACTCGGGGCGGACGCGACTGCAGGGCTCCGGCCGGTTCGATACCCAGGCGGCCATCGATATCAGCCTGCACTCGCCCGACCTGGGTGAACTGCTGCCGGAGGCCGCTGGCGATCTGGTGTTCGATGCCGCGCTGACCGGGGCGCCCGGTGCGCAACAGTTGCGCATCACCGCGAACGGCCATGGTCTGCGCCTGGCTGAAACGCGCGCCGCGAATCTGGTGATCGATGCCGCACTCGACCTGCGTGAGGACGGACCCGTCGCCGCCACGGTCCGGTTTGATCACGTGCGCCTGCTCGGCCAGCGGATCGGCCGGCTGCATCTCGACCTCGACGGTACCGGTGCAGCGCATGCGGCGCGCCTGACCGCGACCGGCATCGGCCAGCAATTGCAGGCGCGCATCGACGGGGCACTCGGCCCGTCGGGCTGGACCGGCACGCTCGGCGAGTTGCGCTTCGACGATGAAGTCCTGGGTCTGTGGCAACTCGCCGACGACGTCAGGGTGACCACGACGCGCGTTGAGCAGCGGCTGGAGACGCTGTGTCTGCATGGTGAACCAGGTCAGCTGTGCGGCTGGGCGCGGCGGCGCGACGGCAGCTGGCAGGCCGGCATTCGTGGTATGCACTTGCCGCTGGCGCGGCTGCCGATTGCCGAGCGGTACGGCATCGAACTTGCCGGCCAGGCCGGCTTCGATCTCGAGGTCGCGGGATCGGGCGCCGGCCTCGAGCGGGGCACGCTCGCCGCGGCGCTGGAACAGGCGGAGATCATTTCCGCGGTGATGGATCCGATGGCACAGCGCATCGCGCTCGAAGGCAGCAACCTGACGGCGAGCTATGCCGACGGGACGCTGCTGGCCGAAGCGGGCGTCTATGCGCCGGCCATCGCCAGCCGGCCGCTGGATCTCACGCTGCGCATCGACGATCTCGCCGGAACCACGCCGCGGCGCGATGCCGCACGCGTGCAGGGGCATCTCGTGTTCGACCTCACCGAGCTGTCGCCGCTCGCGGTGTTGCTGCCGCAACTTGCCCGGCCGGAAGGACAGGTCGTGGTCGACCTCACGCTGGTGGGAACGCTGGCCGAGCCGCGATTCGACGGCTGGGCGGAGTTGCGTGAGGCGGCGTTCGATCTGCCGCGCTTCGGCACGCGAATCGAGGATCTGCATCTGACGCTGAAAGGCGATCCGACCCGGCCACTGCAACTTGCCGGCGGCATGCGCTCGGGCAGTGGGCAGGTCGATCTGGCCGGCGAGGTGGCCCTGCTGGGACCGCACGCCCCGGCCGTGGATCTGACCGTCACCGGCGGCGCGTTCGAACTGATCGGCACGCAGGCGGCGCACGTCACCGCGAGCCCGGAATTGCGCCTCATTGCCGATCGGCGCGGTGCCGCCGTGACCGGCATGCTGCACGTGCCGAGCGCGCAATTGCAGCCAATGCTGATGCGCGAGACCTCGTCGATCTCCGAGGACGTCGTGATCCTCGACGGTGACCTGCCGGCGGCGCGGGCCGGTGGCCCCTGGCCGCTGAGCGCGGATCTGGTCGTCGAACTCGGCGATGCGGTGCGCGCGGTGAGCCCGATGTTCGAGACCAAGCTCGGCGGCTTGCTGCGCGTGCGCGGCGTGCGTGGCCGCGAGTTCACCGCCAGTGGCCGGATCACGGTCGCCGGCGACGTGCTCGCCTACGGCGCGCGTCTTGGCATCAGCAATGGTCGCATCATTTTTTCCGGCGGACCGCTCGCCGACCCGGGGCTGGACCTGCGGGCGCAACGGGAGATCGATACGCTCACCGTCGGCCTCAAGGTCTCCGGTACCGCGAGCGCGCCGGAGATCAGCCTGTATTCCACCCCGGCGTTGTCACAGGATCGCATCCTGTCGTACCTGGTGCTCGGCAAGCCGCTCAACGAATTGTCGAACAGCGAAGGTTCGACGCTGCTCGGCACGGCGGCGTCGCTGGGCCTGCGCAACGCCGACGTCCTGACCGGGCGCATCTCGCGCGCATTCGGGCTCGACCAGTTGTCGCTCGAAAGCGGTGCGACCTTTGGCGACACGTCGCTGGTGATCGGCAAGTACCTGACGCCGAAACTGTACCTGAGCTACGGCATCGGTCTGTTCGAGCCGGTCGGCACGACGCGCCTGCGCTACGAGGTCAATCGCCACTGGTCGATCCAGGCCGAGCAAGGCGAGGAAATGGGTGTGGACGTGTTCTACCGGATCGAGCGTTGAGCTCACCTACGAGCACCGCATCTCGGAGTGCGATCAACGAGCAGTTCACGGCAAGGTCAGGCAGGCGCCGCCTGTGGCAGGGTTTCCCTGAGCGATCATCGCCGCGCTGCCGTGGTGCCGGTTTCAACTCCGCAACAGGTACAGCACCTCGGCAATCTTCGTCGCCGAATCCTCGATCGACTGCAAGCGACCGCATGGAGCAAGACGTTGGTCGGGCAGTTTGCGAAAGGCTGGCGTCGCGGCAAGCGACGGTTGGCCGGCGGTTGCGCCCGGGGCGTGCCGGTGTGCCAGCACGATGAGATCGCACAAATCGAGTGACGGCCGGGGATCGCGCTGCCAATCGTCGCTTTCGAGGGCGCAGACCATGAACTCCGGGCCGAAGCCCCAGCGGCGCAACACCATGGCGCCAACCGTGCCGGCCAGTTCGCGCGACAGGCAAGCGCTGGTCGCGGCGTCGAGCGATCGGGACCTCAGGTGCTGCAACACGGTCACGCTGCCGAGGTCGTGCACCAGTCCCGCAAGCAAGGCCTGTTCCGGATCGAAGCCGGTAGTCACGCGCGCCAGCGCATAGGCGATCGCGCCGACCTCGCAGCAGTGGCGCCACGCCGCGAGCAGCGGTTGCCGCAGCGCCGGGTGGTTGGTGCGGAACATGCGCCGCAGCGTGTAGCTCAGCACGAGCTGGCGCGTGACGGCCAGGCCGAGGCGCATCACCGCTTCACGCAGCCCGGACACTGCCAGCGCGCCGGCATAGAGCGCGCTGTTGGCGCAGTGCACGCAGTAGGCCGAGAGACTGGTGTCCTGCTGCAGCAGCCGCACGATGTCACCGACGCCGCTGTTCGGATCCTCGGCGGAGCGGCGGATGCGCAGCGCGACGTCCGGCAGCAGCGGCAGTTCCAGTTGCTCATTGAGGAAGGCGTAGTGGGTCGCGACCAGCGCCTGATGATCGATCGGGTCCTCGGCTTCGCGCACTGCCGGATCCAGCGCATGCCGGCGCGCCGTCGGCGAAGTCGCGGGCATGAGTGCCGCAAGTGGTACCTTCAGGTAGACGGCCGGTTCGATCGCCTGCACCGCATCGCACAGGCGTGGTGACAGCGGCATGCGCGCGGCCTCGGTCGCCGCAGTAATCTGGCGGGTGAGGCCTTGCTCGACGATGACGGTTCCTTGCAGCAGAAAGCAAACCGAGTCGGTGTCGCCGGCGTGGAACATCGCTTCGCCCGGTGCGAGATCCAGCGGCGCGCACGAACCGCGGATGCCCGCCAGCGTCGGTGCGTCGACATGGTTCAACGGGTAGAACCGGCGCAGCCGGCCTTCGGTCAGGTAGACGAGCGGATCTCGGCCAGCCGGAGCCGCCGGTGTCAGCGAAGGACCTCGACCACCCATAGTCACTCTTGCGTCCGCGGATCGCGGGCTTCAACGGGAAACGCTCGTGGTAGCGGCGTCATTGTCGAGATCTGAACCTGCCGCGCGGCTTCCGGTTATGCTTCGGTAATGCAGGCACAGGACGACATTGGAATCGAACCGAGGCTACGCGACGAGGTGTTGTTGCGGCTGGGCTGTGCGACGCCGTTGCGACCGGATGCGGCAGGCCTTGGGACGTTGTATCGGTCCTGGTGCCTGCAGGTGCCTTTCGACAATATCCGCAAGATGATCGCGCTGGGGCAGGGCGGTGAGGCGCCGCTGCCGGGTGGCGATGCCACCGATTTCTTCGAGCATTGGCTGGCCGCGGGCACCGGTGGCACCTGCTGGACGACCAGCAATGCGCTGTGCGTGCTGGCGCGCTCGCTTGGTTTCGACGCCTGGCGCGTCGCGGGCAGCATGCGGGACCTCGGTATCATCAATCACGGCAGTGTCCTGGTCCGTGGCGATGACGGCCATTGGCTGCTCGATACCTCCATCATGTACAACGAACCGGCGCCGATCGGCACGGCGCCTTTCAGCCGCGACGGCGCATTTCCGGTCGAGGTCGAGCCGAGCGCTGACGGTGGGTTTCTGCTGTGGGTCGATGTGCCGCCAGGGCCCGGCTACACCTGCTGTCGCCTGAACACGCAACGGGTGAGCCATGCGCAGTTCCTGGCCAACTACGAGGTCTCGCGAGAGCGAAGCCCGTTCAACACGCGGCTGTATGCCCGGCGCAACCGGCCGGAGGCCTTGGTGCTGCTGAGCGGCAGTCAGCGGTATGTGAAGACTGCGTCCGGCGTCACCCGTCAGGAACTGGCGCCGGAAGAATTGGTTCAGGCGCTGCGGGATGAGATCGGCATCGCGCCGGCGGTGGTTGCCGCCTGGGTCGCCGCCGGCGGTCTGGAGTCGTCCTACCGGCCGCAGCACAATCCGGCGGCTCCGGCGCCGAGCGAGCCGCCGAGTCGACGGCGACCCTGAACGGGCCCGGGAGGGACTTGTTCAGAGATTATTCAGATGGACACGTTCCTGCGTTCGAACCGGTCGGTGCCGAGCGCCGCGAACATTTCGGTGGCGGCCGCGAGCTGCAACAGCCGGTAATAGTGCAGCACGTTATCGACATAGAGCACCGGCACGGAGCCGCGGGCGAAGCCGCGCTTCAGGCGCGGATACCAGTCGGCATCGGCCAACAGCGGCAGGTGGCGGCGGACATCGACCCAGGAGTCCTTGTCGCCCGCTTGCTGCTCGGTGATGATGCGGGCGTCCTCGACGTGGCCGAAGCCGATGTTGTATGCGGCAAGCGCCATCAGCAGCCGATCGTCCTCGGGAATGCGCTCGGGAAACTTTTCCAGCACCCGCTGCAGGTAACGCGCGCCGCCGCGGATGCTTTGTCGCGGATCGGCGCGATCGGTGACGCCGACGATGTCGGCGGTATCCTCGGTCAGCATCATCAGCCCCTGGACGCCGGTCGGTGATCGCGCCGCTTCGTTCCAGTGCGATTCCTGATAGGCGATTGCCGCAAGCAGGCGCCAGTCGAAGCCGGTCTCGCGGGCAATCTCGCGGAACTCGTCGTGAAAACGAGGCAGCCGTTCGTGCATGTGCCGCACGAAAGCGCGGCCGTCGACGAAGTCGAGCACGCGAGCCGAGGCCTGATAGCGCGCGAGGATGCGATCGATCTCGCCGGTAGCCAGCAACCGGTCGAAGAACGCCGCGACCTCCCGTTGCAGATCGGGCGCGTCGAGCGGCAGGGCCCACGCCAGCTCCTGCTCCGCGTCCAGATCGAATGCCACCTGGACTTCGGGGTAGTAATGGCGCAGCAGCTCGAACTTGTTCGAGTGGACGATGGTGTAGTCGATCGAGCCTTCGGCAACTCGCTGGAACAAGGTCTCGGCGCTGGCGTGCGTGTGCTCGCTCCAGCGCAGATTCGGCACCGTCCGTTGGGCGCGTTCGAGAAGGCCGGCGTGGCTCGACCCTGCCCGGATTTCCAGATTCCTGCCGGCGACCACGGCCAGCGAGGTCGGTCGGGGCGTTGCCAGCCGATGCACGAGCAGCGTCCGGCCCCGCTGGTAGGCGGGTCCGAAGGCGACCCGTTGGCCGTGGCGTTCGGTGACCGCCAGGCCGGTCGCGGCGAGATCGGCCTGGCCGTCGATGACGTGCGTCAGGACCTGTCCGGGACGTTCGGCGGCTATCAGACGCAGCCGGACACCGAGCCTATCGGCGAATGCCTGTGCCAGCTCGTAATCGACGCCGCAGTAGCTGTCGGCGTCGTCGTCACAACTGGTCAGGGCATTGCGCGTTACAACGCGCAGTTCGCCCGCGGCCCGAATACGTTCGAGCAGCGGCACGTTCTGCACGCACGATCCCAGCAGGATGCTGAGGAGGATGATCGTGCCGAATCTCACGAGTTGCAGTGCCTCCGCGGCGAAAATGCCGGGGCATTATACCGACCGGAGCTCGAAAGTCCGGTCTCGGGGCCGGACACCGTGCCAAGAAGGCGGCCGGGAGATTCGCGATCCATGTGCGCGGAGGCTGCTACCCGGGGCAGCTCACATGTTCGGATAGTTCGGTCCGCCGCCGCCTTCGGGGGTGACCCAGACGATGTTCTGGGTCGGATCCTTGATGTCGCAGGTCTTGCAGTGCACGCAGTTCTGACCGTTGATTTGCAGTCGCGGACTGCCGCTGTCGGCGCCGACGATCTCGTAGACGCCGGCCGGGCAGTACCGCTGTTCGGGCGCGGCGTAGCGCGCGTAATTGACCGTGATCGGCACGTTCGCGTCGCGCAGCGTCAGATGACAGGGCTGATCCTCCTCGTGGTTGGTCGAGGACAGGAACACCGACGACAGCCGATCGAAGCTGAGTTTGCCGTCCGGTTTCGGATAGTCGATCTTCGGGCACTCGGCGGCGGGCCGCAGCGATTCGTGATCGCGTTGACGATCGTGCAGCGTGAACGGCATCCGGCCTTTCAGCAGTGACTGATCGACGTAGTTGAACGTGCCGCCGAGCCAGGTGCCGAACTTGTGCAGCGCCGGTCCGAAGTTGCGCGCCCGTTGCAGTTCGTCATGCACCCAGGAGGCGCGGAAGGCATCGGCGTATTCGGCCAGTTCCCGGCCCGCCGCGCGCTCCTCGCGCAGCGCGCGGAAGATCGTCTCCGCGGCGAGCATGCCGCTCTTCATCGCGGTGTGCGTCCCCTTGATCTTGGCGAAGTTCAGGGTGCCGGCATCGCAGCCGACCAGCAGGCCGCCCGGCAGCGTCATCTTCGGCAGTGAATTGAAGCCTCCCTTGGCGATCGCCCGCGCACCGTAGGCGATGCGCTTGCCGCCGCTGAGCGTTTTCGCGAACAGCGGGTGATGCTTCAGGCGCTGGAATTCCTCGAACGGGCTGAGCCACGGGTTGGTGTAGTTCAGGTCGACGATGAGCCCGGCGACGACCTGACGGTTTTCGAGGTGATAGAGGAACAGGCCA
The DNA here is from genome assembly GCA_020845935.1 of Gammaproteobacteria bacterium. Taxonomy (GTDB): domain Bacteria; phylum Pseudomonadota; class Gammaproteobacteria; genus JADLEV01. Next base: position 16,817 of record JADLEV010000006.1, read on the forward strand.
CCGGTGGCGCCGTCGGTCAACGGCCAGCCGGCGCCGTGCACCACGAGCCCGGGCCGGTACTGTGCGGCCGGGACGTCCCAGAGTTCCTTGATACCGATGCCGTAGTGCTGCGGGTCGGCGTCGCGCGCCAGCGCGAAACGTTCGATCAGCTGCTTGCCGAGGTGGCCGCGGCAGCCTTCGGCGAACACCGTCTGCTTGGCGTGCAGCGAGATGCCGGGGGTATAGCTGTCCTTCGGCTCGCCATCGGCGCCGACGCCCATGTCGCCGATGGCGACGCCGCGGATCGCACCATCCTCGCCGTACAACATTTCGGCGGCGGCGAAGCCGGGAAAGATCTCGACGCCGAGCGCCTCGGCCTGCTGGCCGAGCCAGCGGCACAGGTTGCCGAGGCTGGCGATGTAATTGCCGCGGTTGTGCATCGTCGCCGGCACCATCCAGTGCGGGAAATGCACGGCGCGATCCGGGCCCGTGAGGAAATACATCTCGTCCCCATCGACCGGCGTGTTGAGCGGCGCGCCCTGCGCCTGCCAGTCGGGGAACAGTTCGGCGAGCGCGCGCGGTTCGATCACCGCCCCGGACAGGATGTGTGCGCCGATCTCGGAGCCCTTCTCGATCAGGCAAACGCTGACTTCCGCATTCGCCTCGGCCGCGAGCTGACGCAAGCGGATGGCCGTGGCGAGACCGGCGGGACCGCCGCCGACCACGACCACGTCGTATTCCATGATGTCCCGCTCGGGGCTTTGCCGCGTGTCACCCATCGTGTGGCCCTTACAGTCGTTCGAAGATTGCGGAGATGCCCTGGCCGCCGCCGATGCACATCGTGATCAGCGCGTAGCGCCCGCCGATGCGTTCCAGCTCGTAAAGCGCCTTGACCGAGATGATCGCACCGGTGGCGCCGACCGGATGACCGAGGCCGATGCCACTGCCGTTCGGGTTGGTCCGATCGGCCGGCAGACCGAGTTCACGCGATACCGCGAGCGCCTGCGCCGCGAACGCCTCGTTGACCTCGAAGACATCGATGTCCTTGACGCCAAGACCCGTCTTGGCGAACACCTTCTGCGTCGATGGTACCGGACCGATCCCCATCAGCAGCGGCTCGACCGCGGCGTGGCCGTAGCCGACCAGCCGCGCGATCGGCTTGACGCCCTTGCGCTGCGCGTACTCGGCGCTCGCCAGTACCATCGCCGCGGCGCCGTCATTGATGCCGGAGGCATTGCCGGCGGTGACCGTGCCCTGCGGATCGAATACTGGCTTCAGCTTGGCCAGGCTGGCCACCGTCGTGTCCGGGCGCACGTGCTCGTCGGTATCGAACACGATCGTCTCCTTGCGGCTCTTGATTTCGATCGGCGTGATCTGCGTCTTGAAGTAGCCGTTGGCAACCGCGTTCGCGGCACGCCGGTGGCTTTCCGCCGCGAGCGCATCCTGATCCTCGCGCGAGATGTTCCACTTCTTCGCGACGTTCTCGGCGGTGACGCCCATGTGGCAGTTGTTGAATGGATCGTGCAGCGCGGCGGTCATTGCATCGACCAGCCTGGCATCGTTCATGCGCTGGCCCCAGCGCGTGCCCATCGACCAGTATGGTGCGTTGCTCATGCTCTCGATGCCGCCGGCGACGGCGGTCTCGACATCGCCCAGCAGGATCAATTGCGCGGCGCTGACGATCGCCTGCAAGCCGCTGCCGCAGAGGCGGTTCACGGTCATTGCCGGAGACTCGATCGGCATGCCGCCGTTCACCGCGGCGACGCGGCTGATGTACATGTCGCGCGGCTCGGTGTGGATCACGTTGCCGAACACCGCGTGCTGCATTTCGGTGGCGGGCAGGCCGGAACGGCGGATCGCCTCGCGGACGACGGCAGCGCCGAGATCCCCGGCGCTGACCGCTTTCAACACGCCGCCGAAGGTGCCGATGGCGGTACGGGTGGCGCTGAGGACGACGACTTCGGTTTGGTTCTTGCTCATGTGCTTATCCTTGGTTGCGTGCTTTGGCCCAGGTGGCGAAGGTCGAGCCTTCGCGGGCGAGCCGCTCCAGCAGCGGAGCCGGCTCCCATTGGCCATTCTGTTGTTGATCGCGGTAGTGGCAAACGCGTTCGTGAACGTGCTGCAGCCCGACCAGGTCGGCATAGAACATCGGGCCGCCGCGAAAACGCGGGAAACCATAACCGGCGGTATAGACGACGTCGATGTCGCCGGGACGCAGTGCGATGCCTTCCTCGAGGCTCCGTGCGCCTTCGTTGATCATCGAATAGAACAGACGTTCGATGATCTCGGCGTCGGTCACCGCGCGCGGCTTGATGCCGTACTTCGCCGCGGTCGCCTTGGCCAGCTCCATCACCTCGGGATCGGCGACGGCCTTGCGGCCTTCGTAGCTATAGATGCCGCGCCCGGTCTTCTGTCCCAACCGGCCCATCTCGACCAATTGCGGCGTCAGCCAGTTCGCCGGCAGCGGCGGGCGTTCGGCCCATTCCTCGACCACCTTGTAGAAGACGTCGAGCCCGGACAGATCGAGTACCGCCAACGGACCCATCGCCATGCCCCAATCGTAGGCGACCTGATCGACGCGTTCCGGCGGCACGCCTTCCAGCACCAGCGCCTGCGCTTCGCGCTCGTACGGCATCATCATCCGGTTGCCGATGAAGCCGAAGCAGACGCCGGAGACGACGCCGACCTTCTGCAACTTCTTCGACAGTTGCAGCGCGCTCGCCATCACGTCCTTCGAGGTCTTCGTGCCGCGGACGATTTCCAGCAGCCGCATCACGTTCGCCGGGGCGAAGAAGTGCAGGCCGAGCACATCCTCGGGGCGTGAGGTCGCCGCGGCAATGGCATCGACGTCGAGCGTCGAGGTATTGGTCGCGAGGATTGCGCCCTTCTTGCAGATCCTGTCGAGCTGGCCGAACACCTGTTTCTTCACCGCCATGTTTTCGAACACGGCTTCGATCACCAGATCGCAATCGGCGATTGCGGCGTAATCGGTCGAGCCGGTCAGCATGTCGCGGCGCCTGTTGCCCTCGGCTTCGCTCATGCGGCCACGGTTGACCTGATCGGCATAGGTGTCGCGGATGCGGGCGAGGCCGCGATCGAGATTGGCCTGCTCGGCCTCGATCAGGATCGCCGGCTGGCCGCCATTGGCGCAGGCCATGGCGATGCCGGTACCCATCGTGCCGGCGCCGATGATGGCGACGGTCTTGACCTCGCGGGGCTTGATGTCCTTGCCGATGTCCGGGATCTTCGCGACTTCGCGCTCGGCAAAGAACAGGTGCCGCTGCGCACGCGATTGATCGCTCGCCTTGCATTCGAGAAACGTGTCGCGCTCGTAGGCCAGGCCTTGGTCATACGATTTGGTCGCCGCGGCGACGACGCAGTCGATGATCCGCAGCGGTGCTTCGAAGCCGCGCGCCGACTTGGCGACACTGGCGCGGAACTCCGCCGCGATCGCCTGAATCTGATCCGCCTCCGGTACCGGCAGATCGCGCACCCGGCGCGGGCCGGCGCCGGATTGCACCAGCCGCCGCGCGTAGGCGATGGCGCCGGCGCGCAGATCGCCCTCGATGATCTCGTCGACGATGCCGTACTCGTGTGCGGTCTTCGCCGGGATGGGCTTGCCCGACAGCATCATCTCGAGCGCGCGGCGGATGCCGGCGAGTCGCGGCAGCCGTTGCGTGCCGCTGGCGCCGGGGACGATGCCGAGCGTGACTTCCGGCAGGCCGAGCCTGGTGTCCGGCGCGGCGCAGCGATAGTGGCAGTTCATCGCCGTTTCGAGACCACCACCGAGCGCGGTGCCGTGCATCGCCACGACGATCGGTTTGGCGCTGTTCTCGAGATCCGAAATGACCTTCGGGAACCACGGCTCTTCCGGTGGTCGGTCGAACTCGGTGATATCCGCGCCGGCGACATAGGTGCGCCCGGCACAGATCAGCAGACCGGCGCGTGCCGCGCCGTCGCTCTGGAGCGCCGCCACGGCGTCGCAGATGCCGGCACGTACTTCGCGCGACATCGCGTTGACCGGCGGGTTGTCGATCGTGATGACGGCGACATCGCCATCGAGTTGATAGGTCACGAGTTGAGTCATCGTTGGGTCCTTGGGTTATCGTGAAAACATTGGCTTAAGCTCGCCACAGGTCCATGAAGTCCGGGACCGGCAGCGCTTCCAGCGCGGCGGGATCGGCGAACGCACTGGCGATGCGCCGGGCCTGGCTTGCCGCGAAACGCGTCGCCAGGGCACCCTGGAATTTCTCGAGCAGCAGCGGGATCCCCTCGGCGCGGCGGCGGCGATGTCCGATCGGATAATCGATCGCGACGCGTTCGGTGTGGCTGCCATCGTCGAAGAACACCTGTACCGCATTGCCGATGGCGCGCTTGTCGGGGTCGAGATAATCCCGGCTGAAGGCCGGGTTCTCGCGGACTTCCATCAGGCCGCGCAGGCGATCGATTCGCGGATCGGCCGCGACGTCGTCTTCGTAATCAGCCGCCGTCAACCTGCCGTGCAGCAAAGGTATGGCGACCATGTACTGGATGCAGTGATCGCGATCAGCCGGGTTCGCCAGCGGGCCGGTCTTGTCGATGATGCGCGCGCCGGCCTCCTGCGTTTCGATGGTGATTTTTGTGATGTGATCGAGCCGCTCGCGGACGAGTGGGTGCAGGCGCAACGCGCACTCGACCGCGGTCTGCGCATGGAACTCGGCGGGAAAAGAAATCTTGAACAGCACGTGCTCCATCACGTAGGAGCCCAGCGGGCGTTCCAGCACGAGCGTTTGGCCGCGGAACAGCGCATCCTGAAAACCCCAGGTCGGTACCGTCAACGCCGACGGATAGCCCTGCTCGCCGGCCAGCGTCAGCAATGCCAGCCTTACCGCGCGGCTGGTCGCGTCACCGGCCGCCCAGCTCTTGCGCGAACCGGTGTTCGGCGCGTGGCGGTAGGTACGCAGGGCGCCGCCATCGACGAAGGCCTGCGATACCGCGTTGATGACCTGCGCGCGGTTGCCGCCCAGCAGGTGCGTGACCACGGCACTGCTCGCGATCCGCACCAGCAGCACATGGTCGAGGCCGACGCGGTTGAACGCATGATTGAGTGCCAGCACACCCTGGATCTCATGCGCCTTGATCGCCGCGGTGATGACGTCGGCGATGGTCAATGACGTTTTCCCGGCCGCGATCCGGCGGCGGCTCTGATAGTCAGCGGCGGCGAGGATGCCGCCGAGGTTATCCGACGGGTGGCCCCATTCCGCGGCGAGCCAAGTATCGTTGAAATCGAGCCAGCGGATCAGTGCGCCGAGATTGAACGCAGCGGCGACCGGATCGAGTTCGTGCGCCGTGCCCGGGATCGGCGTGCCGCCCGGCATGCCGGCGCCCGGCACCGTCGGCCCGAGCAGCCGGGTGCAGGCCGGGAACTGCAATGCCAATAGCGCGCAGCCGAGCGCATCCATCAGGCAGTGGCGTGCGGTGTCGCGGGCGAGCGCGCCATCGGCGGGAAACGTGATGACGTAATCGGCGATCTGCTGCAGCAGCAGATCGGGTTGGGGCCGGGTGGCGTCCCGGACGGCGGCGTGGCTCATGACCTGCAATTCCGTCAGTGGCGTTCGGCGATCGGTACGTAGGGCCGCGGCGGCGGTCCGACATAGTCGGCGTTCGGCCGGATCAGCTTGTTGTTGGTGCGCTGCTCGATGACGTGCGCCGCCCAGCCGCTGATGCGGGCACAGACGAAGATCGGCGTGAACAAGGCGGTCGGGATGCCGAGCAGGTGAAATACCGAGGCGCTGTAGAAATCGAGATTTGGAAACAGCTTCTTGTCGTCCCACATCACCTGCTCGATTGCCGCGGAGACTTCGTACAGCCGCAAGTCGCCGGCATCCTCGGCGAGTCGCCGCGACCAGGACTTGATGCTTGGATTGCGCGGGTCGTGCGTTTTGTAGACGGCATGGCCAAAGCCCATGATCTTGCGCCTTTCGGCCAGCATGCGCCGCAAACCGGCAACCGCGGCCGGGGCGTCCGGGAACTGCTCGATCAACTCCATCGCCGCCTCGTTGGCGCCGCCGTGCAATGGTCCGCGCAGGCTGCCGATCGCGCCGGTGACCGCGGAGTACATGTCGGACAGCGTCGCCGCGCAGACCCGCGCGGTGAAGGTCGAGGCGTTGAACTCGTGTTCGGCGTAGAGGATCAACGCGACGTCGAGCGCGCGCCGGTGCAGTTCCGAGGGCGCGTGGCCGTGCAGCAGGTGCAGGAAATGTCCGGCGAGCGTCGGCTCGTCGCTTTGCGTCTCGATGCGCCGGCCGGAAGCGGCCCACTGATACCAGTACAGCAGGATCGCCGGGAAGGCCGCGAGCAGCCGATCGGCAATGTCGTGCTGGCGGCCGAAGCCCGACTCCGGTTCCAGCGTGCCGAGCATCGAGCAACCGGTGCGCATCACATCCATCGGATGCGCCGAGGCCGGGATCTGTTCGAGCACGTGACGCAACGCCTGTGGCAGCGTGCGGCGCTGGCGCAGCCGTTCGCGATAGCCGTCCAGTTCCGGCGCAGGCGGAAGATGACCGTACAGCAGCAGATGGGCGACCTCCTCGAAGGTCGCCTGCTCGGCCAGAGCCTCGATCGCATACCCGCGATAAGTCAGCCCCAGACCTTCCTTGCCGCAGGTTGCGATCGCGGTCTCGCCGGCGCTGATACCGCGCAGGCCGGCGCTGGCGGCGGGCGCGGTCATCGTGACAAATCCGGGTGATACGAAGGCGCGTTGGATCGGGCGGCGCGCGGCATGGATCGTCTCCGTAGTGGGTGGCTCGAAGGGTGGCAAAAAGTCGAATTAGTGTATCATTCCGCCTCCCTTCGACGGGCCGCCGAGCCCTATCGGCGGCGGTCGCGCAGTCCAGCTTCCCTCGGTTGCGCGAGGGTCCATCGGGGCTGAGGTCGTGGTCCCGGCAGGCAACAAAAGTTCGAGAACAGGCAAGTATGAAAATACTCGTAGCAGTCAAACGCGTGATCGACTACAACGTCCGCGTTCGCGTCAAAGGTGATCAAACCGGGGTCGAAACCGCCAACGTCAAGATGGCGATCAACCCGTTCTGTGAAATTGCCGTGGAAGAGGCGGTACGGCTCCAGGAAGCAGGCAAGGCGAAGGAAATCGTCGCCGTCTCCATCGGTCCGTCGCAATGCCAGGAAGTGCTGCGTACCGCGCTGGCAATGGGCGCCGATCGTGGTCTGCTCTATGAAACCGATGCCGAATTGCAGCCGCTGGCCATCGCCCGGCTGTTGCAGCATGCGATCCAGAAGGAGCAGCCGACTCTCGTGATCCTCGGCAAGCAGGCGATCGACGGCGACAACAATCAGACCGGTCAGATGCTGGCGGCGCTGCTCGGCTGGCCGCAGGGGACCTTCGCCTCGAAGCTCGAATTCGACGGCAATCAGGCGATCGTCACGCGCGAAATCGACGGCGGTCTCGAAACCGTCGCGCTGGATCTGCCGGCGGTCGTCACCACCGATTTGCGCTTGAACGAACCGCGCTATCTGAAGCTGCCGAACATCATGAAGGCGAAGAAGAAGCCGCTCGACGTGGTACCCGCCGCCTCGACCGGCGTCGAACTCGCATCCGCGCTGAAAGTGCTGCGGGTCACCGAGCCGCCACGCCGCAGCGGCGGCGTCAAGGTCGCCTCGGTACAGGAACTGGTCGATAAACTCCGCAACGAAGCCAAGGTGTTGTCATGAGCGTACTGGTCGTAGCTGAACACGATAATCAGGAACTGAAATCCGCGACGCGGAACACGATCACCGCCGCGACGCAACTCGGCGGCGAGGTCGTGGTGCTGGTCGCGGGACAGGGCTGCGGCGCGGTGGCGCAAGCAGCGGCCGGCGTCGCCGGCGTTGCGCGCGTGGTGCAGGTCGAAGCCGAGCACTACGCCCATCCGCTCGCCGAGGAACTGACGCCGCTGGTCATCGCGCATGCGGGCAATGCGACCCATGTGCTCGCGCCGGCGACGACGTTCGGCAAGAACCTCTTGCCGCGCGTTGCCGCACAACTCGGCGTGATGCAGATCTCGGACATCGTCCGGGTCGAGTCGCCGGACACCTTCGTGCGTCCGATCTATGCCGGCAATGCGCTGGCGACCGTGCAGAGCAGTGATCGCGTCAAGGTGATCACGGTGCGCTCCACCGGCTTCGACGCCGCCGCAACCGGCGCCGCTCCGGCGCCGATCGAGCAGGGCGCGGCGCAACCGGCGTTCGGCAAGTCGCGGTTCGTGCGTCATCAGCTGACCAAGAGCGAGCGGCCGGAGCTGACCAGCGCCAGCATCGTCGTCTCCGGTGGACGCGGCATGGGCAGCGCCGACAACTTCCGTCTGATCGACGACGTCGCCGACAAGCTCGGTGCCGCGGTCGGTGCCTCGCGGGCCGCGGTCGATGCGGGCTTTGCGCCGAACGATTACCAAGTCGGCCAGACCGGCAAGATCGTCGCGCCGAACCTGTACATCGCGGTCGGCATTTCCGGCGCCATCCAGCATCTCGCCGGCATGAAGGACAGCAAGGTGATCGTCGCGATCAACAAGGACGAGGAAGCGCCGATCTTCGAGGTCGCCGACTATGGCCTCGTCGCCGATCTGTTCCAGGCATTGCCGGAACTCTCGACGGCGCTGAGCCGGTAGCGGAGCCGATGGTCGCGCCGAACACCGACGACGAGACGCTGCGACAGTGTTACGCCGCCATCATCAGCGCGTTCGATGATATCGAACGGCCGGGTCTGCGTGACACGCCGCGGCGCGCCGCCGAGGCGATGCGCTTTCTGCTGCGCGGTTACCAGCAAACGCTGGATGAAGTCGTCAACGAGGCGCTGTTTCCGTCCGAATCGAACGAGATGATCGTGGTGCAGGACATCGAGCTCTATTCGCTGTGCGAGCATCACCTGTTGCCGTTCATTGGCAAGTGCCACGTCGGTTACATCCCGCGTGACAAGGTGCTTGGGCTGTCCAAGGTGGCGCGCATCGTCGACATGTATGCGCGCCGCCTGCAGATCCAGGAAGACCTGACGCTGCAAATCGCCAATGCCATCCGGACCGTCACCGGGGCCAAGGATGTCGGCGTGATCATCGAGGCGCAGCACCTCTGCATGATGATGCGCGGTGTCGAGAAGCAGAACTCGAAGATGAAGACCTCCTCGATGCTCGGCCTGTTCCGCAGCAACCCGAGCACCCGCGCGGAGTTTCTCGAACTGCTCTGCTGAGAGGCCGTTACAGCGGCCAGTTCCAGGGCAGCAGCAACGCCAGGACGCCAGCGACCTCAGAGCAGCATGGCTGCGGCGCCGGCGAGAATTGACACGATGGCGCGTTGCGGGTGAGTCATCGCACGGTATCGTGCGGTCACCGGGCCGATTCCCAATTTGGCGCTTAGTTGTTACTTCGCCTGTTTCTTGCGGAACAGCGGCTGAATCAGCCGGCGCCAGGCCAGCGCGATGCCGGTCCAGACCAGGATTATGGACGCGAACGACACGAGGCCCGCAATGGTCTGGCCGGCAATGCCGAGCGTTTCGCCGGTGTGCAGGAAACGCAGGTAGGAGCGCAACCGACGGCCCGGCGATTGACTGTCCCAGGGTTCCCAGGCCACCACGTCGCCGGTACGAGCGTCAAGCGTCAGATTGTGGCGCTTCTGCGGCTGGCCGCCGCTGCCTTGATCGATCGAAAACCCGACCGGTGCGGCCGGATCGCCCGGTACCCGCAGCGCGATCGTGCGCCAGGCCGGCAGGTGCGCCGCGGCGCGTGCGAACAGCGCATCGAGATCGGGCGCCGCGGCGCTGGCGGCGCCGTCAAGCGCCTGGGCGGTCCGGCCACCAAAACTCCCGCTGCCGGGACCGCCAAGCGCCGGTCCGCGACCAGCCGCGGAACCGGGCCCTTGCCGCGGCCCGCGCGCTGCGGCGCCAGGGGCTCCGGTGGGTCCCGCCATCGCACCCGGCGGTCCGGGCGGGCCACCTCGGGCCGGCGGCTCCTCGCCGACACTGCGATAGACCAGATCACTGGCCCACGGATAGGAAATGACGACCCCGGTGGCGACCACCGCGGCGAGCGGAATGGCCGACCAGATGCCGAACACATGGTGCCAATTGAAGTCTCGCCCCTTGCTGGTCTTGTAACTGCGGGAGAACAGCAGCCGCGCACGGAACATCGGCCAGCGCAGGATATGCGGGATCCACAGGTACAGCCCGCTCAGGATCAGGAACAGGAATGCGAGATTGCAGGCCCCGGTAATGGCGCGCATCGTGGCGCGCGATTCGGGACCGGCGTCGAACCAGCGGTGCCAGCTGGTGACGACGCGAAAGAACTGGCGGATCCCCGGCGAACCTTCGCCGAGCACTTCGCCGCTATACGGTTGCAGATACAGGTCGCGCCCACGCCCGAGCGAGACGACGGCCGGAGCCGCGGCATCGGCGGCTATGGTGATGGATGCGGCGGATGCCTCCGGCACATGGCGCTGGGCGGCATCGAGCAACGCGGCGAGCGGTTGTCGTGTCTGCCCGGGCAGTGGCTCATGGCGGTAGGCGCGATCGGCCCAGGAAATCATCTGCCGCTCGTAGGTCAGCAGTACCCCGGTCATCGACATCATCAGGATCACGAGTCCGGCGACGACGCCGGTGCCAAGGTGCAGCCAGAAGAGTGTTTTGCGCACGTGTCGTTCCAGAGTTTCCAGGTTGTCCCAGCGATCTGTCAGGTACTGTCGCAATCGGCCGAAGCCTCCGCCATGACTTCGGACAGAATCACAACGGTGTCCGCAATCGTTCCTTAATTGGCGAATTTCGGTGCCACAACGTTTCTGCTACCGGACGCCGCGCCCGTTCACCAAAAGGGTTCGGCTATCCCGGACGATCAGGAGCACCCCGGCGGCTACCGTGCCGGCGGTGCCTCGGCCGCGAGCGGATCCTGCGCCGGGATATCACCGTAGACGACACGACGCTGGAATTTCCAGCCGTCGGCTTCACGGACCAGCGAGTCGTCGTAATGCCCCAGATAAACCGGCGTCGGGCGGTTGTCCGAACTCTGGGTCACGAACAGCCATTTGGTCGAGGCGCGGGCTCGATCGCCATCGAGCGTGATCGATTCGTTGGTGAACACA
>JADLEV010000007.1 GCA_020845935.1 Gammaproteobacteria bacterium
CATGTGTGTTGCCGTTGATCTGTAATGTCGCCATGGCTGATTCCTATGTGATGAACTCAGGGGAGGGACTGACCCAACTAAGTCTCGGCCATTCCGGCAGGGCGCGCAAGTGGGTTGATAGACCGCATCGCGGCCATTTTTCTTTGAGAAATGCTGGCGGTGGAGGCCGGTGCACCCCTACCATACCAAGCCTTCCCGCACCTGGAGTAACGGACGATGAGAATCATTTTCATCCTGGTCGCAGTTACCGTCGCATCATTGCGCTGCGCCAGCGCCGAAACCGTGTCAGCCGGCGCCACGCAGTCCGATTGGCCGAGCTACGGCGGCACAACCCACGCTTGGCGCTACAGTGCGCTCGATCGCGTCAATCGGACCAACGTGCGGTCGCTGGCGCCCGCCTGGATCTTCCAGACCGGGGAATATAACGATGCCTTGCAGGCGACACCCATCGTCATCGATGGCGTGATGTATCTGTCGACCAACCAGACCCAGGTGTTCGCGTTGAACGCGGCGACCGGAGCGCAATTGTGGCACTCCCGTTACAACGTCGCCGCGCCCAACGTCGAAGGCTTCGATTACGTGCTGTTCGGAGCGCAGAATCGTGGTGTCGCGGTTGCCGGCGGCAAGGTCTTCGTCGGCACGCACGACAACTTCCTGCTCGCGCTCGACGCACGCACCGGGGAAGAACTGTGGAAGGTCAACATCGACAATGCCCGCCAGTGCGGTTGCGCGCCACGTGGCGCGCCGCTGGTCGTCGGCAACAAGGTGATCATCGGCGGCACCGGTGGCGATGGCGCCCATCGCGGCTATCTCACCGCCTTCGACACCGAGACCGGCCGGCTCGCCTGGCGCTGGTATGCGATCCCGGCTCCCGGCGAAAAAGGCAACGACACTTGGAAGGGCGAAAGTTGGCGGTACGGCGGCGCAGCGACCTGGATGACCGGCTCGTATGATCCGGAACTGAAACTGCTTTACTGGGGCACCGGCAACGCGGCGTCAGATTTCTATGCCGGCGATCGAGTCGTTGAACCGCGCAAGGTTGCCAGGGATGTCAATCTCTACACCGCGAGCGTCGTCGCGCTCGATCCGGACAGTGGCAAGCTGCGCTGGCATTATCAGGTCATCCCGAACGATGTCTGGGACTTCGATTCGGCGTACGAAATCATCTTGTTCGACAAGGTCGTCGACGGTCACGAACGCAAGCTGCTGGCGCACATGAACAAGAGCGGCCTGACCGTCGTACTCGATCGGGTGACCGGCAAGTACCTGCATTCGTTCCTGGCGAACGAAATCAACGACTGGATCTCCGGCATCGCCAAGGACGGCACGCTGCTCGGCCGGCGCGATCCGGTGCCCGGCGTCGCGACCGACATCTGCCCGAGCGGCCTCATCGGCGGCAAGAGCTGGAACCAGATGGCGTATTCGCCGCGTACCGGCTACATCTACGCACCGCTGGTCGAGGTCTGCAACACGATCGTCGCGCAACGCGAAGAACCTCGCGAAGGCATGTTCTATGCGGGTGGCAGCGGCTCCGTGTTCCTGCCACCGAATCGCGAGAACTATGCACACCTCGATGCGTTCGACCCACTGACCGGCGAGCGCAAATGGAGTTGGCCATACCGCTACATCCTGTTTGCGTCGGTGCTCGCGACCGCTGGCGATCTGATCTTCAGCGGGCGGCCGGATGGCTACTTCTTCGCGCTCGATGCCCGTACCGGCGAAGAGCTCTGGAAATTCCAGACCGGCGCCGGCCATCGCGGTTCGTCGATCAGCTATGCGATCGACGGCCGCCAGTACATCGCGACGCCCACGGGCTGGGGCACGGTCGTCGGCCCGATGGCGGCAGGACTGTTCCCTGGGGAGGGGGAGAAATGGCGAAGAGGTTCGACGCTCGTGGTGTTCGCGCTGCCGGAGCAGCCGCGATGATGGCCCGGCATGGACTGCTGTCGCAACGTGCGCTCCTGACTGCCGGGGCCTTGAGCACGCTGCTCGTGCTCGGCACGACCGCCGCGGCGCAGGATCCGGGCGACCTTTCCAAGCGCGGCGAACGCGTCTACGGCACGAGCTGTGCGACCGGTTACTGCCACACGCTCGGTGGCGGTTCCGGCGGTGGCGCGGCACGGCTCGCGGCCCGCGGCTTCGATCTCGCGCACATCCAGAACGCGGTCACCAAAGGCATGCCACAGACACGGATGCCGGCATTCGGCACCTTGTTGCCCGCGGAGGATCTGAATGCGGTGATCGCCTATGTCGCATCGCTGAACGGCATCGATGCCGGCGCGACCGCGGCGGTGGCAACACCGGCGCGAGCACCGCTGTCCCCGGCTGCAGAGCGTGGCCGCGAGCTGCTGCACGCCGCCGACCGTGGCTATGGTCGCTGCGCGACCTGTCATCAGGTCGCCGGGAGCGGGGTGCCGGTGGCCGATCCCATCGCCCAGGTGCCGGATAGCGTTCCGGCGTTACGGCGCCTGACGACCCCGGATGTCGCGACGGTCACGCTGGCTGGCGACTCGATGCCTGGGCTCGTGATCAGCCCTGGCGCTGCGCGCACGGTGTTCTACGACCTGACCGTGGCGCCACCGGTGCTGCGGACGGTCCCGACTGCGGCCATCAAGGTCACCGAAGGCAGCCGATGGCAACACGACCGAGTGCTGTCGCATTACACGACGGTGGAACTCGAAGACGTCCTCACCTACCTGCGCGAGGCCCGATAGGCCGCCGGCCTTGTGCGATAAACCGCCGGCGTCACGCCTCGCTGACGAACTTGGTCACCAGGCAGGCCTCGAGTCCCTCGGGGCCCTCCTCCGAGCCGTGGCCGCTTTCCTTGACGCCACCGAACGGCGCGTCCGACATCCCGATGCGAAAGGTGTTGATGCCGACCATGCCGGCCTCGATCTGTTCGCCGAGCAGTGCCGCGGTGCGGCGCGATTCGGTGAAGGCATAGGCGGCGAGACCATAGGGTAGTCGGTTCGCGGCGTGCACCACGGCATCGTGATCGCGGAACGGATTCAGCACCGCGATCGGGCCGAACGGCTCTTCGTTCATGATGCGCGCCTCGTCCGGTACGTCGGCCAACACCGTTGGCGCATAGAACCAGCCGCGGCGCTCGAGCCGCGTTCCACCCGCCAGCACGCGGGCGCCGCGATCCCGGGCATCGTCAACGAAGCCCTGAATCACCGGCAACCGGCGCGGATGGATCAGCGGGCCCATGCGTTGGCTTTCGTCGAGCCCATCGCCCACCGGCCAGGACTGCACGCGCGCCGCAAAGCCGGCGGCAAAGCGCTGGTAGATCGATTCGTGCACGTAGAACCGCGTTGGCGAAACGCACACCTGACCGGCATTGCGAAACTTGGCGGCCACGGCGAGGTCCAGCACCGCATCGACATCGACGTCGCCGAACACCAGCACCGGCGCGTGGCCGCCCAGTTCCATCGTCGTGCGCTTCGCGCCCTCGGCGGCGAGTTTCAGCAACTGCTTGCCGACCACGGTCGAGCCGGTGAACGAAACCTTGCGAATCACCGGTGAGGCGAGCAGATAGGTCGATATCTGCGCCGGCACGCCAAACACGATCGACAGTGTGTCCGGCGGCAACCCGGCGTCGAGCAGCGACTGCGCAATCGCGAGCGCACTGGCCGGCGTGTCCTCGGCCGGTTTCATGATCACCGAACAGCCGGTGGCCAGCGGCGCGCCAAGCTTGCGCGCCGGATTGCCAAGCGGGAAATTCCATGGCGCAAACGCTGCCACCGGCCCGATCGGCTCCTTGCGCACCGTCAGCCGCGTCCCCGCGCCGCGCGACACCAGCAAGCGCCCGTAGACCCGCCGGCATTCTTCGCCATACCACTCGAACAGATCCGCCGCGGCATTGAGCTCGATGCGCGCCTCGTGGATCGACTTGCCCGATTCGAGCGCCGCCAGCCGCGCCAAACCTTCACCGCGCTCACGCAGCAATTGCGCCGCGCGTTTCAACACCTTGCCACGATCGTGGGCCGTGACGCCGCGCCACTGTTCGAAACCGCGCTGTGCCGCCGCGAGCGCCACGTCCAGGTCAGCGGTCGTCGCCAGCGGATAGGACCCAATCTGTTCACCAGTCGCCGGGTTGAAAACCGGCTCGCGCTCACGCGCCAGGGCCACACGCACACCACCCAGCAACAATTCAGGCTCGGAATAATCGACACTCAGCATGTTCTACACCCCTTCGTCATACGGCGGTCATTGTCACCCGGAATCGCCTGCCGTGACAGAATGACGGCATCCTTTCACCACTGAATATTTCAGATCTAAAATATTCCGATGACTCTATCGCAACTGTTGCACATCGAACAAAAGATACGCCGGCTCGCGCGGCAGCTGCCAGAGCTGCCAGCGACCGAGACTCTGATTCTGCGTGCGGCCATGATCCTCGGCCGCGATTTTCAGAATCTGCTCGAATGCCAGTTGAAACCGCTGGGCTTGTCGGAAGCGGAGTTTCGCCTGCTGGTCGGGCTGCGCGCCCATGATGGTCATGCCTCGGCCGGGGATCTCCGCGCGGCGTTGGCGCAGAGTCCCGCCAACCTCACCCGGCTGAGCGACGCGCTGGTGGATCGCAAGCTGATCCGACGCAAGCCGGATACCGAGGATCGTCGCCGCATGCTGCTCACACTTGAGCCAGCGGGCGAAAAGCTGCTGCAAGCGATGCTGCCGCGTGTGGCGCCGGACGTCATCTCGGCCTTCGCCGGTTTCTCCGCGGCGGAAAAGAAACGACTGCTGGCGAGCCTCAAGCGGCTGCTGGCCGGCATCGATGCGCTGCAGCGCGACAGCGCGGCAACGCGGAGCGAGGATGCATGAACGCGTTTGCCGGGGCACGGCACACGCTTTGCCTCCTGGTCCTGGCAGCGCTCGGCGCCGGCTGTGCCGCGCTGCGACCACCACCACGCCTGGAACCCGAACTGCGCCAGTCCGCCCCGGTCGTGGCGCCCGCCGGAGCGATCAACGGCAGTTGGCCAGCCGCCGACTGGTGGCGTGCGTATGGCGATGCCACGCTCGACGCACTGATCGAGCGGGCACTCCGCACCGGGCCCTCGGTGGCCGAAGCCGATGCGCGCGTGCGCGCCGCCACCGAGGAAGTGCGCGTCGCCGGCGCGGCGCTGGGCTTGTCGAGCACGGCCAGCGCCGAACTCACCCGGCAACGTCTGTCCGACAACGGCATGATGCCGCCGGCCTTGCTCGGCTATCACTGGTTTACTCAATCCAGCATCGGCATCACGGTGCGGTATCAGTTCGACTGGTGGGGCAAACAACGCGCCGCGGTCGAGAGCGCCATCGACCGCACCCGCGCCATCGCCGCACAACGGCGTGCCGCCGCGCTCGGGCTCGCAGCGGCCGTCAGCACTGTCTATTTCAACTGGCAAGCGGACAACGCGCGGATTACCTTGCTGGAACAGGCCATGGCATTGCACGAACAACTGCTCGCCATCGCCCGCTCACGGCAAGCGGCCGGCCTCGACAACGCCGATCTTGTGCATGATGCGAATCGGCAGTTGGCGGCACTGCGTGATCGGCTTGCGGCGGCGTACGGCGCGCGGCAACTGAATCTCGTGAACCTTGCCGGACTGTTGAGCGTCGATGCCGCCGCCCTGCCCGCACTCACGCCTCGCCTGCTGCCGCGTTCGGCCGCGACCCTGCCAGCCGATGTCGGCACCAATCTGCTGGCGCGCCGTCCGGACATCCAGGCCAGCCGCTGGCGCGTCGAGGCGGCGCTGCGAGACACCGATGCCGCACGCGCCCGGTTCTACCCGGACGTGTCGCTGCGCGCACTCGCGGCCTTGTCGAGCATTGAACTCGACCGGCTGCTGCGCTTCGACTCCGGCGCGCCGCAGCTTGGCCTCGCGGTGGACCTGCCGCTGTTCGACGCCGGTCAGCGCCGCGCGCGCCATCGCGCCGCCGCCGCCACTCTCGAAGTCGCGATCGCCGCCTATGACGGTGCCGTCATCACTGCCGCGCGCGAGGCCGGATCCGCTGCGGCGATGCTGCTGCAGGTTCAGGCGCAACGGCCGCAGCGCGAACAACAACTTGCCGCCGCGCGAGCGGCACGCCACAACGCCTCGGCGCGCCGGCGTGGAGAGTTGACGCATGCCGGTCCCGAACTCACCGCCCGCCTCGCCGAACTTGCCGAGCAGGAGCGCCTGCTGGACATCGACCTGGCCGCGGTCCTCGCCGACGTGCAATTGAATCTGGTGCTGGCGGGCGGCATCGCGCCCACGGAAGAACAACCATGACCGAACCGACAACGAAACCCACCAATGGCAACGGCAAGCGCCGCCACATCTTGATGACCATCGCCGCAATCTTCATCACGCTCGGGGTCGCCTGGTTGTTGCTGGACCGCTTCGTGCTGTCGCTGCGCGAAACGACCGACGATGCCTACGTCGTTGGCAATCAGGTCCGTGTCTCCGCCGAGGTGGATGGCACCGTGATCGAGGTGCTCACGCAGAACACCGCCAGAGTCGCCGCAGGTCAGATGCTGGCTCGGCTCGACGATACCGACGCACGGCAACAGCTCGCCCGCGCCGCCGCCGAACTGGCGCAAGCGGTGCGGCAGGTGCGGATGCAACAGGCACAGGCAGTGCAGTTCGATGCGGTGGTCGGCGAGCGCGAACTGCAGCTGGCGCGCGCGCGCGCCGACCTGGCGAAGCGTGAACCGTTGCTCGTTGAACAATCCGTCGCCGGCGAGGAAGTGCGCCATGCGCGTGAAGCCGTGCAATTGGCACAGTCGAGCCTGACGCAAGCGCAGCAGCAAGCGGCCGCGGCGCATGCGCTGGTCTCCAGCATGCCGCTGGAGCAGCACCCGGCGGTACAGGTCGCGGGCATCGCGTATCAGAACTCGTGGCTGGCGCTGCGACGCACCACGGTGGTGGCGCCGGTCAGCGGCTACGTCGCGCAACGGCGCGTGCAGCTCGGCCAGCGGGTCACGTCCGGCGAGCATCTGCTGACCGTGATCCCGCTCGGCGAGGTGTGGCTCGAAGCAAACTACAAGGAAAGCCAGTTACGCCATCTGCGCATCGGCCAAGCGGCCACCATCATTGCCGATCTGTATGGCCGTGACGTCGCGTACCACGGACGGATCGTTGGTCTCGCGGCCGGCACCGGTGCCGCGTTCGCATTGCTGCCGCCGCAAAATGCCTCGGGCAACTGGATCAAGGTCGTGCAGCGCGTGCCGGTGAAGATCGCACTCGACCCGGAGGAACTGGCGGCGCACCCGTTGCGCATCGGTCTGTCCACCACGACCACGGTCGATACGCATGACCGTGGCGGCGCGGTACTCGCGGCCGAACCCGATCGGACAACGCGCGAGCGGACCGAGGTCTACATGCACGATCTGGCTGCCGCCGCGGCCGAGGTGCTGGCCATCATTCGCGCCAACGCCGACTGAGCCGGCACCGCCACGACCATGGCACCCGCAGCGCAGGCGCAGGCCTTGCCGCCCGGCGAATACCCACCGCTGCGCGGCGTCTCGCTGGTGTTCCTGACGATCGCCATCGGCCTGTCGAGCTTCATGGAAATCCTCGACATGACCATCGTCAACGTGTCGGTCCCTGCCATCGCCGGCAGCCTCGGCGTGTCGCCGTCGGAGGGCACCTGGTCGATCAGCTCCTATCTGATGGCCGCCGCCGTGGTGCAACCGCTCGCGGGCTGGATCGGCCGCCGCTTCGGTGAGGTGCGCACCTTCGTCATCTCGAACCTGCTGTTCATCGTCTTCAGCGCACTCTGCGGCATGGCCACCAGCATGCCGATGATGATCGCCGCGCGGCTGGCGCAAGGGCTGGTGTCGGGGCCGATGATGTCGGTCGCGCAAGCGCTGCTGCTGCGCAACTATCCGGTCCATCTGCGCGGCCTGGCGCTGGGGCTCTGGGCGATGGTGGTCATCGTCGCGCCCATCGTCGGTCCGGTGCTCGGCGGCTGGATCACCGACAACCTGAGTTGGCCCTGGCTGTTCTACATCAACGTGCCCGGCGGCCTGTTTTCAGCCGGTGTGACCTGGGCTCTGCTGCGTCATCGCGAATCGGCGCGCGTCAAGGTTCCGGTCGATGCGGTCGGGCTTGCGTTGCTGGTCATCGGCGTCGGCGCCCTCCAGTTCATGCTCGACAACGGCAACCAGCAGGACTGGTTCGAATCGAACCAGATCCGCGCCGCCGCGATCATCGGCGTCATCGCGATCACGTTCCTGATCCCTTGGGAACTGACCGACAAGCATCCGATCATCGATCTGCACCTGTTCGCACGGCGCAACTTTGCCGTCGGCACCGCCTGCATCGCGGTCGCCTACTTCGCCTTCACCGGAGTGAACGTGATCTTCCCCCTCTGGTTGCAGACGGCGCTGGGTTACACCAGCACCTGGGCGGGATTGGCGATGGCACCGATCGGACTGGTGGCGGTGGTGATGGCGCCGCTGATTGGGCGCAACCTGCACCGTATCAATCTGCGCGCGGCGCCGGCAATCGCCTTCATGGTGCAATGCACAGCGCTGCTCTGGTTCGCGACGGAAACCGATCAGGTCGCCTTCGCGCAGATGGCCATGCCGCGCTTCATCATGGGCTTCGGCCTGCCGTTGTTCTTCTTGCCGCTGAACCAGATCATCATGTCGGGCATCCCCGCCGCGGAGTTGGCCTCGGCGGCCGGAGTGTCCAATTTCGTCCGTACGTTTTCCGCCAGCATCGCCACCGCCGTGACGGTGTTCTATTGGAACGATCGCAGCGAATACCACTACGCGACGCTGGCCGAGCACATCACGCCGGAGTCACCGGCGTGGGCCGCCTACCAGGCACAGCTGAACGCGCTCGGTGCCCACAGCGAGGCCAGCTACGCGCTCACGGCGCAGGTCATCAACAATCAGGCGTTGACGCTGGGCGCCAACGACATCTTCATCATGCTCGCCGTGATGTTCATCACGCAGATCCCGTTCGTCTGGCTCGCCAAGCCGCCATTCCGCGCGGTCGGCACGGGAGGGATGCATTAGGCATTACCGCGCTCGGCACCTTGGCGGCAAATACTTCGGGTCCAAGGTGCCCGCACTGCATTCCCAAGCGATCGATCCATCATCTCGTCGGTAGGCGCTAAGGATAAGAGTCTGGCCATCGACCAAGTGGTGAGCGCCGCGCAGCGTTAGCTCGATTCCATCTTTGATCAGTTCGATCCGCCTGAGTGGACCTTCGTCCCTCTCCTCGGGTAGCCCGATGGCGCCCAACGATTCTGGGTAAGTGTCGTTCGTCTCGATGTATTCCCCGGCGACCGCCTCGATTTGGCCGACGAGCGGCAGCGCTTGTGATACTTGCATGCGTACCTCGTAATCCTGATAAGCGGGAATTGCCCCCGCCGCTAGAATTTCGATCAGGGCGATGGTCATCACCAAGGATGCACCGCCGCCGATACCAAAGCGCTGTGTGATCGCTGCCAGGACACCGGCGAAAAAGTTTCGTCGCGGCGGTCGATAACCACGCCCGGCTCCGTCTGCTGCCTCCACGTGCGCCAACCGCTTTCTGAGCCAAGGATAATCGCTGGTCAACTCGTGATAGGACATCCAAAACCCATCCGTGTAGCGTTCCTGAGCGATGGAGTTCGCGACATTCAGTGCATGCAGCTTTTCGCCACCCGAACCCAATACGGCGAGTGCCGCGAGCGCATCGTCCCGCGATGACGATGCCGCCAAGCCATTCATCAGCTACACCGCAGGGGGCTTTCGTTGAGAAACTAGGTCCACCAAGACTTCGTTGCGCGGGCACGACATCCTCGTCTACCGTTACGTTAACGGTGGATTCTCACCTGCTCGCGCCGCTTACCCGGAGAAGCCATCGCGTGAGGTTCAGGACAAACACTCCTCGGCGGACTCGACGAATTCCGCTGTTCCGTTTCAATGGTCGATCGCCTGTTCGATGCGCGGCGCGGGGCCGAAGCCTTCCGGCTCGCGGACGGAATCGACCATATCCTGTGCCGCCCGGCTCGGCGGCGGGAACAGCGGCGTGAGTGCCAGCGCCACGACAAAATTCAGCGCCATGCCGATGACGCCGACGCCCTGCGGATTGAGGCCGCGCTCGAAGAAGCCGAAGGTCCAGGGCTGCATGCCGAAATACACCGAGCTGACGATGTAGTAAGCCGTGAAACCAATCCCGATCACCATCCCGGTGATCGCCGGGACGGTACCGACCCGCTTCGAGAAGATGCCGAGCACCAGTACCGGAAACAGGCTCGCCGCGGCGAGGCCGAAGGCGAAGGCGACCACCTGACTGACGAAGCCCGGAGGAAAGATGCCGAACAGGCCAGCGATCACCACCGCGATCGCGATCACCCCTCGCCCGACCAGCAAGCGCTGTGCTTCGGTCGCCCCTGGCTTCAGCATGCGGTAATAGAGGTCATGCGCCACCGCCGAGGAGATCACCAGCAACAGTCCGCTCGCGGTCGATAGTGCCGCCGCCAGACCTCCGGCGGCGATCAACGCGACGATCCACGGCGCGAGCTTGGCCATCTCCGGCGTCGCCAGCACGATGATGTCCTGATCGGGACCGGAGAGACCTCGCTCGCGCAGTACCGCGCGAGCGTCCGCGCCCCGTGTCCCATCACTGTCCAGCCATTGCCGGTGCGAGCGTTCGACCTCGAGCAGTTCGGTCGCATTCAGGGAGCCGTTGCGGAAGATTTCGTTGTCGGCGCCGGCGGAATAGCGCACCCGGCCGTCGCCATCATCGAACCACAGCACCAGCCCCGTCTTCTGCCAATTGCGATACCACTCGGGCAATTGCTCCGCGGCGACACCGTTCAGACTCTGAATCATGTAATAGCGCGCGAACACCGCGGTCGCCGGCGCTGCGAGATACAGCATCGCAATGAAGAACAGTGCCCACATCACGCTCCAGCGCGCGGCCCGGACCGTCGGCACGGTGTAGAACCGCACCAGCACATGCGGCAAACCGGCGGTGCCGCACATCAGCGCCAGCGCGACACAGAAGACATTGACCTTGTCCCACGCTCCGGTGAAGGCCTCGGTATAGCTCGCGAAGCCCAGATCCCGCAGGATCTGATCGAGCCGCTCCAGCAGCCAGACGTCGTTCCGGCCAACATATTCCGGTCGCAATTCGGCACCCATGCCGAGCGACGGGATGGCATGCCCGGTCAGCTGAATCGAAATGGCGATCGCCACGGTGAGGTAGGCGATGATCAGCACCCAGTACTGCGCGACCTGGGTCCAGGTGATGCTCTTCATGCCGCCGAGCGTCGCGTAGACGAAGACGATCGCCATGCCGAAGAACACGCCGGTGTTGATGTCGACCTCGAGGAAGCGGCTGAACACGACGCCGACCCCGCGCATCTGGCCGGCGACATAGACGAAGCTGATGAACAGCGCGCAAATCACGGCGACGAGGCGTGCGATATTCGAGTCGAATCGATCCCCGACGAAGTCGGGCACCGTGAAATGACCGAACTTGCGCAGGTATGGTGCGAGCAGCAGTGCCAGCAGCACGAAGCCGCCGGTCCAGCCCATCAGGTAGACACCACCGGCATAACCCATGAACGAGATGACCCCCGCCATCGAGATGAACGACGAGGCGCTCATCCAGTCGGCGCCGGTCGCCATGCCGTTGGCCAGCGCCGGCACGCCACGGCCGGCGACGTAGAAGCCATGCGTGTCACGGACACGGGCGAACCAGGCAATCGCGAGGTAGAGCGCGAACGTGCCGCCGACCAGGATCAGGGTCCAGCTGCGGGTATCCATCAACGTGCGCCCTTCGCCGCTTCGAGTTCGCGATGATGGCGCAGGTCGAGCCGGTTCATCGCGATGCAGTAGGCGAGGATGCACAGCACGAAGACCATGATGCTGCCCTGCTGCGCGAACCAGAAACCGAGCGGGAAACCGGTAAACGGCAGGTGGAATCGATTCAGCCAATCCGCGAACAGCACGCCGCAACCCAGCGAGGCCAACGCCCAGATTGCCAGCAGGGCCGCCATCACGCGCAGGTTGTCGCGCCAGTAGCGCTCCAGCGCGGCGTGGACCCGCGCGTCATGCAGGTCCGGTTCACGAGACGAAGGCGTGGTTGATGCCATGCTGCCGATCTCCAGGGTTGGCCGGCGGGCACTATAAACGAGATGGCCTGCCGCCGCGGCATAGCGACGGAGACGTCCCGGGCACGCCGGCGTTCCGGCATGCTGGCGGCGATTGACACATCTTCGCCGCCACTGCGATAGTGACCCGGTCCCTGATCGAGGAGCTTGGTGATGCGCATCTCTCTCTGGCGTTGGCTGTCCCTATCCCTGCTGGTACCCACAGTCTGGTCCGTCGCAGCCGTTGCCGCCGATGCCCCGCGCGTGCTCAATCCGCTCGGGCAACCGCCGGCGATAGAGCGCGTGCCGATGGCGCCGCGTATCGATAACCTTGCCGGCAAGACGATCTATCTGGTGGACATCGGTTTCACCGACACGCATCAGCTCTTCACCGAGCTGCGCGACCTGCTTGCCGCACGCTATCCGAATACCCAGTGGGAAGTCCGCACCAAGATCGGCACCTACTTCGACGACGACCCGGAACTCTGGGCCGAGATCAAGCAACGCGGCCATGGCATGGTGATTGGCATCGGGCATTGAAGCACCTGCTCGCCGTCGGTCGTCGGCCATGGTCTTACCGTAGAAAATCTCGGCGTTCCGGTGGTCGGCATCGCCACCATCGCATTCAAGGATCTCATCAACAACTACCGCTACAAGCGCGGCATGCCCGGCATGCGCTTCGCATTTGTGCCACACCCGATCACCGGCGTGCCGGCAGCCCGGGTGCGCGGCTTTCTTGAAGCCGAGGATCCGGTGCAGGGACAGAAGGTCATCGATCGCGTCCTCGCCGGCCTTACCGGCAACCTCACCGCGGCCGAGACCGCGACCGGCAAGATCGAGCGGCCGATACCG
>JADLEV010000008.1 GCA_020845935.1 Gammaproteobacteria bacterium
CGTGCGCGGAGCCGTCGCGATCTGCGCGCCGATGAAATACCGGAACCGCAACATGCGGTTCGTGCCGTTGATGCACGGCGCCAATAGCATGGTGCGCTGGCTCTCGAGCTACGAAGGCGTGATGCCGTTCCGGACAAATCAGAGCGAGCACCCGCACATCAACTATCTGCACATGCCGATCCGCGGGCTGTACGAGTTGACCCAATTGAACGCGGCGCTGCGCGAGCGGCTGCCGCAGGTACGTTGCCCGGTACTGCTGATTCAGTCGATGCAGGACCGGGTGGTCGATCCAGTCAGCGCCGAACAAATCTACGAATTGCTGGGGACCCCGCTCAAACAGCTGCATTGGGTCGAATCGACGCGCCATGGCATCCTCAACGAGGACATCGGCGATACCCAGGCGCGTATTCTCGATTTCCTCGCGAGCGAGGAGGCCAGACCGTGAGGCGGCGCCGGCGGCATGCGCCCTATCACCGCGAACAGAGGGTGACGAGGTGCCGATCATGGCCATGAAGACGCAACTTACCGGCGAACCGGTCGCAAGGTTTCTTGCAGCACTGCCGGACGAGCAACAGCGCGAGGATTGTCGCGCGCTCGTGCGCCTGATGACCGCGGCGACCGGAGCGCCGCCGCGGATGTGGGGCCGGATCGTCGGCTTCGGATCCCGCAAGCTGCGTTACGCCAACGGCAAGGAGGTGGACTGGATGGTCATCGCCTTCGCGCCGCGCGCCAGGACGATCGCGTTGTATCTCGGCGCGGATCCGGAAACCTACGCCGCGCTGAAGGACGCCCTCGGCAAGCACAGCGGTGGCGGCGATTCCTGCCTGCACATCAAGCGGCTGGCGGACGTGCACCTGCCGACGCTGCGCAAGCTCGTCAAAGCCTCGGTCGCGCGACTGACACGGCAGCCGGTGCGCAGCGCGCGGTGCCGGAGCTAGTTCCTGGCGTCGCCGCAACAATCATGAGGCGCCGGCCTCGCTTGCCATCAGGCAGGACGGCACCTTCACTGCAATCTGCGGATACCGGTCGCAGGCCAGGCCCGCGCATCGAACATCTATCGTTTCGCCAGGACTAGCCCCGCCAGCGCCAGATCCAGCGCGCGCATCACGGCCTTGCCCTTGTTGATGGTCTCGTCCCATTCGTTGGCGGGGACGGAATCCGCAACGATGCCGCCGCCGGCCTGCACGTGCAACATGCCGTCCTTGATCACCGCCATGCGGATCGCGATCGCCATGTCGATGTTGCCGCTCCAGGACAGATAGCCGACCGCGCCGCCGTAGATGCCACGCTTGACCGGCTCGACCTCATCGATGATCTCCATCGCCCGGACCTTCGGTGCGCCGCTCAGCGTGCCGGCCGGGAAGGTCGCACGCAGTACGTCGAGCGCGGTCTTGCCGGGGGCGAGCCGGCCATGCACGTTGGAGACGATGTGCATCACGTGCGAGTAGCGTTCGATCACCATCCTCTCGCTGAGTTCGACGCTGCCCGCGGTGCAGACTCGCGAGATGTCGTTGCGGCCGAGATCGATCAGCATCAGATGCTCGGCCAGTTCCTTGTCGTCGGCGAGCAGTTCCTGCGCGAGCGCTTCATCCTCGGCAACGGTCCTGCCGCGCGGCCTGGTTCCCGCGATCGGCCGCACCGTGACTTCACCATCTTCGAGCCGCACCAGTATCTCTGGCGAGGATCCGACGATATGGAAATCGCCGAGGTTGAGACAGAACAGATAGGGTGACGGATTCAGGCTGCGCAGCGCGCGATACAGCACCGCCGGGTCGCCTCGGTACGGCGCCGACATGCGCTGCGACGGCACGACCTGCATGCAATCGCCATCGCGGATGTACTGCTTGACGTGTTCAACCATCGCCTCGTAAGCGGGCCGCTCGAAGCCAACGCGGACTTGCTCCGACGTGAGCGGCGCCGCGGGTTGCGGTTGCGCGAGTTCGACCGGGAGCGGCGCGGCCAGCCGGGTAGCGATCTCGTCAAGCCGCTGCGTGCCGCGCGTGCGTGCCGTCGGATCGTCCGGGTCAACGTAGACGACGATATAGGCGCGGCCGAGCAGGTTGTCGAAGATCACGACCTCGTCCGACACCATCAACAGGATATCCGGGCAACCGAGTTCATCGCGCTTGACCGTCGCCGCGAGTTTCGGCTCGATGTAGCGCACGATGTCGTAACCGAAGTAGCCGACCAGGCCACCGGCGAAGCGGGGCAGTCCCGGCGGCAGCGTGACGTCGTACCGCGCGGCGAACTGCTCGATGAATGCAAGCGGATCGGTGACCTGTTCGCGCTCGACCACGACGCCGCCATCGGTGACGGTGACCTCGTGGCCGGACACGCGCAGCACGCGCGCCGCGGCCAGACCGATGAACGAGTAGCGGCCCCAGCGTTCGCCGCCCTGCATCGATTCGAAAATATAGGAGTACGGTTCGGCGGCGAGCTTGAGATAGGCGCCGAACGGCGTATCGAGGTCGGCCAGCTGCTCGCGCACGAGCGGCACGCGGCGCAGCTGTGCGCGCAACGTCATTTGCCCCGCGCGATCGCGGCGCGCATCGCGGCGATCGTCGCCCGATAGTCGGTGCTGCCGAAAATCGCGGAACCGGCGACGAAGGTATCGACCCCGGCGGCGGCGATGCGGCCGATGTTGTCGACCTTGACTCCACCATCGATCTCGAGCCGGATCGGCCGGCCGCTGGCGTCGATCAGCGCGCGCGCGGCGCGGGCCTTGACCAGTGCCTGCTCGATGAACTGTTGGCCGCCGAAGCCCGGATTCACCGACATCAGCAACACCATGTCGATCTTGTCCAGCACGTGTTCCAGCCAGTGCAACGGCGTCGCTGGATTGAACACCAGCCCCGCCTTGCAGCCGCCGTCACGGATGAGCGCCAGCGAGCGATCGATGTGCTCACTCGCTTCCGGATGGAACGTGATGTAGCTGGCGCCGGCGGCGATGAAATCGCCGATCAATCGATCCACCGGCTTCACCATCAGATGCACGTCGATCGGTGCCGTCACGCCATGTTTGCGCAATGCGTCGCAGACCAGCGGGCCAACCGTCAGGTTCGGCACGTAGTGATTGTCCATGACATCGAAGTGAATGAAGTCGGCCCCGGCCGCGAGCACGGCATCGACTTCCTCACCCAGCTTGGCGAAGTTCGCGGACAACACCGAGGGCGCGATGACGGGATTCAGCATGGCTTCACGGGAGCTTTCTGGTGCGGCGGAACAAGGCCGGTCGCACTTTACCCGATCGTGCCGGGGCCGCAAAGCAACGGCATACGATGATCACCATCGAGGACGACACGCGATGAATGCCGACCGCTATCAAGCCGCCATCGATGCCGCGAATGCGGTCGCCCCGAATCGCGACCCCGGCTACCGCACCGGCGGTTCTTCGCCGGGATGGCGCAACGCGGTCGCAACCTCGGGCAGCCCCATGCGGATGCGGGCGGCGTGCAGGACCGGAAAACGGATCCCTTCGACGGTACGCGGCTGGCCTTGCGCATCGCCGGCCAGGACCTGCCACCAGTTGCGCCGCGTCTTCTTGCCGGCCCTTTTCCAGCGCCTTTCCACCCGCGCGATCAACGCGACGACATCGGTGTAGCCGTTGACGATCAGCCACTGCCCCGCGCGCAGCCTGGTGGCCTGACGCGGTGCGGGCTGGGCTTCGGGAATCACCTTCAGGTCCAGCGCTGAACTGGTGATCAATGCCTCGTGAACTTCGCCACGCCGGCTCGCGTCGCTGTTGACGTTGCGTCGCGCCTGGACGCGATAGACATGACGATCGCGATACAGCGCATAGACGCCATCGCTCGCCGAGTTCGATACCACGACATGGGCGCCGCGCGCCGCGAGCGTACGCGCCAGCGTCGCGAGTCGGGCTTGCTGTGCCAGCGTGAAGCCCGCGGCCGAGTAAGCGGTGAAATACGAGGTCGCCGAGAGCGGGATGTAGGGCGGATCGAAATAGACGAAATCGCCTTGGCCGACGTCCGCCGTGGCGGCGGCAAAATCGGCGACGCGCAGATCGACCCTCTGCAATGCGACCGAGGCCGAGCGCAGATTCCGTTCATCAAGGATCCGCGGTTTGGCGTATCTGCCGAATGGCGTGTTGAACTCGCCCTTGCTGTTTTCGCGATACAGGCCATTGAAGCAGGTTTGATTGAGATAGATGACGCGCGCCGCACGCTCGGGGATTGCTGCCGGTTGCGCCGCGCGTATGGCATAGAAGTAAGCCTCGTCGTGCCGGCGCGCATGCTCCCGCAGCAGCAGGATGACGTCGTCAACCGCGTCGCGGACACCGATATAGGTCGTGATCAGATGGTCGTTGACGTCGGTCAGCCGTGCTGCGCCGGGCAGGCGGCCATCCCGCGCCAACGCAAAAAACAGCGCACCGCCCCCGAGAAACGGCTCGAAGTAGCGACCGGACGGCGCCATCTGTTCGACGACCCGCAACAACACGGGCAACAGCTGTCTCTTGCCACCGGCCCACTTCAGAAACGGGCGCGGCGGCGGATGGTTCAATGCATTGGCCATTCATCGGATCCGGGGAACGGGGATGCGCGGGATCGTAACAGGGGACGGAATGACGCCGCGATCCCGGCGCCGGCGCGGTCGATTGTCGCTCAGCGGGTGGCGTGCGAGTATCGCGGCGCTAATCCGCCGGCCGGAGGGAACGAGGAGATGAAGCACCTGTGCCGTATCACCTGGGTCCTCGGTGTCGCCTTGGGTCTTGCCGGGCGCGCTGTCGTCGCGGCCGATGCGGTGCCCGTGGCCGCATCGCTGCCGGCGCCGATCGGCGCCGACTGGGAAGGCTACAACAAGACGCTCGATGGCCAGCGCTACTCGCTGCTCGATCAAATCAACACCACCAACGCCGCTTCGCTTGCCGAGGTGTGCCGGGTGCGGGTCGCCACACGCGGTTCCTTCCAGTCCGGGCTCGTGGTGGTCGGCAATCTGCTCTACGCGACGACCAGCACCGAAACCTTCGCCATCGATCCGGTCACCTGCGCGCTGCGCTGGCAGCACAGCTATCAGCGCGCGCAGGCGCCGGGCTTGCAGGGGAATCGCGGCGTCGCCTGGTTGAATGGCCGCGTCTTTCGGGGTACCGACGATGCGCGTCTCATCGCACTTGACGCCCTGACCGGACGCGAGATCTGGGTCAACGTGCTGGGCGATCCGACCATCGGCGAGTACCTCACCGGCGCGCCGGTCGCGTGGAATGGCCTGGTGATCGCCGGCATCTCCGGCAGCGAGTTCGGCATCCGCGGCCGGATCATCGCCTTCGATGCGCTGACCGGCCGCGAAGTGTGGCGCTTCAACACGGTTGCCACCGGCGCGGAGGTCGGTGCCGATACCTGGGGCGACCGCAAGTGGTCCGAGCATGGCGGCGGCGGCACCTGGTCGACGATGACGATCGACCAACGCACCGGCGAGTTGTTCGTGCCGGTCGGCAATCCGGTGCCGGATTACGCACCGCAGGATCGCCCGGTCGCGAACCTCTTCACCAACAGCGTGCTGGTGCTCGATGCGGTCAGCGGCGCGCTGCGCTGGTGGTATCAACTGCAAGCCAACGATGATCGCGACCACGATCTCGCCGCGGCGCCGGTGCTGTTCCACGATAACCGGCACCGCGCGATGGTCGCGGCGGCGGGCAAGGATGGCCTGTTGCACCTCATCGATCGCGAGACGCGCGAGGCGCGCTTCAAGGTGCCGGTAACCACCGTCGACGCACAGCGCCCGGCGGTGACGCCCGAAGGCATCTTCGTCTGCCCCGGTGCGTACGGCGGTGTGCTGTGGAACGGTCCCGCGTTCGATCCGAAGCGCATGTGGTTCTTCACTCCCGCGGTCGATCAATGCATGGTGATCAAGTCCGAGCCGGGCACGAGTTACGTGCGGCGCGGCATCAACATCGGCGGCAGCTACTCTGGCGAGGGCGTACCGATGACCGGCTGGATCACGGCGGTGGATGCGAACACGGGCGCGGTGCGCTGGAAGTATCACGCCGACGTTTCGATGACCGGCGGCGTGACACCGACCGCGGGCGGCGTCGTGCTGACCGGCGACAACGCCGGCAACTTTCTGGTGTTCGCGAGCGACAGCGGCAAGCTGCTGCTCAAGCACAACACCGGCGGCGCCATCTCGGGCGGCGTCGTCACCTATGCGCGCGGCGGCCGCCAGTATGTCGCGGTCACCTCCGGCAATGTCTCTCCCGCCGGCTTCGGCACCGTCGGCCAACCGAGCGTCGTCGTGCTGGCGCTGCCAGAAACACCGGCCGCCCCGGCCGCGGCGACAGCGCCGGACGTCGCGCGCGGCGAACAGCTTTACGGCCAGATCTGCGCCGGCTGCCACGGCGCCGATGGGGGCCGCATCACCGCTCACGAACTGAAGCAGACGGTCGCGCGCACCGATGCCGCGCAGCTGCTTCAGACGATCGTCAATCCCGCCGGGGCGATGCCACGGATCTTTCCCGCGCAGCGCACCGCCGACGATGAGCGCGACCTGCGCGACATCGTCACCTATCTGCAACAGCGGTTGCGGTGATCGTCGTGACAGCGCCCGCGGCGCGACGGCAATGCAGGATGGTGGGCCGTGTAGGATTCGAACCTACGACCAATGGATTAAAAGTCCACTGCTCTACCAGCTGAGCTAACGGCCCAAGGGTGCGGTGCCGAGCCGCAAAGGTGCCGAGGATTCTGCCTGAGGTTCTGCTGGAAACCCGGACGACGACGACTGGGGCGCAGATGATAACGGAGCCCGCCGGCTCCGTACAGGCGAGGCGGAGGCTAGAGTTTGTCGAGGCGGCGGCAGCGTTTCGGCAGCAGACGCAGATCGACCGCGGCCGTGAGCAGTGCGGCGCCGATGCCGCGGTCGGTGTGGACCAGCAGGTAGTACTCGGTCTTGATGGTCAGCGCGCAGCCGACGAGGATCGCGATGACCGTCAACAGCGAACCGAGCGCCAGGGTCGAGATGCCGGTGAGCCCCTGGCCGATCGAACAGCCGAGTGCCAGCACGCCGCCGATGCCGAGCATGATGCCGCCACACGCCGGACGCAGCAGCTCACCGGCGGCGCGAAACCAGTCCCAGCGCCAGCGGCGCCGGCTCAGCGCATGGCCGCAGGCGCCGAGCAGCATGCCCACCATCCCGGCCATGCCGAACGTGAAGCGGTGCAGGTCTGTCGGCGTTCGCAGCCAGGAGATGCCGTCGGCGAGTGGGGCGATGAACGTGAACGATTGCACGCCGACGCCCGGTGGGATCTCGAGCAGGAATTCGGCATCCTCTATCCAGCGTTGGCCGAGCGGGCTCGAGGTCAGCAGCCAGCCAAGCGTGATGAGGGCGCCGATCGCGATTGCGCCGAGCGCCTGGCTGCGCGACAACCGCAAATGGCCCCAGCGCAACGCCGCGATCGCCAGCAGCGCCGCGCAGGCGATCCCGAGCCAGGCTGCGCTCGTCGTGTCGCTTAGGCCCAGCGGGTGCAGCAGCACCGATGGCAGGCGTTGGTCCGGCAAGCCGAACCGCGCCAGATCGATCGACACCGGTTCGACCCAGGGATGGAACACATACTCATAGAACCGCGTCCGCAGCACCAGCGTCGCGCCGAGCGCAGCGCACAGCAGTGCGACCACCGCCTTGCCGCTGCCAAAACCGGCGCGCAGCAACAGCTTGCTCGGACATCCGGAACACAGTGCCATGCCGCCGCCGAACAACAGGCCGCCGATCACGTGGCGCGGCCAGGCGAACATGGCGCTGGCGTATGGAACCCGGGTCGCCGCCGGATCGAACATTCCCGCAGACTGCAATGCGATGGCACCGGCAATGGCGGCGGCCATCGCCAGCAACCAGGCTCGAAAGCGCCGCCGATCTCCGGTCGTGACCCAATCCGCGACCGCGCCGAGCGTGCAGAAGTTGCTCGCCGCCATCACGACCGCGAGCGCAGCGCCGAGCAGCAACGCGCCGGCGAGAATCAGCAGATGCGAGGTGAGTTCGTCCATGCCGACCGCATTTAAGCGCAAGCCTCGCGATGCGGGAAGCGGCGCGACGGGACGATGTTGCGGAATTTACTTCGCTGGTGGTCGCACTCGGCCCGCATCCTGCAGAGGGCGTTCAGCCGCAAAACGAGAATGCCGAATCGCGTGCGCGCTTGAACAGCCACCAGGCGAGGCTCATGGCGACAAGGATCAATATGGGCCAATTCTCGACACAGAATCCCAGCGCCACCAACGACGTCGTGGCCAACGCCGTGAGCAGCACCACCAGGTGCGGCAGCAGCAGGCAGACACTGACGAAAAAGACGAACAAGGCCGCCCATCGCCGCAACCGCAAGCGGCGTTCGGTGCGTCTGATTCGGTCCTGCAGCACCCGTGCGAAGGTATCGTGTGGCAGGTCTTCGATGCTGCGATCGAACCATTGCTGGATCTCGGCGTCGCGATCTTCAGTCATGAGGCGGACCTTTCTATTGCGTAGCCGGCAAGGTAGGCGCGCAGCTGCGCGCTACCACGGTTGATATGGGACTTGACCGTGCCGAGCGGCAGGCCGGTCAATTCGGCAATGGCAGCGTGACTCATGCCCTCATGATAGGAAAGCACGACGCACAGCCGGACTTCGCCCGTCAGCTTGGCGAGCGCCCGATTCAGGTCGATGTTCATGGCGGCCGCGCCGGTGACGGCCGCATCGGGTACCGGCTCCCCGCGATCGAGTCGGCATGACGGATCCCTGCGCCGCAAGTGCTTCAGCCAGGTGCGCACGGCGATGACCTTCAACCAGGCGGGCAATGCCTGCCCCGCCTGCAAGCCGGGCAGCGCCTCCCAGGCCCGCAGCAGCACCTGTTGCGCAAGATCATCGGCGAGGTCAGGGTCATGACTCAGCCGCCGCAGCAGCCGGCGCAACCACTGCTGGTGGCGCTCGACCAATGCGGCAAACGCCTGCTGGTCCCGTTCGCGGGCCAGCAGCACCAGGGTTGCATCGCTGGCGGTGGCATAGGTTCCGGGCGTCGGCATGCAACGGATTAAGCGCGGTTCTCGTCAGCCTTTTCCCGCTGGTATTCCTGCATGGTGCCAAGTCAGCAGCGATAGCCGAACGCGAACGAGAAAGCGCCAAGACCGAGCAGCGGCCAGGATAATTCCGGACCACGCACCATGCCGACGAAGGCGAAGATCAGGCCGGCAACCAGGAACAAAAAGCCGATGAAGCCGCCTGCATCGCGGTGCTGCTCCGCCACCGATTTCTGCGGGGGCGGGGCACGACCACGGTCGACCGCCAGCAGACTCGCCAGCAATTGCGGGTCCACGTCGCGGCCCTTCTCCAACACTTTCAGCTTCAGTTCGTGCTTCATCTGCTGGTTCCGGACGAGGGCCCAGGTCCAGACGATGGCGAAGACGATCAAGGCGATCGCCACGATGGCGAAGGGGAGTATGTTGTTCATGCCAGGCTCCTGGACGATGGGGGGTTCCTCATCGATAAAGACCCCGCCGGATATCAGTTTGGATGCACGGCACGCCACCAGCCTGCATGGCAGTCGCCTCCGCCTCGGCGAGGCTGGTCACGGCAAGGAACGGTTTGATTGATGGTGTTTCGCGCGGCACCGGTGGGACCCGGACCACGGTTGCATCGCGGTACGGCGGTGGGATGGCGTGAATGAGCGAGGGAAACGGTGCCGGGCCGGCTGTCTGGACCCGGCACCGTCGTCGTCACCTTGCCGCGGGCAAGGTCGCCGGATCCCAGTGCTCGTCGGCTTTACCGTCGACGAAACGCCAGGTGTCGAACCAGGTCGTGGTGTAGGACTTGGTCGGGTCATCGGCGTATTTCTGCTCCCGCACCACCAGCACGGTCACATGGTCGCCTTCGGCCTGAACCGCGACCACCGGGCTGGTGAGCTTGGTGCAGGTGGGCGTCGGTCTGACCTTGGCCACGTTGATGAAGTAGTTCTTCACTCCCGCCAGGCCCGAGGCTGCCAGCGGGTTGTGCTGGATGTAGCGCTCGGTCAGCCATTCGCCGGCGCGGTCCCACTGATTGCACTGGAGCAGCTCCCGCATGATGTGCAGCGCGGCCTGCTTGTTCCGGTGCAATTGCGGATCCTTGCTGGTGAACAGCGTCTCGGGATCCGGGTGCGCCACCACCGGATCGGACAACGCCCGCATCTGCGCGGTCGCCGGTACGGCCATCAACGCGGTCATGGCTGCCGCACCTGCCAGTCGAATGAATCGGGTCATATGAGCCTCTCCTCGTGATCTATGGAAACACCAACCCCGGGCCGCGGCCGCGGAATCGCGAACGAATCATGACCGTTCGGACCAGGGCATGCAACGCGGAACGGAGCAGGGCCGCGACAGCCTGGAGGGGCGTCGCGGCCGAGGAACTGCACGAGCGCTTCGGCTGACGTGCCTGCCGGACGCTGATCGGCAGCGATCTGTCCGGGAAGCCCGGCACCAGTTCAGGACGGGCTTGTGCAGGGTTTGCTCAGGCCTCGCGTTCCAGCTGTTCGTCTTCCTCGGGTTTGACGCCGGCGCTGCGCCATTGCTCGCGCAGCCAGGACTTCGGAAAGCGCGTCTCCAGATCCGCTGCGACCTGCGTCGCGACTTCCGCGGCGGGTCCGTCGCGCTCGAAACTGTCGTACCGAAAGCCCGCGGTGTATTCCTTCGAGCCGGTTTGGCCGGTGCGCGTCGCGATCGCATCGACGGTCACCATGTAGATCTTCGGCAACGGCACGCTGGCACGGTCCTCGGGCGTCGCGCCGCGCACCATCACCGAAACCGGCACATCCCGCCAGTAGGTCACTTTCACTTTCGCCATGAGGTCTGGATCTCGTTACGTTGCGGACGGGCGATCGTAACAAGGGCCGGCTGGGGTTTTACAGCCGCGGCCAGACCCTGCCACTGGCAGCGGCGGCGCCGATCGCGGCTCTTCGGCGCGCCACGAATTCGCTACCTTTTCGGCGCGACGCAGTCGAAGTTCACAGCGTCGTTGACGTCGCCGGTGCCCTGGTAGTTGGCGACGTTCGGCCAAGCACAGGCCGGCCGCGTGCGCGTGACGGCGCCCTGGGCCGCCATGCTGGTGGAGCCGCTGGCCGCTTGGCGATGGGCGAACACGATCCGCTCCGGCGCTTCGCCCTGTTCGACCCAACGCACCATCGCATCGAATGCCTTGAAGTCCTCGGTGTTGCGGACGAAACCGGGACAACCGCGCGCACCGGGAACCGCAAACAGCCGGGCAAAGTCGCGGGTCTTGTCCGCGCCGCCCATGACCTGCTCGATGTTCTGGTAGTACTGCACGACCTGCCGCGGTTGCAGTGCCATGCTCGCCCATGAGGCGATCAGGATGATCTTGCCGCCGGCCTGCTTGAATGGGCGCAGGTCGGGATTGTTGGCATCGACGTATTGGCCGGTGCGCTCGATGGCGAGTCGCGTGTCGCGATCGACGTCGAAGGTGCGGAAGTCCCAATCCGGATCCTGGAACACCATGCCCTTGAAGTAATTGAGGTTCACCGAGAACGGTTGCTTCTCGATCATGAAGTTCCAGGTGACCTCGCTGCCCGGCTCGAAGCCGGCATAGATCGACGCGCCGTCCCTGAACTTCGCGCCGGCATAGATCTTCTTCGCGGTATCGACCTGGCCCTGCGTGAGGCAGGTCGGTGCATCACCGGCCTTGCACTGCGTCGTCGCCGGATCGAACCGGCAGCTCAGTGGATCCTCGATGAGGCCGTCCTTGAGGCCGTCGTTGGCGTCGCACGCCGCCAGTGCCGCCTGGTGCAGCACCTCGACCTTGGCCGGGGGAAGGTATCCCGCACCATCGACGCCATCCTTGAGCGCGACCCAACTGAGATAGAGCGAGCCGGATTGCAGATGCGAGATGTGCAGTGCCGGGTCGCCGACAACGATGCCGTTGAAATCATCCGGATAGCGTTGCGCCTCGTTCAGGCCCTGATTGCCGCCGTTGTGACAACTGTTCCAATACGAGTACCGGATCGGTCTGCCGTAATAACGATCGGCCAGCGTCTTGGTCACGACCACCATTTCATGGACGGCGCGATAGCCCCAGTCGGCCCATTTCTCCGGATGGCCGATGGCCCATTGAAAGCCGTCATCGACATGACCGGTGTCGGTACCGGCGGCAACGTAACCCTGTTGCATGATTGCGGCGAGACCACCGCTGGACAGCGAGCCGATGAAACCCGGGTTGCCGGCGGCAAGGAAGTTGCCGTTCCAGTTCGTGGCGATCGGCAGCCAGACCTCGATGCCGATGTGCGAATCGGCGCTCGGCGCGGAAAACGCCTCGATACGGCAAAAAGGAACCGGGATCTGGCGCGCGGGCGACTGTCCCAGCAACCCCGACTGTGCCGGCAGTTCGTAGCCCGGCATGCCCGCCGTGACCTTGGTGATGGTCACGTTCGGGATCTTGATCGATTGCAGGCTTTCGCAGGCTTGCTGCGCCGGTGCATTGCGCACGGTGAGCATGAGCGTGGCAGTGATTACGGCGCAGAGAACCCGATCGACATGATGCCTCATGACGCTATCTCCTCGAGCTGTTGTCGATGGAATCGACTGCTTTCGGTGAGCAGCAGGCGCGTTGCCGCGGTGACCGCGCCGGCACGATACCCCCCGTGTGCTGCTCCGGAAGCCGCGAGCCGTGCCAACGCTGGCGGCGCTAACGCTTGTCGCGCAGTTGTTGTTCCAGTTCGTCCAGCAGGGCCTGGTCGTGTCGTTTGGCGCGTTCACGTGCCTCGCGGGCTCGATTGCGGATCCGTTCGAGGTACTCGCGGTGGTCGTCACTGACCGCGGCGGTTTGTCCGGCACCCTG
This sequence comes from Gammaproteobacteria bacterium, assembly GCA_020845935.1. Lineage (GTDB taxonomy): Bacteria > Pseudomonadota > Gammaproteobacteria > JADLEV01. Next base: position 12,787 of record JADLEV010000008.1, read on the forward strand.
CTCGTTCAGCCATTCGCTCAATTCCGCTTCGAGCTGCGACTGCAGGGCATCGTGGGCCTGCACGTTGCGCTGCATGCTGTCGAGTGCGTGTTCGTGTGCGGCCTGGGCAAGTTCACGCGCTCGCTCGGCAGCGGCAACGCGTGCCCGTGCCCGCGCAACGTCCTGTTCAACGATGGCAATCGCCGAGGCGCGCCGATCGGTCGCGGCGCGTTGCTGCTGTGCCAGCAGCGTCGCCAATTGCTGCTCGGCGGTGCGTTGTGCGTCGAGCGCCGCGCTCTTGTCGCTCTGCGATGCCTGCAACGCGAGACGCAGCCGGGACGCTTCCTCCTCCAGCCGCTGCCGCTCGGCGGCGAGTTCCTTTTGTTCGGTCTGCCGCAGCTTTTCGTAGGCGGTGCGCTGCTCGGCGATGATTTGTTCCGCCTCGGCTGCGGCGGCGATGCGGGCCGCTTCAGCGGCATCCCGTTCACCCCGGGCGCGGTCAAGTTCCTCGGCATTGCGTGCGAACTCCGCTTCGAGCCGCTGCCGTTCCGAATGGATTTTTTCCTGGATTTCCTCGCGCAGCCGGCGCTCGAGTTCCAGTTGGCGCATGTGACGCCGTTCCGCCTCCTGTTGCGCCTCGGATTTCGTCAGTTCGACCTCGCGCTGGATGCGGCGCGCCTCGGCGAGCCGCTGGCGCGCCAGTTCGGATTGTTCGGCGGCACGCGTGCGTTCCTCGGTGAGGCGGGCTTCCGCGGCCTCCTTGAGTTGCTGCAGTTTCGCCAACTCCTCGGCCTGCCAGGCATAGGATTGTTCCAGCCGGCGCTGCTCCTCCTGCAAGCGCGCTTCGGCCTGTCGTTGCATTTCGCGAATCCGCTCTTCATGTGCCGCATGCCGCAGGTCGGCTTCGCGTTCCGCCTGCTGCTTTTCCTTCTCCAGTTCTTCCTTGAGGCGTCGCGTGTTTTCCCAGGTTTGCCGTGCCCGCTCGGCTTCCTCGGCGAGCCGGGCACGTTCGGCCTGGAGTTGTGCCGCGACCGCCTGTTCGGCGGCGGCGCGTTCTGCCTCGACCTTCGCCGCGAGCACTTGCGCGGCAGCAATGCGCTCGGCTTCGACCCGCGCTGCTTCCTCGGCCAACCGCGTGCGCTCGGCGTCGAGCGCCTGCTGCGCCGCCATGCGTTCGGCCGCGATCTGGGTGGCCAGGGCCTGTTCGGCTTCGGCGCGCTCCGTCGCGATGCGGGCCGCTTCCTCGGCCAGCCGGGCTCGCTCCGCCTCGATCGCTTGCTCTGCCGCGGCACGTTCGGTTGCCAGTCGGGTGGCCAACGCCTGCTCGGCCGCCGTGCGCTCGGCTTCGATGCGGGCCGCTTCCTCGGCCAACCGGGCTCGCTCTGCCTCGATCGCTTGCTCGGCCGCCATCCGTTCGGCTGCGAGCCGAGCGGCCAGCGCCTGCTCGGCCGCGACGCGTTCGGCTTCGACCCGGGCCGCTTCCTCGGCCAGCCGGACGCGCTCGGTCGCGAGCGCCTGCTCGGCGGCCAAGTGTTCGGCCTCGATCCGCGCAGCCAGCGCCTGCTCGGCGGCGATGCGTTCGGCCTCGACCCGGGCCGCTTCCTCGGCCAGCCGGGCTCGCTCCGTCTCGATCGTCTGAATCGTGGCGACACGTTCAGCTTCCAGACGTGCGGTCAGTGCCTGCTCCGCTGCAATTCGTACTGCCTCGGCCTTGGCGGCGAGTTCGCGTTCGGCAGCGGCACGTTCGGCGGCGATGCGTTCCACCTCGGCGGCGAGTCGCGCCCGCTCGATTTCCAGCGCCTGCTTTGCCGCGGCATGCTCGGCCTCGGCCTTGGCGGCGAGTTCGCGTTCGGCCGCGGCACGCTCGGCGGCCATACGTTCCGCCTCGGCGCCGAGGCGTGCCCGCTCGGTCTCCAGCGCCTGCTGTGCCGCGGCGTACTCCGCCTTGGCCTTGGCGGCGAGTTCGCGTTCGGCCGCGGCGCGTTCGGCTGCGAGGCGCTCTGCCTCGGCCGCGAGTCGTGCCCGTTCCGCTTCGAGCGCCCGCTCCGCGGCGGACAGATCGGCCTCGACTTTCTCCGCTAGCGCCCGCTCCGCGGCGGCGCTTTGTTCGGCCGCCTGTTGTGCATCGCGCGCCAGGCGCAGCCGCTCGGCTTCGATGGTGGCAGCGGCGTCATCGAGCGCGCGCTGGCGCGCCTCGGTTTCCGCCCGCAATTGGGTGGCCAGAGTTTCCCGTTCGGCGGCAAGACGCCTTTCCGCGGCGGCTTCCGCCTCTCGTCGCGCCGTCTCGGCTTCTTCCTTCAGACGCTGCGCCTGCTCGAGTTGCATGGCCGCCTTGGCCAGGTCGGCCTTCAGCATCTGTGCCCGAACGTCTGCATCGAGCGTCGATTCGTGCCGTTCATCGGCAGCGGCGGCGGCTACCGGCGGCCCGAGCGATTCAGCGGCGACCGCGACCGAAGCCACGGTGTTCGGCGGAAAGCGGACGACGGCAGCGTCGTCAGGTGCGTCGCCGGCCTTGGCTGTTGCCGGTGCCGGCCCGGCTGCCGCGGTTTCGGTGAGCAGGCCATAGGCCGCGAAACCGCCCAGCAGGTGATAGGCGACGAAGCCCCGTTCCGCCAGCAGAAATGCCGCGACGGCACTGCGGGTTCCGGAATCGCAGCAGGTGACATACCTGCCCGCCATGCCAAGCTTAGCCACGCGTGCGCGCAGCAGATTCAATGGCAGGTTGATGGCGCCGGGCAGAGCCGCCTTGGCGAATTCATCCGGAAAGCGCACATCCAGCCAAATCGCGCCGCGCGATATCTGCTCCTGCGCTTGTTGGTAATCGACCTCATTGAGCATCGGGTTCTTGATCAGCTCGATGAAATCGTCCTTGGTCAGTCGCCGCAGTTCCCCGTTGGTCAACATCACCACCGAGGCGTTGCGCCGCGAATTCGCGACCAGCGCCTCCTCCCCGAAGCTGTCGCCCGGCCCGAGTTCGGCCAGGCGAATCCGATTGCCCCGTACGCCGCCCCGCAACACTTCACAACGACCGGACTGCACCACGTAGTAATAGTCGCCCGGTCCGCCCTGGCGCACGATCTCCTCGCCGGCCTTGACTTCGAGATACTCCATGCGCGAGAAGATGCGCTGGATGTTGGCCGCGGGAATGCGCTGGAAGACCGCGCTCCGCAGCATGCGCGTCATCCAGTCGCTATCGTCGCCGCATTCGAACTCGACGACTTCCATGCCGGCGGGCTGATCGTCCAGACCGGCCATCGCAAGCAGGCGATCGACCAGGGCATGCTCGATGCGCAAGAGCAGTGCCCGTTGCGCGACCTGGGCCGACATCTTGCGCGGCTGCAGTTGTGCGAGCGGGTGGGTCGCGTCGAGGGTCCCTCCGGTAATCGTGCGCAGCAGCTGGTCGTTCGCCAGCAGATGGAGCTGCCCTTCGAGCAGATAATAGGTGTAGATGTCGCGTTCGCCTTCGCGGAACACATAAGCGCCGGGATCGATCTCGAGGGTCGTCGCCTGTGCCAGGATCTGATCCTGGTGCGCCGGTGCCAGGCTGTTGATGGGCACCAGGGCACGCAACGCCGCACCAATTTGTTTTCGATTCACGGCCATGAAGTTCATGTCAGGCTTTTCCTGCTCCAGCTATGTGACGCATCGCCTTCACTTCTGACCGGGCAGCACTGCCACAGGAAATGCATCGCAATGGTAGGAAAGATTTCGTGTTCCTCGTACGAGCCTTGAGTCTCCTTGTGACGCGCTTCACGCTTCGTCGGAAGATAATGTGAGCGTATGCGCAATTACCGGAATTATTGCCGTCCGCTTGCCGACATGCCTCTTGACCTCGCCGCTGTGGCCGCCGCGCCATCGCCAGCGGTGACGGATGCGGGCTCAGGGCTGCACCGCCGCGGGCCGGCGACAGCCATCGCGAGGGCCAGGCAACGCTCGTTCGATTGCGGCGCCTGTTAAGATTATCCTCCGATTATTGCCGGCCCGTCATGTGGAAGAGTCCGAACAACGTTCTTTGCGCGCCCGCCTGCAGGAGCTGGAATTCGAACACCGCGATCTGGATGAGGTTGTGTGCCGTTTGGCGGAAGGTCCGGCGGTGGATCAGTTACTGCTGCGACGCCTCAAGAAACGCAAGTTGTTGCTGAAGGACCAGATCGCCAGACTGAAGAGCGAATTGATCCCCGATTTAGACGCCTGACCGCGGCGGCACCCCGTTTCTTGGAGCGAAATGATGAGATTTTCTGGTACAGACAGTTATATAGCCACGACCGATCTGACGATGGCGGTCAATGCGGCCATCGTGCTGCAACGCCCGCTGTTGATCAAAGGCGAACCCGGGACCGGCAAGACCCAGTTGGCGGTCGAGGTGGCCCGGGCACTCGATCGGCCGCTGATCGAATGGCACGTGAAATCGACTTCCAAGGCGCGGCAGGGCCTGTACGAGTACGACGCCGTCGCCCGCTTGCGCGACTCACAGCTGGGCGATGCCCGCGTCCATGACATCGCCAACTACATCATCAAGGGCAAACTGTGGGAGGCGTTCGAAGCCGAGGTGCAACCGGTGTTGCTGATCGACGAGATCGACAAGGCCGACATCGAGTTTCCGAACGATTTGCTGCAGGAACTCGACAAGATGGAGTTCTACGTCTACGAGACGCGGCAAACGGTGCGGGCCCGGCATCGGCCCATCATCATCATCACCAGCAACAACGAAAAGGAATTGCCGGACGCGTTTCTGCGGCGCTGCTTCTTTCATTTCATCCGCTTCCCGGACGAAGCGGTGATGGCGGAGATCGTCCGGGTGCATTTCCCCGGTCTGAAGAAACGCCTGCTGCAGGAAGCCATGGCGTCCTTCTTCGAACTGCGGGAACTGCCGGGACTGAAGAAGAAACCCTCGACCTCGGAGCTGCTCGACTGGATCAAGCTGCTGGTGGCCGATGATATTCCGCCGGAAGCGCTGCGCGATCCGGACACGCAGAAGGCCGTGCCGAAGCTGTATGGGGCGCTGCTGAAGAACGAGCAGGACATGCAGTTGTTCGAGCGGCTGGTGTTCCTGAACCGCCGCGGCAAGTAGATGCTGCTGGATCTGTTCTACAGCCTGCGCAAGGCGCGATTGCCGGTTTCGGTCACGGAATACCTGACGCTGCTGGAGGCGCTCGACCGCCAGGTCGTGGCCGGTTCGCTCGATGACTTCTATTTCCTCTGCCGGTCCGCGCTGATCAAGGACGAACGGTTGTTCGATCGCTTCGACCAGGTATTCAGCGCGTATTTCAAGGGCCGGGAGCTGTCGCTGCAGGAACTGTTCGGCATCGACGATCTGACCCGCATCCCCGAAGAATGGCTGCGCCGCCAGGCGGAGCGGTACCTGAGTGACGAGGAGCGCCAGCAGATCGAAAGCCTGGGTGGCTTCGACGAGTTGATGAAGGCGCTGCAGGACCGGTTGCGCGAGCAGCAGGAGGCGCACCATGGCGGCAACAAGTACATCGGCACCGGCGGCACGTCGCCGTTCGGCGCCTACGGCTACAACCCGGAAGGGGTCCGTTTCGGTCAGGACAATGGCCGGCACGGCCGCGCGGTGAAGGTCTGGGAGCGGCGTGAATTCCGCAATCTCGACGGCAGCGTCGAACTTGGCACGCGCAACATCAAGCTCGCGTTGCGCCAGTTGCGCCGCTTCGCACGCACCGGTGCCGCGGAGGAACTGGACCTCGACGGCACCATCGGCGCGACCGCGCGCAACGCCGGCATGCTCGATCTGCAGCTGGTGCCGGAGCGTCGCAATGCGACCAAGCTGTTGCTGTTTCTCGATGTCGGCGGCTCGATGCAGCCGTTCGTCTCGATCTGCGAGGAGCTGTTTTCAGCGGCGCGCAGCGAGTTCAAGCACCTCGAACACTTCTATTTCCACAACTGCATCTACGAAAACGTCTGGACCGACAACCGGACGCGCCACAGTGCCCGCATTCCGACGACGCAGATCCTGCATACCTACAGCGCCGACTATCGCGTCATTTTCGTCGGCGACGCGACCATGTCACCTTATGAGATCCTCATGCCGGGCGGCAGCGTCGAACACTGGAATGAGGAGGCTGGCGCGATCTGGATGCAGCGGCTGCTGACCGCGTATCCGCATGCGATGTGGTTGAACCCCCAGGCGGAAAGCCGATGGCCGCTGGTGCCCTCGATCATGTTGCTGCACAAGCTGATGTCGGGACGCATGGCACCGGTGACACTGGAAGGGCTCGAACGCGGCATCCGTATGCTGCGTCAGGCGTCCAGCACACCGCCGGCCATGTCGTCTGTCACCGACAACGGGCGGTAACCGGACGGCGCTGCGGCACCGATACCGGCGGCGGGTACCCCGGGTCCGGTTGCTTGTTCCGCCCTTTTCGCGACGGTTCGTAACGATTCACCCATCGCGGCATGACGCACGTCACGCTTTCACAATCTCCGTGACAGCCGGAGCCGCCGCTGGTACGCGGCTTGCGTCGTCTCGGTCGCAGGTTATGCGACCGAGGCGCAATCATGAAACATTTCAATACGGCCATTCCCCGATTCAGCGGCTACCGTGACGCCATAGGCCGGTTCGTGCCGTTCTCGCTGGCGGAGGACGTCTTCATGCGGGCGCGCCAGCTTGGCGCTCGCGTTCTGCTCAGGCTGGAGCTGAATGCCGACGAACAACTGTGCGGCATGCTGTACACCAATGCCGCGAGCCTGGCCGGCGACAAGCACCGATCGATGGCAACCGAATTGGCAGGCAAGGAAACCGCGCCTGGCACATCGCCCGGCGCGTCATGACGCGACGATAGCTACAGCGTCGCTGCGGTGCCCAGTACCGCGGTCACCTGGCTCGACAGGTAGCCGCCGTTGCCATTGCAGACCGCGATTTCTGCCCCCTGCACCTGGCGCGCACCGCACTCGCCGCGCAATTGCTGCACCGCTTCGATGGTCAGAAACATCCCGTACATGCCGGGATGTACGCAACTCAAGCCGCCGCCGTTGGTGTTGACCGGCAAACTGCCGCCGGGCGCGATGTTGCCGTTCGCGACGAAAGCACCGCCTTCGCCTTTCCTGCAAAAGCCCATGTCTTCGAGAAACAGGATGGTGTTGATCGTGAAAGCGTCGTACAGCTCGACCAGATCGACATCGGCCGGCGTGATCCCCGCCATGCCGAACGCGCGTGGCGCCGCTTCAGCGACCGCCGTGGTGGTCAAATCGGCCATCGCGCAGATATTGTTGTGCGTGGTGGCGGAGCCGACACCGAGCACGTAGATCGGCGGTTGCGGGAAATCCTTCGCCCGATCCGCGCGCACCAGAATCATCGCGGCGCCGCCGTCGGTCACCAGACAGCAATCCTTGGCGCCGAACGGATCGACGATCATCCGGGCCGACAACACGTCCTGGACCGTCAGCGGGCCGCGGGTGAATGCCGCCGGATTCAGGCGTGCCCAGGCGCGTGCCGCGACCGCAACCTCGGCCAGCTGCTCGCGCGTCGTGCCGAATTCATGCATGTGCCGGGACGCCGCGAGCGCATAGGCGTTGATCGGCAGGCGTGGCTTGTAGACTGTTTCGGCGGTGCGGATCTGCGGCGACCGGCCGCGCCGAGTCGCGGTGCGCGCGTTGCTGCCATAGGCGATCAGCGCGACATCGCACAGGCCAAGGTGCAGCGCCGCGGCGGCCGATTGCAGTGAATTGACGAAGGACGAGCCGCCGATGTTGGTGCCGTCCATGAACCGCGGGTGAATGCCGAAATATTCGGCCACCGACAGCGTCAGCAGGCCGTCATGGAAATTGCTGGCGAAGATGCCATCAATCTGATTCATCCTGATACCGGTTTCGGCGAGCACGTTGTGCACCGCCTCTGCCATGATCTCGATGCTGGTTCTGCCATGCAGTTCGCCGAACGGGGTCAGCCCGACGCCGACGATTGCTGCGGCGCCGCGAAGCGGATGTGCCATTACCGGGGTCCTCCTGCACTGGGGCGGAACAGGACCGCCGGTTCTCCGTCGACGGCACCGACGGAGCCCATGACCTGCATGCCGATTCGGACCTGCTCCGGAGCGATATCGACGACCCGTGTCAGCATTCGCGGTCCTTCCTCGAGGTCGACCAGTGCGATGTTGTAATCGCCGCCGTCCTCCGGCTTCTGGCGAACGACGCTGGTGGCATGGACGGTCGCTCGTCCCGACGCGGTAACCCACTCCAGATCCGGCGATTGGCAGCAAAGGCACAACGCACGCGGATAGAACACGTGGGCGCCGCAAGCACGGCAGCGCTGGATCCGAAAAACGCCCTGGGTCAGGCCTTCCTCGTAAATCGCCTCCGGCCCCGGGCCCGCAAAGGCTTCTGGTCTGTCAGTCATGGTGGTCACCAAATATCTTTTTGCTTCATTGGGTTAGAAATCGTCTTCGTCACGTCTCAGTCTGATTTAGACCGATTATAAAACAGCTGACCCACCCGATACGAAGCGGTTTCAGGCGCAGCGACATCGTGGTCTGGCCGGAGCATCGGCACGGCGCTGCCGCGAGAGGAGGTCAGGGATCAGCAAACGGGAGGATGTTCGCGGCCTCGCGGATTGACACATTTGAACGTCTTTTGTCATCCTACCGCGGCCGCGAGATCGGTCCCTTTCTCGTAGATCAACCCTCCGATCGGCCATCAAACCCGATCGGGTCGTTTCAATTCCGAGGACCCCATGATAAACAAAATCGCACCCACCCTGGCCGACGCCGTCGCTGGGATACCTGATGGCGCCACCATCCTGGTGGGCGGTTTCGGCGCCTCCGGCAGCCCGCACGATCTGCTGGATGCGCTGGCCGAACGTAACCCGAAGGATCTGGTGATCGTCACCAACAACGCCGGCGTCGGCGAACGCGGTCTGGCGCGGTTGATGAAGCTGGGCTGTGTCCGCAAGCTGATGTGTTCGTTCCCGCGCGTCGCCGGTTCGACCGTGTTCGAAGAGCTTTATGAAGCCGGTAAGCTGGAACTGGAACTGATCCCGCAGGGCACGATCGCGGAGCGGGTTCGCGCCGCGGGTGCCGGCATTCCGGCGTTTTATACGCGTACCGCCGTCGGGACGCCGCTGGCGGAGAAGCGCGAGCATCGCGAGTTCAACGGCAAGACCTACATCATGGAGGAAGCGATCCACGGCGATTTCGCGCTGGTCCGCGCGAAATACGGCGATCGCTGGGGCAACCTCACGTACAGCAAGTCCACCCGGAACTTCAATCCGGTGATGGCGATGGGCGCGAAATGCACCATTGCGCAGGTGGCGAAGGTCGTGGACCTCGGGGCGTTGGACCCGGAAGCCGTCGTTACCCCGGGAATCTACGTCGATCGAGTCGTACAGGTGGGAGTCTGACCATGAAGAACCGTTTGAATCGTTGCGAAATTGCCTGGCGCGTCGCGCGCGACATCCCGAACGGGAGCTACGTCAACCTCGGCGTCGGTATGCCGCTCGCGGTCGCCGATTACGTGCCGGAAGATCGTGAAGTCATCTTTCACAGCGAAAACGGCGTGCTCGGCATGGGACCGAAGCCGCCGGATGATCAGATCGATTGGGATCTGACCAATGCCGGCAAGATGCCGGTGACCTTGCTGCCGGGCGGCTGCTTTTTCCACCATGCCGATTCGTTCTCGATGATCCGCGGTGGCCATATCGACATCTGCGTGCTCGGCGCCTACGAAGTTGGCGAAAACGGCGATCTCGCGAACTGGATTCTGCCCGACAAGAAACAGGCGCCGGCGGTTGGCGGCGCGATGGACCTTGCGGCCGGTGCGAAGAAGGTGTTTCTGATGATGGACTTCTGCTCCAAGGACGGCGAGCCGAAGCTGTTGCCCCGCTGCAAATTGCCGTTGACCGGCGTCGGCTGTGTCACATCGGTCTATACAGACGTAGCGATCGTCGATGTCACGAGTGGCGGCTTCGTCGTTCGCGAAATGATCGAGGGCGTGGACCTCGACTATCTGCAGGCGCGCTGCGGCGCCAAACTGCGACTTGCCGATAACTGGCAAGTCCTGAAAACGCCGAAGATCGATCTGCCCGAAGTGAAGCAGGTCCCACCGGGCGTCGCCGCCGCCAAGCGCGCTTGAGCTTGTCGATTGCCGGGGCGGATCATGGTCCGCCCCACCTTCCCTCGCGAGCATTGTGAAATAATCGCACCACGCGCCCTTAGCTCAGCTGGATAGAGTACCTGGCTTCGAACCAGGTGGTCGGGGGTTCGAGTCCCTCAGGGCGCGCCAGGTTTGCTGAACATTCGCCGTTGCCCTCGCTGGGACACAGGCGACGTTCAAGTTCCCCGCCCGTCGAACTGAAACGATGATCCGGAACAATCCCGGATTAACTGCCTGACTAGAATCGATTCGACCTTTCCTCGCCAGCAGGCCGGCAACGGCTGCGCGCGGCGGCAGGCATATCGTTTTCCTTGGGGGGACCAATGATGCAGAAAGCGCAACTGGAGGCGATTGTTGGCGCGCCGAATGTCAGCGATGACACGGCGAGCCTGGATGCCTTCGCCCGGGATCTGAGCTTCGTCAATCCGGTGCGGCCGGCCTGTGTGGTGCGGCCCGCTGACGCCGCGGCGATTCAAAAACTGATTCACTTGGCCAACGAGACTCGCACGCCACTCGTGCCCGTGAGCTCGGGCGCGCCGCATTTCCGTGGCGATACCGTGCCCGGAATGGGCGGTGCCGTGATCGTCGATCTGAGCGGAATGAAGAAGATCCTGTTCGTCGATCGCGATCGGCGAGTCGCGATGTGCGAGCCGGGCGTGACCTTCGGCGAGCTGATCCCGGCGGCGCGCAAGGTCGGGCTGCGGCTCAACATGCCGCTCCTGCCGCGCGCGACCAAGTCGGTGGTCGCCAGCATTCTCGAACGCGAGCCGGTGACCATGCCGAAGTATCAATGGGACGCCTCGGATCCGCTCGCCTGCGCCGGAATCTGCTTCGGTACCGGCGACGAATTCCGCACCGGTCAGGCCGCGGGTCCTGGCACGCTGGAAGAACAATGGGCGGTCGGCGGCATGCAGAAGGCACCCTACGGGCCGGGCACGCCATCGCTGCACCGGCTGTTCCAGGGTGCGCAGGGCACGATCGGCATCGTCACCTGGATGTCGTTGCGCTGCGAACTGCTGCCGGCCATCGAGCAACCCTTCGTGGTCGGCTCCGCTGATCTCGACGAGCTGTTGGAGCTTTCGTATTGGCTGGTACGCATGAACATGGTCAACGAGTGCTTCGTGCTGAACGCGGCCAATGTCGCGGCGATGTTCACCACGACCGCGGCGCAGCGACGCAAGCTGAAGGCGACCCTGCCGGCCTGGACGCTGTTCTATACCGTCGCCGGCTACGAATATTTTCCGGAGGAACGCGTCGCCTCGCACGTCGCCGACATCACGGCGATCACGCAGCGCCTGAATCTGGAAGCCCGACACGCGGTTGCCGGCGTCGCGGCGAACGAAATACTGAAGGCAGTGCAGCAACCGTCCGCCGACCCCTATTGGAAGCTGCGGCCACTGGGTGGTTGTCACGATGTGCTCTATCTGACCCAGCGCGGCAAGCTCACCGAGCAAGTCGAGGCGGTGTCGAACCTCGCCGATCAGGCGGGGCATGCGGCATCAGAAATCGGCGTCTACATCCAGCCGCAGGTGCAGGGCACGAGTCATCACTGCGAGTTCAATCTGTTTTATGACCCGGCCGATGCGCGCGAGCGAGCCCGTGTCCGCGACCTTGACGCGGCGGCAACGCGTGCGTTGCTGGCGCGCGGTGCGTTCTTCTCTCGGCCCTACGGCGAAGGCGCCGCCGCGATCGTCAATCGCGATGCGGCAAGCGCTTCGGTACTGCACACGTTCAAGCGGATCTTCGATCCGAACAACGTGATGAATCCGGGCAAGGTGTGCTTCTGAGCGCGGCACGTCGCCACCAGCGAACCGCAAGAACATTCGGGGGGTAATCATGAGTTTGGAACAGTACCAGGGCGACATGGACATGTGCTGCCGCTGCTCGACCTGCAAGTTCGTCCCATTGCAGAAGGTCGGTGGCTTCGACTTCGTCAATGTCTGCCCGAGCATCAGCAAGTTCAATTTTCACAGCTATTCCGGCGGCGGCCGGATGAACATCGGCGCCAACATGCTGCGCCATGGCTTCAACTACACCGATCGGCTGCTCGACATCGTCTACAACTGCCAGCAGTGCGGTGCCTGCGGCGTATCCTGCAATTACGCGATGGACATGGAAGTGCTGGCGCCGATCACCGAGTTCCGCATCAAGTGCGTCAGTGACGGCAAGACCCATCCGGCGCTCGACGCCGCGGTTGCCGGCATGCGCGAGACCGGCTCGATCGTGCCGCCGACCGGCAAGCGCGGCGATTGGGCAAAAGGCCTGAAGCTGAAGGATGCGACCAAGGAGAAGGTCGAGGTGCTGCTGTATATCGGCGATCTGACGAGTCATGACGCCAAGCTGCACAAGCTGGCGCGCGCGACGGCGAAGATCCTGCAGAAGGCCGGCGTCGATTTCGGCATCGCCGGCGATGCCGAAACGTCCACCGGCGGCATGGCGTACGAGATGGGCTATGAAGCCGATTTCCAGACCCAGGCGCGCAAGAACATGACGTTCATCGAGCAGCACGGCATCAGGACCGTGGTGACGCCATCGCCGCATGCATATCAGGCGTTCAAGGTGCTTTACGACAAGTTCCAGCTGCGCGGCGATCTGCGGGTGTTTCATATCACCGAGTACCTCCAGCAATTGCTGGATGAAGGACGACTGACGCCGACCAAGCGGGTCGATCTCGCGGTGACCTATCACGACCCCTGTCATCTGGGCCGTTTGAGCGAGCCCTGGCAGCACTGGCAGGGCAAGAAGGTACCGGGCGATCGCTTCGTGTTCGATCCGCCGAAGGTGTATCGGCGTGGCACGAACGGCGTCTATGACGCGCCGCGTGAAGTGCTCGGCAGCATTCCCGGAGTGAAGCTGACCGAGATGCAACGCACCAAGGAATATGCCTGGTGCTGCGGCGCCGGCGGCGGTGTCGCGCAATCGAATCCGGAATTCGCCGAGTGGACCGCGCGCGAGCGCATCAACGAAGCGGAGACCACCGGGGCCGAGGCGATTGTCACCGCCTGCGGCTGGTGCGCGAACAATTTCAATGCCGCGATCGACGCGGCCGGCAGTCGGCTGAAGGTGTTCGATATCGTCGAGCTCTTCGAGCAGTCGCTGGCGTAAGGGGGGATGACACACATGGCCTTGAGCAAAGACGTCTACGCCGAATTCGAAGCGATCGTCGGTCCGGAGTACATCTGCGATGACCCGGTGATCATGTATTCGTATCACAACGTGCAGCACGCCGCCGTGCTGTTGCCCGAGAACGCCGCGCAGGTGCAGGCGATCGTCAAGCTGTGCAACAAGCACAAGCTGCAATTCCGACCGGTCTGCACCGGCTGGACCGGCAAGTTCGTGCCGGGAATGATCTATCTCGATCTGCGGCGGATGAACAGGATCATCGAGATCAACGAGGACAACATGTACGCCGTGGTCGAGCCGTATGTGATCACGGCGCAGCTGCAAGCCGAGCTGATGAAGCGCGGCCTGCATCTGAACGTCAAGGGCGCCGGCACCAACTGCTCGGCGATGCTGCGTGGCCATGGCCATCTCGACCAGAGCACCAGCGGCGACGATCGCAATCACCTCGCGATCGAATGGGTGACGCCGGCCGGTGATCTGGTTCGCTCCGGCTCACTCGGTTCCGATGGCGAGTGGGTCTCCGGTGACGGCCCCGGGCCGTCGCTGCGCAGCATCCTGACCAGCGCGGTGCCGCCGGGCGCCACGCCCGGCGTGTTCACCAAGGCCGCGATGAAGATCTATCACTGGCCGGGACCGACCAAATTCCCGGTGGTTGGCGTGTCGCCGAACTACCAGTTGAGTGACATCCCGCCGAACATGATGGCGCGTTACTACAGCTTCCCCAGCACGGAAAAGATGTGGCAGGCCGAAATCAAACTGGGTGAAGCCGAAATCGCGTTCGAGCTGATGGGCTTCAACATCGCGATGGTCGCGGCCAACATCACCACCTGCAACGAGGAAGAGGAGGCAACCTTCAAACGGCTCAGCAAGGAAGTGCAAGGTCCGGGTTTCTTCATCATCGTCGCCGGCAATTCCGCGGCGGACTTCGCCTACAAGAAGAAGGTGCTGGAAAAGATCGTCGCCGACAACGATGGCAAGTCGGTGCGCTCGCTCGAGGAGCCACGCACCGAAGGCATCCTGCTGTGCCAGTGCATCCGCATCTCGGCATCGCTTCGCGAAACATTCCGGCCGGGCGGCATGTTCAAGTCGATCCCGGTCATGGGCCAACGCGACCTGACCATCCGCTGGGCGATCGGCGCCGGCAAGGCGAAGGAGCCGTTGATCGAAAAGGGCCTGATCGTCGACGACGGCGGTGCCGCGTTCGGTTGGGGCGTGGAGCAAGGCCACCTCGGCAAGACCGAAATCTTCTGCAAGTTCGATCCGCTCAATCCGGTCGCGCAGAAAGCGGTCGATGCCTGGCACTTCGAGCAGAGCGATCGCGCCTTCAAGGAGCGGTACTTCGCGCTGCTCGGTTATCGCAATGAAGCGAACGCGACCGAGGAGATCGGCCGGGAACTGTCGAACTATCACAAGTGGTGGAACGCGATTCAGAAGGAATTCGATCCGAACCGCGTCTCGCCGGACGCCGGCGCATTGGTTTAAGGAACTGGCTGCCAAGGGTAGCTACGAGGGTCAGCTTCGGCACAGGGACTGACCTTCCAACGCAGGAGCGGCCCGTGTGGCCGCTCCTCTGCTGTGCGGCAGCGATGGAGCCGATTCGGTGAGGCTGCTACGATGCCGCCATGGGCCTCGTTCTGCACATCGCCCTGATCCTGACAGGGCTGCTTCTCCACGGCACCGCGCAGGCGCAGCGCGAGTTTCGCGTTTACGACAGTTGGGAAGGCGAGGACTCGGAAGTCGCCTTGCCGAAGGACTATGCGGTACCGGCCGATGTCGTGATAGGCCGGCTGATGTATCCCTCCGGTTCCGGTTACTTCGGCCGTGGCCGCCGTGGCCGCGGCGGTTTCGGTGGCGGTGATTGGCGCCAGGGCGGCACGACCTGGTCGGTCGATTATCCCCGTGGCGAGCGCAAGCTCGCGCAAATCCTGAAGCGGCTGACGACGACCGACATTCGATCGGTGGAGCCACCGGTCAATCCTGAAGATGGCGATGACGTCTTCTACTGGCCGTTCCTGATCGTCGGCCTGGCGGACAACTGGCAGTTGACCGATGGGCAGGCGGCGACACTACGCGAGTATCTGCTGCGGGGCGGCTTCCTGTTTGCCGACAGTTTTTTCGACATGGGCGGTTCCTGGACGCAATTCGAGGCCGGGATGCGGCGCGTCTTTCCGGATCGGCCGATCGTCGATCTGAGCGACGATCACCCGGTGTTCCATGTCGTCTACGACCTGACCGAGGGTACGCAGATCCAGATTCCGAACATGAACGCGCTGATGTTTCGCGGCAATGGCTTTTTCGGCGAAGGGATCGGGCCGCGCTGGCGCGGCGTGATGGATGACCAGGGCAGGCTGATGGTGTTGATCGCCTTCAATAATGACGTTTCCGATTCCTGGCAATGGGCCGATGACCCGCGTTATCCAGCCGAAAGCGCGAGCCTCGGCTTGCGCCTTGGCGTCAACATCGTCGTCTACACATTGACGCACTGACACGCCGCTTGCGTCACCGGCGCACCGTAACGATTGTTACGCTCGGTTCTTGCCGCTACGCGCGTCATGCCGCTATAATCCGCCGATTCCGTGGCCGGTGCGACCGATGACCTGGGGTCAAAGCGAATGAGCGCACGCGTGTTGGTACGGCCCGAGAGAGAAGCTTCGAACGCAGCTCGCGCCTGGACCTTCAGGGTGGTTGCCGCACAGTTGGCGGTCGTCGTCGGTCTGGCCTTGCTGGCGGCAGTCCTGTTCGGCGCCCGCGCCGGCTATTCCGGCCTGGCGGGTGCGGCCATCAGCGTCGTTCCGAGCTTTTATCTCGCGGTGCGGATGTTTCGCCAGGAGGGTGGCGCAGCGGCGGAACGCCTGTTGCGCGGCATCTATTTCGGTGAGCTCATGAAGGTGTTGCTGACGCTGGCGCTGTTCGTCATTGCGCTGCGGTTGCTGGACCTGGACCTCGTCGTCGTCGGTGGCGTGTATCTCGCGGGCGTGCTGGTGCATTGGCTGGCGCTGCTCTTTCCGGAGCGCACCGTGCTCACGATGGCGATGCGACAAGCAACTATGTTGGATGTGGATAAGCGGTAAACGGTGGTAGCACAGCGACCATGGCGAGTGAACATACAGAACTGACGCAGGCCGAATACATTGGCCACCATATCCAGAACCTGACCTATGGCCGCCATCCGGATGGCCATTGGGGTTTCGCCCATACCGCCAAGGAAGCGGCCGAGATGGGTTTCATGGCGATTCACGTCGACACGCTGTTCTGGGGCGCGTTGCTTGGCATCGTTTTCGTCTGGTTGTTCAGCCGCGCCGCGCGCAACGTCTCGGTGGACAAGCCGACCCGGTTTCAACTCTGCGTCGAAGCGGTGTTCGAACTGGTGATGGGCAGCGTCAAGGATGCGTTCCATGGCCGCAACGCGGTCATCGGGCCACTGGCGCTGACGGTGTTCGTCTGGATCTTCCTGATGAACACGATGGACCTCATCCCGGTCGACTTCATTCCCTACATCGCGGAACAGGCTGGCCTCAGCCACATGAAGGTCGTGCCGACCACCGACGTCAACGCGACCTTCGGCATGTCGTTCACCGTGTTCCTGCTGATGATTTACTACGGCATCAAGGTCAAGGGCCTCGGTGGCTTCGTCGGTGAACTGGCGCTGCATCCGTTCGGCAAGTTCGCCATCCCCGCCAATCTCGCGCTCGAACTGGTGTCGTTGCTGGCCAAGCCGCTGTCGCTGTCGCTGCGGTTGTTCGGCAACATGTTCGCCGGTGAACTGATTTTCGTGCTCGCCGCCGCGCTGATCCCGTTCTACCTGCAATGGTTGGTCGCGGTGCCGTGGGCAATCTTCCATATCCTGGTCATCACGCTGCAAGCGTACATCTTCATGATGTTGACCATCGTGTATCTGAGTCAGATGCACGAATCGTCCGCTTCACATTAAGTCTCAACGTAGAGGAGAAATAAGATGGAATCAGTAGTTGCGTTTTCCGCCATAGCCGCCGGTTTCATGGTCGGGATGGCCGCGCTCGGTGCCGCGCTCGGCATCGGCATGCTGGGCAGCAAGTTTCTGGAAGGCGCCGCGCGCCAGCCGGAACTGGTGCCGATGCTGCAGGTGCGCATGTTCCTGATGCTCGGTCTGACCGACGCCGTGCCGATTATCGGCATCGCGTTTGCGGCGCTTCTGATGTTCGGCAACCCGTTCCTCGGACAGCTGCAGTAATTTCAAGTTAGCGCGATGGCGCCAGCGGGTTTGTCATGAACATTAACCTGACACTAATCGGGCACGCGATCTGGTTTGGCATCTTTGTCTGGTTCTGCATGCGGTATGTCTGGCCGCCGATCACGGCGGCACTGGCGGAGCGTGAAGGCAAGATTGCCGAAGGACTGGCCGCGGCCGAGAAGGGACACCACGATCTGAAACTGGCCGAACGGCGTGCGGCCGATTTGCTGCGCGACGGCAAGGTCAAGGCGCAGGAATACATCGAGCACGCGCAAAAGCGCGCCGACGAAATGGTGGAGGAGGCGAAAGCCGCGGCCCGTGCCGAAGGTGATCGTCTGCTGGCCGCGGCGCGGGTGCAGATCGACCAGGAGCGCAACCAGGCGCGCGAAACGCTGCGCCAGGAAGTTGCCACGCTGGCGGTCATAGGCGCCGAGCGCATTCTGCTGCGCGAGGTCAACGAGCAGGCGCATCGCGACATCCTCGACGAATTGCGGACGCGGATCTGATCGGGGCACCAGCATGCAGGAACGTCTGACCATCGCCCGCCCGTATGCGCTTGCCGCGTTTGACGTGGCGCGGCAGCAGCAGGAACTGGATTCCTGGAGCGCGGCGCTGGAATTCCTGGCCGCCGTCGTTGGTGACCAGAAGCTGCGGGAACTCGCCGCCGACCCGCGCGTCGGCACAGAGCGGCTGACTGCGCTGCTGCTGGACCTGGGCGGTGCGCGCTTCAACGAGCGGCAATGCAATTTCATCCGCACGCTGGTCCGGGCCGGCCGTATCGAGGTGGCGCCCGAGATCGCGCAGCTGTTCGCGCAGCGCCGTGCCGACGCGGAAGGGACGCTGAACATCGAAGTGGTCTCGGCCTATCCACTCGACCAGCAGCAGCAGGACGCCATTGCGCAAGCCGTGCGCCAGCGTCTCGGACGCAACATCGTGGTCAACAGCAGTATCGACCCGGGCCTGATAGGCGGGGCGGTGATCCGCGCCGGTGACATGGTGATTGATCTGTCGGTACGCGGCCGGTTGGCATCGCTCGCGGCGAGCCTGGTGTAGCGGCGAACAGGACTTCTTTTTGAGAGATTGAACGATGAGCATCAGTGCGACCGAAATCAGTGAGTTGATCAAGCAAAAGATCCAGAGCCTCGATCTGGCGACGCAGGCCAGGACCGAAGGTACCGTGGTCAGCCTGACCGACGGCATCGCCCGTATCCATGGCCTGAGCGACGCGATGCAGGGCGAAATGATTGAGTTTCCCGGCGCCGTGTTCGGCCTCGCGTTGAACCTGGAGCAGGACTCGGTCGGCGCGGTCGTGCTGGGCGCTTACGAACACATCAAGGAAGGCGACACGGTGCGTTGTACCGGCCGCATTCTCGAAGTACCGGTCGGCGAGGCCTTGCTCGGCCGCGTGGTCGATTCGCTTGGCAACCCGATCGACGGCAAGGGCGAGATTGCGACCAAGACCAGTTCACCGATCGAAAAGATCGCGCCGGGCGTGATTCAACGCCAGGGTGTCAGCGAGCCGGTCCAGACCGGGCTGAAGTCGATCGACTCGATGGTGCCGGTCGGCCGCGGCCAGCGCGAGCTGATCATCGGCGACCGCCAGACCGGCAAGACGGCGGTGGCGATCGACACCATCATCAATCAGAAGGGCAGCGGCATTAAGTGCGTCTATGTCGCCATCGGCCAGAAGGCGTCGTCGATCAACACCGTGGTGCGCAAGCTCGAGGAGCACGGCGCGATGGCGCACACCATCGTCGTCGCCGCGAGCGCCTCGGAATCGGCGGCGATGCAGTACATCGCACCGTACTCCGGTTGCGCCATGGCCGAGTACTTCCGCGACCGCGGCCAGGACGCGCTGATCATCTATGACGACCTGACCAAACAGGCCTGGGCCTATCGTCAGGTGTCGCTGCTGCTGCGCCGTCCGCCGGGTCGCGAAGCGTATCCGGGCGACGTGTTCTATCTGCATTCACGTTTGCTGGAACGCGCCGCGCGCATCAATGCCGACTATGTCGAGCAGATCACCAACGGCGAAGTCAAAGGGCGCACCGGCTCACTGACGGCGCTGCCGATCATCGAGACGCAGGCTGGCGACGTATCGGCGTTCGTGCCGACCAACGTGATCTCGATTACCGACGGTCAGATTTATCTCGAGACCAACCTGTTCAATTCCGGTTTCCGTCCGGCCATCAACGCCGGTCTGTCGGTGTCGCGCGTGGGTGGCGCGGCGCAGACCAAGATCATCCGCAAGCTCGGCGGTGGTATCCGCCTCGCGCTGGCGCAGTATCGCGAACTCGCGGCCTTCGCCCAGTTCGCCTCCGACCTGGACGAAGCGACCCGCAAGCAGCTCGAACGCGGCCAACGCGTCATGGAGCTGATGAAACAGAAACAGTACGCCCCGATGAGCGTGGCGCAGATGGCGGTCAGTCTGTTCGCGGTCGATCGCGGCTATGTCGATGACATCGCGCTCGACAAGATCGCGGCATTCGAGCAGGCGCTGCACAGCTATATGGCGGCATCGCAGCGCGAGCTGATGGACAAGATCAACGATGGCGGCAGCTATGACGACGCGATCGAGGTGGCGCTGAAAGCGGCGCTGGATGATTTCAAGGCCAACCATTCCTGGTAACCGGCCGGGAGAGACGAAACCGCCATGGCCGCAGCGAAAGAAATCCGGACCAAGATCGCGAGCGTGAAGAACACGCAGAAGATCACGCGCGCGATGGAAATGGTCGCCGCCAGCAAGATGCGCAAGGCGCAGGAGCGGATGCGCGCGGCGCGGCCGTATGCCGAGAAGATGCGCAACGTGGTCGCGCATCTGGCGCGCGCCAATACCGAATATCGCCACCCGTATCTTGGTGAGCGCGAGCTGCGCCGCGTTGGCGCGATCGTCGTCTCGACCGATCGCGGCCTGTGCGGCGGGCTCAACGCCAATCTGTTCCGCACCGCCGTGGCGCAGTTTCGGGAGTGGCAGCGCGACAAGATCGAACTCGACCTTTGCGTCATCGGCAACAAGGGTATCGGCTTCTTCAACCGCATCGGCGGCAACATCATTGGCCAGGCGACGCACCTCGGCGACACGCCGCATCTCGCGAGCCTGATCGGCACGATCAAGGTGATGCTCGATGCCTATACCGAGAACAAGGTCGATCGCGTCTTTCTGGTCTACAACAGCTTCATCAACTCGATGGTGCAAAAGCCCGTCGTCGAGCAATTGTTGCCGCGGCCGAAGGCGGATGACCTCGAGACCAAGTATCCGTGGGATTACCTGTACGAGCCGAACGCGCAGACGGTCCTCGATCAGCTGTTGAATCGCTACATCGAATCACTCGTCTACCAGGCGGTGGTCGAGAACATCGCCTGCGAGCAGGCGGCGCGGATGGTCGCGATGAAGGCGGCGTCGGATAATGCCGGCAACCTGATCAACGAACTGCAATTGATATACAACAAGGCCCGCCAGGCAGCGATCACGCAGGAATTGGCGGAGATCGTCGGCGGCGCGGCCGCGGTCTGATCGGCCGCGAACGGTATTCGAATCGCAACAGTCAGCAAACGTTCAGCTAGGGAACACGACTATGAGTTCTGGAAAAATCGTGCAGATCATTGGCGCCGTGGTGGACGTCCAGTTCGCCACCGAAAGCGTGCCGAAGATCTACGACGCCCTGAAAATCAACAACGGCCAGACGACGCTGGAAGTGCAGCAGCAGCTCGGCGACGGCGTGGTCCGTACCATCGCGCTCGGCTCCACCGACGGCCTGCGGCGCGGCCTCGACGTGCTGAATACCGGAGCGCCGATTGCGGTGCCGGTCGGCACCAAGACGCTGGGCCGCATCATGAACGTGCTGGGCGATCCGATTGACGAGAAGGGTCCCGTGGGCGCCGAGGAGACGATGTCGATTCATCGCGCCGCGCCGAAGTTCATGGACCTGTCGCCAACGACCGAACTGCTCGAAACCGGCATCAAGGTCATCGACCTCATTTGCCCGTTCGCCAAGGGCGGCAAGGTCGGCCTGTTCGGCGGCGCCGGCGTCGGCAAGACGGTCAACATGATGGAGCTGATCCGCAACATCGCCATCGAGCACAGCGGCTACTCGGTGTTTGCCGGCGTCGGCGAGCGGACCCGCGAAGGCAACGACTTCTATCACGAGATGCGTGAATCGAACGTGCTCGACAAGGTGGCGCTGGTCTACGGCCAGATGAACGAGCCGCCGGGCAACCGCCTGCGCGTGGCGCTGACCGGCCTGACCATGGCCGAATATTTCCGCGACGACATCGATCCGGCCACCGGCAAGGGTCGCGACATCCTGTTCTTCGTCGACAACATCTATCGCTACACCCTGGCCGGAACGGAAGTGTCGGCGCTGCTCGGCCGCATGCCCTCCGCCGTGGGCTACCAGCCGACCCTGGCCGATGAAATGGGCCGCCTGCAGGAGAGCATCACCTCGACCAAGACCGGATCGATCACTTCGATTCAGGCCGTCTACGTGCCGGCCGACGACTTGACCGACCCGTCGCCGGCAACGACCTTCGCCCACCTCGACTCGACCGTGGTGCTGTCGCGGCAGATCGCCGAGCTCGGCATCTATCCCGCGGTCGACCCGCTCGACTCGACCAGTCGCCAGCTCGATCCGCTGGTGGTCGGCCAGGAGCATTACGACACCGCCCGCGCCGTGCAGAACACGCTGCAACGGTACAAGGAATTGCGCGACATCATCGCGATTCTCGGCATGGATGAATTGTCCGAGGACGACAAGCTGGTCGTCTCGCGCGCGCGCAAGGTGCAGCGCTTCCTGTCGCAGCCGTTCTTCGTCGCCGAGGTGTTCACCGGCAGCCCCGGCAAGTACGTGTCGCTGAAGGACACCATCAAGGGCTTCCAGGCGATCGTCGCCGGTGAATACGATCATCTGCCGGAACAGGCGTTCTACATGGTCGGCGGCATCGAGGAAGCGGTCGAAAAAGCGAAGCGCATGAAGGCCGGCTAAGCCATGGCAATGACAGTACACGTCGATATCGTCAGCGCCGAGCGGGAGATCTTCTCCGGCCAGGCGGAGATGGTTTTCGCGCCGGCGGTGCAGGGCGAGGTGGGCATCGCGCCCAGCCATGCGCCACTGCTGACACCGCTTGGTCCGGGCGAGGTACGCTTGCAGCTGGGCAACGGTCAGTCCGAAGCGTTCTACATCAATGGCGGCATGCTCGAAGTGCAGCCGCGGGTCGTCACCGTGCTGTCCGATACGGCGCTGCGCGCGGCAGACCTCGATGAGGAAGCCGCCTTGCGCGCCAAGACCGCGGCCGAAGAAGCGCTGCATAACCGCAGCGCCGAGATGGATTACGCCAAGGCACAGGCGGAACTGGCCCAGGCCGTCGCGCAGCTGCAGACGATCCAGAAGCTGCGGCGCCGCGGCCGCTAGCCGTTGCCGTCCATGGCAGACTGAACGCCGCGACGCCTTCGGTCCCATGTCATGTCTTCCTCGGTAGTCGCCATCACCCGTCCGCTCACCGCCGTGATCCTCGCCGCCGGGCAGGGCACGCGGATGCGCTCGGCGCTGCCGAAAGTGCTTCACACCATCGGCGGCAAGCCGCTCGTCCGGCACGTCATCGACACCGCGCTGGCGGTGCACGCCGGCCGACCAATCCTGGTCCATGGCCACGGCAGCGAGCTGCTGCGGCAGGCGCTCGCCGACATCGACATGCAGTGGGCGGAGCAGCGGGAACAACTCGGCACCGGCCATGCGGTGATGCAGACGCTGTCGTTGCTGCCCGCGGATGGCGATGTCATCGTGCTGTACGGCGATGTACCGATGCTGACGGCCGCGACCCTGCAACGCATGCAGGAAGCGGCACGCAGCGCCGACCTGGTGTTGCTGACGGTGGAACTCGAGGACCCGACCGGCTATGGCCGGATCGTTCGTGATGCCGCCGGCGGCATTGCCGGCATCGTCGAACACAAGGACGCCAGCGCCGCGCAGCGCGCGATCCGCGAGATCAATACCGGCATCATGCTGGCATCGGCGCGGCGGCTGCGGGCCTGGCTGCCGCAACTGCGCAACGACAACAGCCAGCGCGAGTATTACCTGACCGATATCGTCGCGCTCGCCGCCAACGAAGGCCTGCGGGTCGCGGCGGTGCATCCGGCCAATCCCTGCGAAGTCATGGGCGTCAATGACCGCGTCCAACTCGCCGAGCTCGAACGGTATTACCAGCAGCGCGAAGCACGCCGGCTGATGACGCAGGGCGTGACCTTGCGCGATCCGGCGCGGTTCGATCTGCGCGGTTCGCTCGACTGCGGCCGCGACATCATCATCGACGTCAATGTCGTCATCGAAGGCCATGTCACGCTCGGCGACAACGTCGTGATCGGTCCGAACACGGTGCTGCGCGACAGCCGCATCGGTGCCGGGACCGTGGTGCAACCGAACTGCGTGATCGACCAGGCGGAGGTCGGTGCCAACGCGATCATCGGACCGTTCGCGCGGATCCGGCCGGAGACGCGGCTGGCCGACGACGTGCATATCGGCAACTTCGTCGAGGTAAAGAAATCGACGATCGCCCAGGGCAGCAAGGTCAATCATCTGAGCTACATCGGCGACACCGAAATCGGCACCGGCGTCAATGTCGGCGCCGGCACCATCACCTGCAACTACGATGGCGCCAACAAGCACCGCACGATCATCGAGGACGACGTGCACATCGGCTCCGACACGCAACTGGTCGCTCCGGTCCGGATCGGCCGCGGCGCGACGGTCGGCGCGGGCACGACCGTGTTCAAGGATGTCGCGCCGGGCAAGCTGGTCATCAATCGCAAGGAGCAACGCGAGATCGACGGCTGGCAGCGGCCGGTCAAGAAGAAGTAGCGCGCATGGCCGGGATGTTTCGCGCGGCCTGCATCCAGAATTGCGCGGCGGATGACCTTCGCGCAAACCTCGCCGAAGTCAGTACGCTGGTCACCGCGGCGGCACGCGACGGCGCCGCTCTCATTTGTCTGCCGGAATATTTCTGCTGCATCGAGCAGAGCGATCGGCGCTATCTCGCGCACGGCTACGGTGAAGAAACTCATCCGGCGGTTCTGCACTTTCGCGATCGCGCCGCCGCGTTGGGTGTCTGGCTGCTGCTTGGCTCGGTCTGCCTGCGCCGTGATCAGGCGCATGTGCGCAATCGCTCAATGCTGCTGAATGCCGCCGGCGAGATCGTTGCGCGCTACGACAAGATGCATCTCTTCGACGTCGAGCTCGGCGCCGGCGAAAGCTATCGCGAGTCCGATACCGTGGTGCCGGGCGAGGAGATGACCCTGGCGGCAACGCCCTGGGGTCTGCTCGGCATGAGCATCTGCTACGACCTGCGCTTCGCCTATCTGTATCGCGCATTGGCGCGAGCCGGTGCCACCTTCCTCACGGTACCCGCGGCCTTCACCCAGCAGACCGGCGCCGCCCACTGGCACGTGCTGCTGCGCGCGCGCGCGATCGAAACCGGCTGCTACGTCATCGCGCCCGGCCAGTGCGGCGTCCGGCCTTGGGGCCGCGCGACCTATGGCCATTCGCTGATCGTCGACCCCTGGGGTGTCGTGCTGGCTGACGGCGGCACGGAACCCGGCTATGTGATCGCCGAGATCGATCCGGCCGCGGTCACCGAAGCGCGGCGCAGGATCCCGGCGCTGCATCACGACCGCGCGATGCCACCGATGCCGTGAGGGCACGTGCAACGTGCCCCTGCAAGGCGAACGCGCTGATACACGCTAGGGGCACGTTGCACGTGCCCCCGCGACGCGATTACCGCAGCGCGGCGAACGCGCGCTCGGCGGCGGCGAAGGTCCGCTCCAGCACCGCAGCGTCATGCGCCGCGGAGACGAAGCCCGCCTCGAAGGCCGATGGCGCGAGATAGACGCCGGCGTCGAGCATGGCGTGGAAGAACCGCTTGAATCGCGCGACGTCGCAGGCCATCACCTGCTGATAACTCGAAACGCGCTCCGCCGCCGTGAAGAACAGGCCGAACATGCCGGGCACGGCATTGGTCGCGAACGGGATGCCGTGCCGCGCCGCGAGCGCGCGCAGCCCGGTCAGCAGCGTCGTCGTGGTGCGTTCGAGTTGCGCATGAAATCCGGGAGCCTCGATCTGCCGCAGCGTCGCCAGCCCGGCGCTCATCGCCACGGGATTGCCCGAAAGCGTGCCCGCCTGATAGACCGGGCCGAGCGGCGCGATGCACTGCATGATCGCCGCGCGTCCGCCAAAGGCACCGACCGGCAGGCCACCGCCGATCACCTTGCCGAGTACCGTGAGATCGGGGCGGACGCCATACAACGCCTGCGCGCCGCCCGCGGCGACGCGGAATCCGGTCATCACCTCATCGAAGATCAGCAGCGCGCCGTAGCGTTGCGTGAGATCGCGCAGCCCTTCGAGAAAACCGGGTTCCGGCGGCACGCAATTCATGTTGCCGGCGATCGGCTCGACGATGATCGCGGCAATCTGCTCGCCACAGGCGGCAAAGGCCTGCGCCACCGCGCCGAGATCGTTGAACGGGACGGTCAGCGTCAGCTCCGCCAGCGCCGCCGGTACCCCGGCCGAACTCGGCACGCCGAGCGTCAATGCACCGGAGCCCGCTTTCACCAGCAGTGAATCGGCATGGCCGTGATAGCACCCTTCGAACTTGAGGATCCGATCGCGGCCGGTAAAGCCCCGGGCGAGCCGGATCGCGCTCATCGCCGCTTCGGTCCCGGAACTGACCATCCGCACCAGTTCGATCGATGGCACCAGCCGGCAGATGGTGCGGGCGATCTCGGTCTCGATTTCAGTCGGTGCGCCAAAGCCGAGGCCCTTGCCGAGCTGCGCCGTGATCGCCGCGAGCACGGCCGGATGATTGTGGCCGAGCACCATCGGTCCCCAGGAGCCGACGTAGTCGATGTAGTCCTTGCCATCGACATCGCGCAGCAGCGCGCCGCTGGCGCTGGCGAAGAAGACCGGCGTGCCGGCGACCCCCCTGAACGCGCGTACCGGCGAATTGACGCCACCGGGAATGAAGGTCTGAGCTTCTTGGAAACAGTCTGCGGAGCGGGACATGAGTGACCTCAAAAAGGTTTGAGTACGGCGAGCAACACCACCGCAATCAGGATCAGTACTGGGAATTCATTGAGCCAGCGGTAAAAGACATGGCCGTGCCGATTGGCGTCGGTGGCGAACGCCAGCCGCAAGCGGCCGAGGTACCAGTGATAGCCGCCGAGCACGGCGACCAGCAGCAGCTTGACGTGCATCCAGTGGCTCTGTTTCAGCCAGTCGAGGCCGAGCTGGTACAGCAGCGCGCAGCCGAGCACGAAGGTAATCAGCGCGCCGGGGGTCATGATGCCGCGGTAGAGTTTGCGTTCCATCACCTTGAACCGTTCGATGCTGATCGGATCCCGGCTTTCGGCGTGGTAGACGTAAAGACGCGGCAGGTAGAATAGCCCGGCGAACCAGGTCACCATGAAGATGATGTGAAAGGCCTTGAGCCACAACATGAACGGTTCCTCGGTTCCGCGCTGCGTTGCGCGGGGCATGGCCGCTACCAACTGGCGGCGGGAGCCGCGGCAGTATAATCAAACGTCGTTCTTTCAGGCGTAATTACCGTCCGCCGCCAGGCGGCGCAAACCGGGAGAATCTGTTGCGATGATCAAGACCGGGATCGTTGGCGGCTCCGGCTACAGTGGCGCGGACTTGTTGCGGCTGGTGGCCGCGCATCCGCACCTCAGCCTGCATGTGGTCACCTCGCGCGGCGAAGCGGGCATGCCCGTCGCCGACGTCTGGCCCAGCCTGCGCGGGGTGGTGCGGGATACCTTCGAAGCCCCCGAGCCGCGGCGGCTGGCCGAGTGTGATCTCGTGTTCTTCGCGACGCCGAACGGTACCGCGATGGCACTCGCCCGCCAGTTGC
>JADLEV010000009.1 GCA_020845935.1 Gammaproteobacteria bacterium
GCCTCGTTGCCGGTGGATATAGGCGAGCAGCACGCCCAGTGCCGCATGCAGGCCGGCCAAGGTGTCGCCGAGGCTCAGGTTGGGCCGGACCGGGACCTCTCCGGGAAATCCGTTGATGAACCGCAAGCCGCCGAAGCCTTCGCAGACGGAGGCGAAGCCGGGTTTGCCGGCGGCGGGTCCGGTCTGGCCGTAGCCGGAAACCCGCGCGTAAATCAGGCTGGGGTTGTCGGTGAGAAGGTCATCGGGTCCGAGTCCCCACTGCTCCATCTGGCCGGGCCGAAAATTCTCGATCAGGACTTCCGCCCGCCCGGCGAGGCGACGTACCAGCTCGCGGCCCTGGGGATGGTGCAGGTCGGCGGTGACCGAGCGCTTGTTGCGGCTTTGCGACCACCACCACCAGGAAGTGCCGCGACCGTCGAGGATCCGCCAGGTACGAAGCGGGTCACCCTTGCCCGGCGGTTCGATCTTGATGACGTCGGCACCGAAATAGGCCAGCAGGGTGCCGGCAAAGGGACCGGCAATCAACTGGCCAACCTCGACGACGGTCACGCCCTCGAGCGGCCGTGGCGGCTCCGAATGGAGGGTTGCGGAAGGCATCGTCGGCGGTCTCCGAATTGGGTGGCGGGAAGGTCTGTCGCGGATGATAGCGCGGGGGCTCGGGGCTGTCGGTCCGCGACGCGGCACGACGACAGGGGGCAATGATCGGTCGAAAGTTAGTGAACGCTTCGGTCATAACCGCGAAAACACCGCAACTGTCTCAGGACTCAGTCCATGTTTATGCACACCGCACACACGAAACCAAGAAAAGCAACTGTTTCAACCCTGCCCCGGAATGGGAAATTTCCCCGAGAATCGATGAATATCCAATAAAAACAATCAGATGAGCTCGTTGCTCAATTCTTCGCCGATTTAACGGAATCTTAATATCGGCGAGCCCGAAGGGCAGTAATCGACGTGGTATCCACAGAGTTATCCACAGTAATTGTGAATAACCTCAGGAGGCCATTCGCGTCAGCAAGTTAGCTTGCCTAGTTAATCAATCCAGATAGAAAGCTGACGCAACTTGCTATGAACCTTTCAGGTTTGCGAGCCGGACGAATTCGGTGATCGAAAGCTGCTCCGCGCGCCTCGATGGATCGATGTTTGCCCGCTCGAATCCGGCCTGGTCGATTCGTCCCGCGAGCGCATTGCGCAACGTCTTGCGGCGTTGCTGGAACGCGAGCCTCACGAGTTCCACGAAACCGGGACGGTCGATGATCTGGTAGCGATCCGGGTGTCGCCACAGCGTCAGCACGCTCGACACGACGCGGGGCGGTGGTGCGAAGGCCGCGGCCGGGACATCGAATTGGTAGTCGATATCCCAGTCGCATTGCAGCGCGATGCCGAGGCGGCCCCAGTCCTTGCTGCCGGGTGCGGCGTCCAGCCGCGCGACCACCTCGCGTTGCAGCATGAACGTCATCTGACGGATCCTCGTGATCTGCGCCGACAGGTGCAGCAGCAGCGGTGTCGAGATCTGATAGGGCAGGTTGCCGATCAGGCGCGCCGGCCGCTCCGCGGTCGCGAAATCGGCCAGATCGAGCTGCAGTGCATCCGTGTGGTGGATGGTCAGGCCGGGGTAGCGTTGCGCCAGTGTCTCGAGCGCACGGATCATTTTCGGATCGATTTCGATCGCGTCGACGAACATGCCGGCGCGCAGCAACGGTTCCGTGAGCGCGCCGCGACCAGGCCCGATTTCGATGATCCGCTCGCCGGGCACGACGCCGAAGACGTCAAGGATGCGTTCGATGACCGTGTCATCAACGAGAAAGTGCTGGCCGTAGGGTTGTCTCGTACGCATCCTCGGTCAGCTCCGTGCGGCGCGCCGGGCGGTGACCAGCCGTGCCGCCTCCGCGATGGCCGCCAGCACACTGCCGCTGTCGGCCCTGCCGGTGCCGGCGAGCTCCAGCGCGGTGCCGTGATCGACCGACGTGCGAATGATGGGCAGGCCAAACGTGACGTTGACGGCGGTGCCGAAGCCAAGGGTCTTGATCACCGGCAAGGCCTGGTCGTGGTACATCGCAACGTAGGCATCGACCACCGCACGCCGTGCCGGCAGAAAGGCGGTGTCGGCGGAAAGCGGGCCGATCAGCCGCAGTCCCCGGGCGCGCAGTCTTTCGATGGCGGGTTCGATACGGTCACGCTCCTCGGTGCCGAGCGCGCCGTTTTCTCCGGCATGGGGATTCAAACCGAGCACGGCCACGGTTGGAGCCGGAATTCCATAGTGATCGCGCAACGTGCGCCAGACGATGTCGATCGTTTCCTCGACGGCCGCGCTCGTGACGGCCTGAGGCACCAGGCGCAGTGGCAGATGTGTGGTCACCAGGGCAATCCGCAGCGACTCGTTGCAGAGCACCATCACCGGCCTGGCACCACCGGTGCGCAGCGCCAGATACTCGGTGTGGCCGGTAAACGGAATCCCGGCGGCGTTGATGGTGCTCTTCTGGATCGGGCCGGTGACGAGCGCATCGAATTCACCGGCGCGGCATCCGTCGACGGCGCGATCGAGACACGCCAGAACATAGGGTGCATTGGCCGGATCCGGGTGGCCACGGCGCACCGGCACGCGCAGCGGGATCGGCTCGATGCAAAGCGCTTCCGCCGCCGATAGGTCACGACCGTCGACGTCGATCCGTGGCAGGCCCAGTTCGCGACCGCGCGCGGCGAGCAAGGCGGGGTCGGCACAGATCGTCAGATGGATGCCGGGAAACGAGCGCGTCGCAAGTGCAAGCGCCAGGTCGGGACCAACCCCGGCCGGTTCGCCCGGCGTGACGACAATACGGATCGCGCTATTCTTCGAGCAGGCGGTACTCGACATAGGCTTCGTCGCGTAACCGGCGCAACCAGTTCTGGTGTTCCTCGTCCACCTTGCGCTGCAGAATCGCGGCCCGCGCCTTGGCGCGGAGTGTTTCCTCGGTGCTGTCGTGGGAGCGACGATCGAGAACTTGCAGGATGTGCCAGCCGTATTGCGTTTCAAAGGGCGGGCTGATCCCGCCCACTGGCGTGCGCGCCAGCATCTGGTCAAACTCGGGAACCATCTGCCCCGGGCTGACCCAACCCAGATCACCGCCCGCCAGCGCCGAGGCCCGGTCGTCGGAGTGGGTCCGCGCCAGTGCTGCAAAATCGTCACCGCCTTCAAGCCGCAGACGCAATTGCTGCAGGCGCGTACGGGCATCCTCCTTGGTCACGAGTTCATTCAGCTGAATGAGGATATGGCGCGCCTTGGCCTGTTCGATCATGACCGGCTCGCCGTCCCGGCGATCCGTCAGCTGTGCGATGTGAAAGCCACTCGAGCTTTCGATCAGCCCACTGAGATCGCCCTTGTTCGCGCGCGCGGCGAAATCGGCGAACAGGCTCGGCACCTCGTTCGCCTTGCGCCAGCCGAGGTCGCCGCCCTCGTTGGCGCGCGGGCTGCCCGGGATGCCGCGGGCGGTTGTGGCGAAGTCGGCGCCGGCACGCAGTTGCGCGAGCAATTCCTCGGCGTGGGCGCGTGCCGCGGCACGCCCCTCGCGGTCGCCTTCGGCCGCGGCCACCAGCAGTTGCGACAGCCGATACTGGGTGTCGGTTTCTCCTTGTGACACCTGATTGGCGAGGAACGCGTCAATCTCGGCGGGTGTCACGACGATCTTGTCCTCGACTTCGTTCCGGGTCAGTTCGGAAATGAGGATTTGCCGGCGAATGTCCTCGCGAAAATCGGCGTAATCGACATTCTCCTGCTCCAGGACCTGGCGGAATTGCTCGACCGAGACGTCGTTGCGTTCGGCGATGTCGGCGATGGCCCGGTCGAGCATCGGCTCGCTGACCTGCATGCCCATCCGTTCGGCGAGTTGCAACTGCACCTTTTCGACGATCAATCGTTCCAGCAGTTGCTTTTCCAGGACTGTCACCGGGGGCATGTTGCCGCCTTGCTGGCGCATCTGTTCGCGGACGCGCTGCAACTGCTCGTCGAGTTCGCTCTGCAGGACGACCGTTTCGTCGACCACGGCGATGATGCGGTCGAGTTCCATGGCGGCCAGGGGCAGGGCCGGCAGCAGCCAACTGGAGAAAAGCAGGGCGACCAGGGTCGCGGAGCGGGATCGGGGTCGCGAGATGACGAAGTGCATGTGCCGTATTCTACCAGCCTGTTGCAGGGCAACGGCGCTCGGATCCGGACGCGCTGCGAGCCGTTGCATCAGAACCAGGAGGCGTAGCCGGGAATACTCTGCTGCAGGAACGAGGTCGTGCTGCGACCGATGCCGGCCAAGCCCTTGAATTCGACTTGCATGAAGAAGGCGTGGTCGAAGTCGCCTTCGGTATTGCGCAGGAACCGCCGGCCGAGAAACTTGATGGCCCAGCAGCAGCTGTTGTATTCGATGCCTGCTACGGTCTCGAGACTGCGTGTATCGGGAATCGAGAAATTCCAGCGCGCGACGGCGCCGACCCGGGACGTAATCGGCCACCGTACCGAGACATCGGTCTGTTTCACTTCATACGAATACAGCGCGTTGCGACGCAGCCGGTAGGCGAGGTTGAGAACGCGTTCCGGATCGGGTTGCCAGCGGACCGCGAAGGTCGCTTTCTGGGTATTGCCGATCTCCGGATCCCATTGCCAGGTGGCTCGTGCGGTCCAGCTATTGGTCAGGCGGCCAGCGAGTTCGGCAACAAATTCCGATCTCGAAGCGGTTTCGTCGGGCGCGAAGGGCAGACCGACGGTGCGATTGCGGAAGTAATAAATCTGGCCGAGGCTGGCGCGGATCCGTTCGTGGCCGGTATCGTTCTGAATCAGCCGAGTGGTTACCGCCGCGGCGATCTGGTTCGCGTCGCCGACACGGTCGCGGCCGGAGAAGCGATTGTCGAGAAACAGTGTGCTGAAGCTCGTTTCATAGATGGAGCTGTCGAACACGGGCAGATCATCCTGCGCGACCCGAGGGACCAGCAGATAGAACAGCCGCGGCTCCAGCGATTGCAGGTAGTCGGAGCCGAACAATCGGACCGAGCGATCCAGCAGGACTCCGGAATCGACGCTCAGGATCGGCACGGTTCGGGAGTAATGGTTCTGAGCCGTTGGTGTGACCTGGTCGAGCAGATACTCGGTATGGCGCAGTTCCAGTTTCGGAATCAGGAAGTAGCCGACCTTGCGAATCGGGTACGAGATCTGCGGCATCAGGTCGATCCGGGCACCGGAGACGCTGTGCGAGCGCTGAAAGTAGCCTGCCTCGCCGTTCAGACTGTAGCGCAGACGCCCCTCCGGTTGCGGCAGGTTGGTCTGCACCGCAATGAAAGGCAGGCGCAGATAGGGTTTGAATTGGTCCGGCAGACTGCGATCGACCGATTGGTAGCTCTCCAGGCGCGACTGCAGCGCGAAGTAGCGGCTGGCGTAATCGACGGCAAGCGTCTGTGGCAGAAAACGGGTACTGGTCAGATCGATGTTGCGGCCGAAATCCTCGAAGTAGCGCGGATCGGAAACCCGCCGGAAGTCGAGCCGCAGGGCGCCACGCCCGGAGGCAAACGAGGCCTGATGCTCGAGCGTGATGCGCCCGCGCGAGCGATCGTTGCGCAGCGAGTCATTGGGCATGGCTTCGAACTCGACCAGCCCGCCCTGCCGGTCGTACAGGTAGCGATACTGCCCGCCCAGCATGAAGCCGCGGTTGATGATTGCGCGGGGCGTGAGGGTCGCATCACGATGCGGTGCGATGTTCCAGTAGTAGGGCAACGCGACATCGATGCCGGAATCCGCGCTGCTACCCAGGGTCGGCGTCAGAAAACCGGACTGGCGGGCGTCACTCAACGGAAACGACAGCCAGGGAAAATAGAACACCGGTACATCCCGCACCCGCAGCAGGACATGGCTGGCCTCGCCGCGATCGGCGTCGTGGTCGAGGCGGATCTTGCTGGCATGCAAGCGCCACGCGGGCGATTCCGGCGCGCAGGTCGTGTACATCACGTCGAACAGACGCGTGATGCCGTTGGCGCGATCGACTTCCACGCTGTCGGCCTTGCCGCGCCCCATCCGTTCGAGCAACTGATAGGTGCCGTCGTCGAGCTGGGCGCGATCCTCCTCGCGCCAATAGCGACCGTGGTCGCCGTGCCAGTAGATCGATTTGCTCCAGAGTTCGACCTCATCGGTCACGTCGATCACCTGGTCGATGTCGTCGTACTCAGCTTGCTTTGCGCGCAAGGCGGTGTCGTCGCGGACCAGTTCGACGTTGCCGCTCAAACGCGACACCCCGTCGCGAACCAGCGCAGCGGCATCGGCGCTGACTTCGACCGTGCCTGGGATCAGGTTGGACTGTTTCGGTTCCGGCCGGACCGTCAATTGCAGCCTGGGACCACAGGAAAGCGAGCCGCTAACAGGGTTCTGAGCCACCGCCTGGAGTGAGGCCAGCGCGAGCCACACTGACACCGCACCGGTGGGGAGCAGCGTGGGGCGGGCTCTGGTTCGGCGTGTCCGATCAACCATTCACGCCGAACCGTTGCCGCAACAGATCTCGCAGACCACCGAAGCCGCCGTTGCTCATGAGGAGCAGGTGATCGCCGGAATGCGCGGCCCCGGCAACGGCGTCGGCCAAGGCGCTGACGCTGTCGCATACCGTGCGGCGATCGCCGAGTTGCCTTGTGGCATCGCCGATGCTCCAGTGCAGGTCGGGCGGCTGCAACAGAAAGGTGTGATCAGCCTCCGTCAGCGCGCCGGCGAGTTCCTCGGCATGGATTCCGAGGCGCATCGTGTTCGAGCGTGGTTCGACGATTGCGACAATGCGGCCGCCGCCAACTCGCGCCCGCAGCGCGGCGAGCGTCTCGCGGATTGCGGTCGGGTGATGCGCGAAATCGTCATACAACTCGATATCAGGCCCGCAGGGCACCGGTTCGAGGCGGCGCCGTGCGTTGCGAAAGCTCGCGAGTGCCGCGCGGCAATCCTCGGTTTCAAGGCCGGTGGCGGCATGCACCGTGGCGAGCGCGGCGATCGTGTTCCAGGCGTTGTGGCGCCCGAACAGCGTCGATTCGATGTCGCAACGGTGCGCACCGTGCGTTATGCGCAGGCGGGACCAGTCCGCGGCGGCGGGCAGCATGGTCCAATCCGCGGCGTCCTCGCCGAAGATGGTGATCGGCGTCCAGCAACCTTGCAGCAGCACCGCATCGAGCGTCGGCGCGGCGGTCGGTCGGATGATGCGGCCGCTCGCCGGTACGGTGCGAACGAGGGGATGGAACTGGCGTTGAATCGCCGCGAGGTCGGCGAAGATGTCGGCGTGATCGAATTCGAGATTGTTCAGCAGCACCGTGCGCGGCTGGTAGTGCACGAACTTCGAGCGCTTGTCGAAAAACGCGGTGTCGTACTCGTCGGCTTCGATGACGAACAAGGAGCCCTCGCCGAGCCGTGCCGAGACGCCGAAATTGCCGGGCACACCGCCCACCAGGAATCCGGGACGCTGGCCGGTCTGCTCCAGAATCCAGGCGACGAGGCTCGTCGTCGTGGTCTTGCCGTGGGTCCCGGCGATCGCGATCACATGTCGCCCCGGCAGGATCGCGCTGGCAAGCCAGGCCGGACCCGATTGATAAGGAATGCCGCGATCGAGCAGGGCTTCGACCGCAGGATTGCCGCGGGACAAAGCATTTCCGACCAGGACCAGGTCCGGCGCCGGATTGAGTTGATCGGCATCGTAACCTTCATGCAGCACGATGCCGAGTTCTCGCAACTGCTCGCTCATCGGCGGGTAGACATTGGCATCGGCACCGGTCACGGTGTGGCCCAATTCGCGCGCAAGCCGGGCGAGGCCGGCCATGAACGTGCCACAGATGCCGAGGATATGCAGGTGCATGCGCGTCAGAAGTGGTGGTGGCGCGCGCCGATGATCGGCCCGATCACGCCAACCCTTGCCGCGCCGGGCGCGCGAAGGCGCCGCCGTACCGGCGGGCGACATAGTCGTCGATGATGCGTTTGAACTCGTCCGCCATGTCGTCACCGCGCAGCGTCGTCACCTTCTCGCCATCGATGAAAACCGGCGCGACCGGTGCTTCGCCCTTGCCGGGCAGACTGATGCCGATGTTGGCATGGCGGCTTTCGCCGGGACCGTTGACGACGCAGCCCATGACCGCGAGCGTCAGAGTCTCGGCACCGGGGTAACGCTGTTGCCAGAGTGGCATCTGCCGGCGGACATAATCCTGGATTTCGGCGGCGAGTTGCTGAAAGAACACGCTGGTGGTCCGGCCACAGCCGGGACAGGAAGTCACCAGTGGAACGAAGGCGCGCAAGCCGAGCGTTTGCAGCATCTCCTGGGCGACGATCACTTCCTTGGTACGCGAACTCCCGGGCTCCGGCGTCAAGGAGACACGGATCGTGTCGCCGATGCCCTGCAATAACAGATAGCCCATGCCGGCGGTCGAGGCGACGATGCCTTTGGATCCCATGCCGGCTTCGGTGAGGCCAAGATGCAACGCGTGGTCGCAGCGGCCGGCAAGGTCCTGATAGACCGCAATCAGATCCTGCACGCCGCTGACCTTGCAGGAAAGGACGATGTGATCGCGCGGCAGGCCGAGTTCTTCGGCGCGAGCCGCGCTCGACAGTGCCGACGTGACCAGCGCTTCGCGCGTCACGTCGCGCAAGTCCTTGGGGCTGGGCGACCGGGCGTTGTCGTCCAGCAGCCGCGCCAGCAACTCCTGATCGAGGCTGCCCCAGTTGACGCCGATGCGCACCGGTTTGTCGGCATCGCGCGCGATCGCGATCATCGTCGCGAACTGGGCGTCCTTCTTGCGGCCAAAGCCGACGTTGCCGGGATTGATGCGGTACTTGGCCAGTGCCGCGGCGCACTCCGGATACTGGCGCAGCAACTGGTGGCCGTTGTAATGGAAATCGCCGATCAGCGGCACCGCGCAGCCGGTATCGTCGAGCAGCCGCCGAATCGTCGCGACCTGGGCGGCGGCGGCCTCGGTATTGACGGTGATCCGAACCAGTTCGGACCCCGCCGCGGCCAGCTCACGGACCTGTTGCGCCGTGGCGGCCGCGTCCGCGGTGTCGGTATTGGTCATCGACTGCACGGCGATCGGATGGTCGCCACCGATACCGACCGATCCGACCAGAACCGGCACGCTGCGCCGGCGATTGATGAGGGTTGTCATGGGCCGCAATACTAGCAGCCTCGCGGAGTTGGCTCCATCCGCCGCGGCGGTGCTGAACAAGTCCCGGCGAGGACCGTTCCGGACCTAGCGATGAATCAGTTCAATCGCTCCAGCCGATAGCCATGCTGGTAAATCGAAGACAGCTTCCAGCCCAGTTCGGGTTGAATCGCGAGTTTGGTTCTGATGCGGCTGACGTGGGTATCGACGGTACGCGTGTTGATGTCCGGATTGCGGCCCCAGACGCTTTCGAGAATATGGCCGCGCGACAGCACGCGTCCGATATTGCGGAACAGGAACACGATCAACTCGTACTCCTTTTGCGTGACATCGACCGGTTCCCCGGCGCGCTTCACCTGATGATGGCGCAGGTCGATGCTGTAGGGCTCGAACTCGATTTCGAGCTGATCCGGTTCGACCGTGGCCACGCGCCGGCCGAGGGCGTTGATTCGGGCCAGCAGTTCCCGCTGTTTCGCGGGCTTGACCAGATAATCGTCCGCACCGTATTCCAGGCCGCGAACGATGTCCTCTTCCTGATCGCGTGCCGTGAGAAACATCACCGGGACCCGCCATTCGACGTTTTCGCGAACCCACTTCAGCACTTCCAGACCGTTCATTTCCGGCACGATCCAGTCGAGCAGCAGCAGGTCGTAACTCTCCCGCTTGACGGCGCGGAGGAACGCCTTGCTGGCGGAATAGCCATCGCAGTGGTGACCGGCCGCGCGCAGCCATTCGACCAGCAGGCGGGCCTGATCCAGATCGTCTTCCAATAGCGCGATTCTCACTGTCGTCCTCCCGTCACCTGAATCCGAATGTTTGTCCCTGCCGAATGACGCCGCAGCCGCTGTGTCGTTGGCCTGGGAATATGGCGAGGCACGACACAGGCAGTTCGCCACAATGATAGCCGTCATCGGCCGTTGCGCAACTTTCTTAAGGATGTGCTGCAAAAGCCTGGGCGTCCCCGCGCATGGGTCGGCGCGACTCCAATAGATCGAGGAGTGCGTTGTTCCGGGTTAAGCTCGCAACGAGTTTCACCAATCAAGCCATGCGCAGAGGCCGTCTGAACGATGACAACGCTCGAACTTACCGACGAGGAATGGCGGCAACGCTTGACGGCCGAACAATATCGGGTCTGCCGCCTGGGCGGTACCGAGGCGCCCTTCAGCGGTCAGTACGCCGCGAACAAGCAGCCGGGTGTCTATCATTGCAGTTGTTGCGGCAAGACGTTGTTCGATGCCGCGCACAAGTTCGATTCGGGGACGGGCTGGCCGAGCTTCTGGCAGACGGCGGTCGCCAGCTCGGTTGCGATGCACCGCGATACGAGCCACGGCATGAGCCGGATCGAGGTGCGCTGCAGCGACTGCGGCGCGCATCTCGGGCATGTCTTCCCGGACGGCCCGCCGCCGACCGGGCAGCGCTACTGCATCAATTCGGTCGCATTGCGGTTCGAGCCAGCGGTGTCCTCGACCGCGACGGCCGGCACGGCATCGAGTGATCGCGAACTCGACACCAGCGGGCTCAACTGTCCGCTGCCGATCCTGAAAGCGAAGCGCGAGCTGCTGTCGATGGCGGCCGGGGAGACTCTGCACGTGATCGCGACCGATCCGGGCGCGCTCGCGGACTTCCGCGCGTTCGCCGAACAGACCGGCCACGAGTTGCTGCTGTGTGAAGCACGCGAGCAGACCTTCCACGTGGTATTGCGGAAGGTGTAGCACGGCGCGGCGTTTACGCTTTGGGTAAAGTCACCCCGGTCTGTCCCTGATACTTGCCGTCGCGATCGGCATAGGACGTCTCGCAGACCGTGTCCGCTTCCAGGAAAATCACCTGGGCCACGCCTTCGTTGGCGTAGATCTTCGCCGGCAGCGGCGTCGTGTTCGAGAATTCCAGCGTCACGTGACCTTCCCACTCCGGTTCGAGCGGCGTGACGTTGACGATGATGCCGCAGCGTGCGTAGGTCGACTTGCCGAGGCAGATGGTCAGCACGTTGCGCGGGATGCGGAAGAACTCCACGGTTCGGGCCAGCGCAAACGAGTTCGGCGGAATGATGCAGACATCGGCATTGATGTCGACGAAGCTCGCCGGGTTGAACGCCTTCGGATCGACGATCGCCGAATTGATGTTGGTGAAGACCTTGAATTCCGGCGCGCAGCGGATGTCGTAGCCGTAGCTCGAAGTGCCGTACGAAATCACCCTGCCGTGCTCACCCTGACGGATCTGATCCGGTTCGAATGGTTCGATCATCCGGTGGCGCGCTGCCATTTCCCGGATCCAGCGATCGGACTTGATGGGCATGCGCTGTTTCCTTACTTGTTCTCGACGACGATGCGCGGAAACTTGGCGGTGAAGTCCTTCGCCCGGCGGGCCAGCTTGCCGGTCACCTTGCGCGCGATCTCGATGTAGTTGTGGGCAATCGCCGAGTCCGGTTCCGCCATCACCGTCGGCCGGCCGTGATCGACTCCTTCACGGATACGGATGTCGAGCGGCAGCGACCCCAGCAGATCGACGCCGTACTGATCGGCCATCCGCGCGCCGCCGCCGGCGCCGAAGATGTGTTCCTCGTGACCGCATTTGCCGCAGATGTGCGTGCTCATGTTCTCGACGATGCCGAGCACCGGGACGCCGACTTTCTCGAACATCTTCAAGCCACGGCGAGCGTCGAGCAGTGCAATGTCCTGCGGCGTCGTCACGATCACGGCGCCACTCAGCGGGATCTGCTGGCACAGCGTCAACTGGATGTCACCGGTGCCCGGCGGCAGGTCGATGACGAGGTAATCGAGCGGCTGCCAGTCGGTGTCGTTCAGCAACTGTTGCAGCGCACCGGTCGCCATCGGACCGCGCCAGATCATCGGCGTTTCCTCGTCGATCAGATTGCCGATCGAAATCGACTGGATACCGAAGCTCTGCATCGGCACGATGCGCTTGGCGTCGGTAATCTCCGGCGCGCCCTGGCAGCCGAGCATCAGCGGCTGGCTTGGCCCGTAGATGTCCGCATCGAGCACACCGACGCTGGCGCCCTCGCGTTGCAGTGCCAACGCCAGGTTCACCGCGGTGGTGGATTTGCCGACGCCGCCCTTGCCCGAGGCGATTGCGATCGTGTTGCGGATCGACTGCAGTGGTTTGACGCCCTGCTGCACGGCATGCGTCTGGATCTTGGAATCGACCTCGATGCGAACGCGGCGGCCGCCGGCGACGGGCGCGAGCTTTGCCTGCAGGCGCGCGGCGAGTTCCGGCCCGTACACGGCGGCAGGCATGCCGAGTTCGATCTGCACGCGGACCTCGCTGTCGTCGATCTTGATGTCCTTGACCGCACCGGCCTTGACCAGGTCGATGCCGAGATACGGGTCGATATCAGTGCCGAGGACGGCACGAATGGAATCGTTGGAGATGCTCATGGGATCTGCATTCAGTTGGGAAGAAGTGCCCGACATTCTACACGAGCCGTTTCGGCCATCGGCATCGCCGCCGCCGCGGATGGTGCTAACTCGGGCAGGCTGCTAGGATGCCGCGGCAGTCACTTTAGAAAGCATCCGCGGCAATGTCCGGCACCAAGAGATCAATCATCGTCACCACGGCGTTGCCCTATGCCAACGGCGCCACGCATCTCGGCCATCTGGTCGGTTACCTGCAAACCGACATCTGGGCGCGCTTTCAAAGGTTGCGCGGGCACGATTGCCGCTATTTCTGCGGCGACGACGCGCATGGCACACCGATCATGCTGCGCGCGGCGCAAGATGGCATAACGCCGGAACAGCTGATCGCCGAGGTCGGCGCCGAGCGCCGACGCGACTTCGCCGACTTCCACATCCATTTCGACAACTATTACACCACCCACTCCGAGGAGAACCGCCAGATCTCCGAGCTGATTTATCAGCGCTTGCTGGCCAAGGGGCATATCGCGC
This sequence comes from Gammaproteobacteria bacterium, assembly GCA_020845935.1. Taxonomy (GTDB): domain Bacteria; phylum Pseudomonadota; class Gammaproteobacteria; genus JADLEV01. The sequence continues at coordinate 13,023 of JADLEV010000009.1, forward strand.
GGCGCACCATTACGCAGATGTACGACCCGGAGCGCGAGATGTTTTTGCCGGATCGCTACATCCGCGGTACCTGCCCGCACTGCGGTGCGACGGATCAGTATGGCGATCAGTGCGAGGTATGCAGCACGACCTATCAGCCGACCGACCTGATCGACCCGGTCTCGGCGGTCAGCGGCGTGCGTCCGGTGCAGCGCGAATCGGAACATCTGTTCTTCAAGCTCGGCGATTTCACTGCCGTGTTGCGCGACTGGATCGGGCGTGCCCGGCTCAATGAGGCCGTCGCGCGCAAACTCGACGAATGGTTCGAGGCCGGCCTGCAGGACTGGGATATCTCGCGCGATGCACCGTACTTCGGCTTCGCCATTCCCGGCGAGACGGGCAAGTATTTCTATGTCTGGCTCGATGCGCCGATCGGCTATTTCGCCAGCCTGCGCAACTGGTGCGAACGCAACGGGCGCGACTGGCATGAATTCGTCAAGGCCGGCGCGCCTGGGGAGATGGTGCACTTCATCGGCAAGGACATCATGTATTTCCACACGCTGTTCTGGCCGGCGATGCTCGCCGGTGCCGATTTTCGGTTGCCGACCACGGTCAATGTCCACGGCTTCCTGACCGTCAACGGCGTCAAGCTGTCGAAATCGCGCGGCACCTTCATCACCGCGCGCAGCTACCTCGAACATCTGCATCCGGAATATCTGCGCTACTACTATGCGGCGAAACTGGGTTCAGGCGTCGATGACCTGGATTTGAACCTCGACGATTTCCGGCACCGGGTCAACGCCGATCTGATCGGCAAGGTCGTCAACATCGCGAGCCGCGCGGCCGGTTTCATCCACAAGCACTTCGCCGGCAGGCTCAGCGATCGCATTGGTGATCCAGAATTGCTGCAGGCATTTCAGCAGGCCGCGGACGAACTGGCGCAAGCCTATGAAAATCGGGAGTACTCCCGCGCGATGCGCGAGGTGATGGCGCTCGCGGATCGCGCCAATCAATACATCGATCGGCACAAGCCGTGGGCATTGGCGAAAGAATTCGGTGCGACGCCGGAACTGCACGACATCTGCAGCATGGCGCTGCATCTGTTCCGGATCCTGGTGATTTACCTGCATCCGGTGCTGCCGGAAATGGCGCGGAAGGTCGGTGAATTCCTGCGCGATCCGGAGCTGCGTTGGGACGATGTGCGCACGACGATCAGCGGTCGTGACATCAATCCGTTCCAGCCGCTGCTGACCCGCATCGAGCAAAGCGCCATCGACGCGATGCTCGCGGCCAACGCGCCCAAGGGCGCGTAGCCCGGCGGCAATGAGCGACGGCGGCGTTGGCGCGGTGCTGCTGGCCGCGCTGGCCGGTGAACTCGCGCTGCACCATCTGCTCGGACTCGAACCGCTGCAGGCCTTGACGCGCCGACTCGAGGTCGCCGCCGGCCTTGCGGTCGCGATTCTGTTGGTCGCACCGCTGATCGGCGCGGGCTGTTACCTGTTGTTGAATTACGTGTTGCAACCGGCGCGGGCAGGCTACCTCGCTGTTCCGGCATGTACGCTGCTGGCCTTTGGCGGCGCGCACGGCGTCGGGCTCGCGGTTCGTGCCGTGCGGCCGGCATGGCGCGAGTGGGCGCGGCTGTATCCGCCGCTGCTCGCGGTCAATGGCACCGTGCTGGGTGTCGCGCTGGTGACGTTGGCAAGCGCCACGACGCTGCCGACGGTGATGGCGCGGGCCTCTGCTCTCGCCTGCGGCTACAGTGTCTTGCTGATCGTCATCGCCCAATTGCGCGAGCGACTCGCCGCGGCCGAGATCCCGGTTCCGTTTCGCGACCTGCCGGCCTTGCTGATCGCCTTGTCGATTCTGGCGATGGGATTGTCGGCGCTGTGCTGACCGGTCTGATCCTGCTGCTCGGTCTGGTGCTTGCGGTCGCGGCTTTGCTGCTTCTCGGTTTCGGCACGAAGAGCGAAGGTCCCGCCGAGGCCGTCGCTCGAGTGCTGGAAGTGCTGCCACGAACGCAGTGCCGGAAGTGCGGCTACGCCGGCTGCGAACCCTACGCAGCGGCGCTCGCCGATGGCCGGGCGTCGATCGAACGCTGTTTGCCCGGCGGCGAGCCCGTTGCCGCCGCACTCGCCGCGTTGCTCGGGCAGGAGCGACCAAGGGACATTGCCTGGCACGAGCCGCCGCATATTGTCATCGATGAGAACGCCTGCATCGGTTGCGCGCGATGTCTGGTGGTCTGTCCGGTGGACGCGATCCTCGGCGCACCGCGCCAGTTGCACGCGATCCTCGCGGACTGGTGCACCGGCTGCGCACTGTGCGTGCCGGTTTGTCCGGTGGACTGCATTCTTGCCGGCTCGGCGCTCCCGGATCGGCAGACCTGGCGCTGGCCCATGCCGCGTTGGCCGGGACCGTCCCTGCCAGGACAGCTACGATGACCTGGCGGTTCCCGGGTGGTGTGCGGCTGGCGGCGAACAAGGAGGCATCGGCACAGGCGCCGATCCGCGTCGCGCCGCTACCCCCGAAGTCGTTCGTGCCGCTGGCGCAGCATGTCGGCGCTCCGGCTGAACCAATCGTCGTGGTTGGGGAGCAGGTCCTGAAAGGGCAGGTACTGGCACGACCTTCGGGTTATGTCAGCGCGCCGGTGCATGCGCCGACTTCAGGGGTCATCAAAGCCATCGGTGCGTATCCAGTCGTGCATCCGGGAGGACTCAATGCTCCCTGCATCGTCATCGACAGCGACGGTCGGGATGCCTGGTGTCCGCATGCCGGCCTTGAGGAGTATCTCTACGCCGATCCGGACACGCTGCGCGAATTGATCCACCGTGCCGGCATCGCCGGTTTTGGCGGTGCCGGATTTCCCAGCCACGTCAAATTGCGCGAGGGCGCGAACCATGGCGTCGATACGCTGATCATTAATGGCGCCGAGTGCGAGCCCTATGTCACCTGCGACAACCGGCTGCTGCAAGAGCGGGCCGACGAAGTCGTGGCCGGCGCGAGGCTGCTTGCCCGTGCGCTCGGCGCAGCGCGCTGTGTGATCGCGCTGGAGGAAGCGATGCCCGCCGCGCTGGCCGCGTTGCGGCGCGTCGAACTCGCGGAGATCGAGATCGTTGCGGTTCCCGACATCTACCCCGCCGGTGGCGAGAAGCAACTGTTGTTCGCTGTCACCGGCCGTGTGGTGCCGAGTGGGGGCCTGACGATTCATGTTGGGGCGCTGGTGCAGAATGTCGCGACCGCGGCAGCGGTGGCGCGGGCGATCCAGCACGGCGAGCCGGTCGTGTCGCGGCTGGTGACCGTGGCCGGCGCGGTACCGGCGCCGGGCAACTACGAGGTGCGGATCGGCACGCCGATTGCCGCGCTACTCGACTTCGCCGGTCTGAGGGA
>JADLEV010000010.1 GCA_020845935.1 Gammaproteobacteria bacterium
GCATGCGCGGCGGCATCCACAACTCGGTGACCCGCGCGGTGCTGAAGCCAACGCACATGATCGGCGGCTATGCCCAGTACAGCTACGGCTTCAACTACTACGGCACGGTCGGCTGCAATCGGGACGAATTCATCATCGTCCGCAAGATGAACAAGGTGGACTGGATGGACGGCGAATCGCCGGGCGATACGGTTCACGGAGAGGGTGCATAAATGAAGATTCGAGCGCAAATCGGCATGGTGCTGAACCTGGACAAGTGCATCGGTTGCCACACCTGTTCCGTCACCTGCAAGAACGTCTGGACCTCGCGCGAAGGGATGGAGTACGCCTGGTTCAACAACGTCGAGACCAAGCCCGGCATCGGCTACCCGAAGGAGTGGGAGAACCAGGAGCGCTGGCACGGCGGCTGGAAGCTGGAGGGCGGCGAATTGCAACCGCGCATCGGCGGCCGCTGGCGCATCCTGGCGAACATCTTCGCCAACCCGGACATGCCGGCGATCGATGATTACTACGAACCGTTCAAGTTCGACTACGCCTATCTGCAGAATGCCGGCGACAGCAAGACCATGCCGACCGCGCGGCCGCGCTCGTGGGTCACCGACAAGCGCATGGAAAAGATCGAATGGGGTCCGAACTGGGAAGAGATCCTCGGCACCGAGTTTGTGCACCGCTCGAAGGATTACAACTTCGATGGCGTACAGAAGGAAATGTACGGCCAGTTCGAGAATACCTTCCTGATGTACCTGCCGCGGCTGTGCGAGCACTGCCTCAATCCGGCCTGCGTCGCCTCGTGCCCGTCGGGCGCGATCTACAAGCGCGAAGAGGACGGCATCGTCCTGATCGATCAGGAGAAGTGCCGCGGCTGGCGCATGTGCGTGTCCGGCTGTCCGTACAAGAAGATCTATTTCAACTGGCGCAGCGGTAAGTCGGAGAAGTGCATCTTCTGCTATCCGCGCATCGAAGTCGGCGAACCGACCGTCTGTTCGGAGACCTGCGTCGGCCGCATCCGCTATCTCGGCGTGCTGCTGTATGACGCCGATCGGATCAAGGAGGCGGCGAGCACGCCGTCGGAGCGCGGCCTGTACCGGGCGCAGCTCGACATGTTCCTCGACCCGAACGATCCCAAGGTGATCGCCGAGGCGCTGGCGCAGGGCATTCCCGACGACTGGCTGGAAGCGGCCAAGCGTTCGCCGGTCTACAAGATGGCGCTGGACTGGAAGGTCGCGTTCCCCCTGCATCCCGAGTACCGAACGCTGCCGATGGTCTGGTATTGCCCGCCGCTGTCGCCGATCCAATCGGCCGCAGAGGCCGGCGCGCTCGGCATGAACGGCGAGATTCCGGATGTCGACAAGCTGCGCATCCCGGTGCGTTATCTGGCGAACCTGTTGACCGCCGGCGAGGAGGTTCCGGTCAAGGTGGCGTTGGAACGGATGCTGGCGATGCGTGCCTTCATGCGCGCCCGCACCGTCGATGGCCGCGAGGCACCCGAGGTGCTCGAGCGGGTCGGCATGACCGTCGCCCAGGTCGAGGACATGTATCGCATCATGGCGATCGCGAACTACGAGGATCGCTTCGTCATCCCGAGCAATCAGCGCGAGTACGCGAAGTCGATCTACGACGGCATCAGCGAGCGCGGCGGCTGCGGCTTCAGCTTCGGCGGCGATTGCAGCGGTGGCAGCGCCGATGCCGACATCTTCGGCGGCCATCCGACGACCAAGCGCAAGTTCTTCCCGATTCGGGTCGAGCGCACGCGCGAACCGGAAAAGGCTTAGGGCGCGGTCATGCTGCTGCTGCGCGTCGTTTCACGGCTGCTGTGCTATCCGGACGCCGAGCTGCACGCGGCGCTGCCGGAGATCCGGCAGGCGCTTGCGGCGGCGCCGGGGATGTTGCCGGAGCCGCAGCGAATGGCACTCGATGGTTTCATCGCGGAACTGGCGGTGACGGATCTGTTCGAGTTGCAGGAGAACTACGTGCGCCTGTTCGATCAGGGTCGCTCGCTGTCGCTGCATCTGTTCGAGCATGTGCACGGCGAGTCGCGCGATCGCGGCCAGGCGATGGTCGATCTGCTGCAACGCTATCAGGAGCGCGGCTTCACGCTCGCCGCGCGCGAGTTGCCCGACTATCTGCCGCTGCTGCTGGAATATCTCTCCGGCCAGGAGCCGGCGGAGGTCGCCGAACTGCTGGGCGATGCGGCCGACGTCATCGTGCTGCTCGGCGCGCGCCTGCGCGAGCGCGGTTCGCCGTACGGCGTCCTGTTCGAGGCGCTGGAGACGATCGCCGGCACGCCGCTTGACGCGAACGAACTGCGCCGGAAGGTGGCGGGCGAAGGGCCCGACCCGACTCTGACGCGGATGGACGAAATCTGGGAGGAAGAGCAGGTGACCTTCCTCGCCGGCAACGGCGCCGATGGCTGCGCGGCGGCCGCCGCGCGACCGGCGGCCGCCACGGTGCGCTGGGTCGACCAGCAGCAACCGACCGGCAGCGGAATCTGATTTGGAGAAAACCGATGGATTATCTACATCAATTGTTGTTTGGCTTGTTTCCCTACATTGCCGGCTCGGTGTTCCTGCTCGGCAGTCTGCTGCGCTACGACCGTGGCCAGTACACCTGGCGCGCGATGTCGAGCCAGATGCTGAGCGGCGGGCAGGCGTTCCGCTGGGGCAGCAACCTGTTCCATCTCGGCATCATCCTGCTGTACTTCGGCCACCTGTTCGGTCTGCTGACGCCCAAAGAGTTGTACCACGCCTTCGGTCTGAGCACTGCCGCGAAGCAGGCGATGGCGATTTGGCTTGGCGGTCTGTTCGGGACGATTTGCTTCTTTGGCCTCAGCTATCTGTTGTATCGCCGCCTGTTCAACGAGCGGGTTCGTGCCAACAGCGCGTCGATGGATACCGCGATCATCGCGCTGATCTACCTCCAGCTCATCACCGGTCTGTCCACCATCTTCGTCTCGGTCGAGCATTCCGATGGCGCCGTGATGGTGCACCTGGCGCATTGGGCGCAGCACGTCGTCACTTTCCGCAGTGACGCCTGGTCCTACATCGTCGATGTACCGATGATCTACAAGATTCACGTGTTCCTTGGTCTGGTGATGTTCACGCTGTTTCCGTTCAGCCGGCTGGTGCACATCTGGAGCTGGCCGATCGAGTACGTGCAGCGGCGCTATCAGGTGGTTCGCCACCACTGAGGCGGGCCAGCATCAGGTAGCAATTCGCTAAGGTCACGGCCACATGCCGCATCCCATCCGCATCAACGGACGCGAGATCCGCGAGGAGGCGATCCGCCTCGAGATGCCGTTCCATCCGGCGGCGAGCGCCGGTGAGTCCTGGCAGCGAAGCGCCGTGGCGTTGTCGGTGCGGGCACTGCTGCTGGATGAGGCGGCACGGCTCGGCATCGAGGATGCCGCCACGCCAGGTGATGGCGCGGACATCGTCCGCGGTGACGATGCGCGCATCGCACGGCTGCTGGAGCAGGAGCTGCACTATCCGGAGCCGTCCGCGACCGAATGCCGTACCTGGTACGACAACAATCGGCAACGGTTCACCACGCCATCGGCGTATCGAGCCGCCCACATTTTGTTGCCAGCACCGCCCGATGACCTGGTCCAGCGGCGAATCGCGCTTCGCCGCGCGTCGCGCCTGCTGCGGATACTGGCACGCGCGCCGGAACGCTTTGCGCGGCTGGCGCGATCCTGGTCACGCTGTCCCTCGGCCGCGTCAGGCGGGTCGCTTGGCCTCGTCGGGCCGGGAGAGACCTGCCCGGAATTCGAACGGGCGCTCGATCGGGCACCAATCGGGCAGGTTGCCCCGGAGCCGATCGAGACGCGCTACGGCTGGCACATCGTGCTGTTGCTGGAACGCTTGGCCGGCCAGCCGCGCGAGTTCGACGAAGTCCGCGACACGATCGCCTGCTACCTTCGCGAAACCGTCTGGCGCCGCGCGGTCGCGCAGTATCTGAAGATCCTCGCCGGCCGCGCCGAAGTGGAAGGCATCGATCTCGCCGCCGCCGATAGTCCGCTGGTGCAGTAGCGTCCGCCGTCTCCCGATAACGCAGATGCCGCGGGGCGTCAGGGCGCGGAGTCCGCTCGGCGACAACCCGGCCTGACGACCGAGGGTCAGGTTCTCGAGTAGTCTCGAATGAACGCCGCCACCGCGGCGCCGTCATCGAGCGGCAGCACCGGCAGCGGCGTATCGATCGGATCGGCGGTTGCCACCGCGACCACATGCGGATTTTCGGACCAGAGTGGCGCCTTGCCGTTGGCCGCGCGCCAGACTTCGATCTTCGGGACCGCGGCGGCCTTGAAGCCTTCGATCAGGACGATGTCGGTCGGCGCGAGCAACGCGAGTTGCGTCTGCAGATCCGGCTCCGGCGCGCCGCGCAACTCGTGCATCAGCACCCAACGCTGCGCCGAGAGCATCAGCACCTGCGTCGCGCCGGCGTCGCGATGGCGGAAGGAATCCTTGCCCGGTCGGTCGAGATCGAAGCCGTGATGTGCATGCTTGATCACGCTCACCGTCAGACCGCGTGCGCCGAACGCCGGGATCAATCTCTCGATCAGCGTGGTCTTGCCCGAGCCGGACCAGCCGGCGATGCCGAAGACGATCATGCGGCGGGTCGAGCAACGGGCTTCATGAACATCATCGTGAAACGACGCGAGGCGTCGATTGCGGCCAGCAGCGGCAGGTTGCACGGCAAGCCGGCGCAGGCATGCTTCGGTCGGCGGAACATGATCTGATTCTCCAAGGAGCGTTTGCAGGGGCAATGCGTGAATCCGTCCGCGGCGTCCGTGTCGCGAACGGCATGAAAGCATACGGGGTGGCAGCGTTCAATCCGATCGCTTGCCGCAGCCGGGTCCGGTACCGGTGACGGCGCAAGGACCGGACGCCGACGGCCTCCCGTTACAGACCCTCCGGCAGCTTCGATCGCATCATCTCGCGGCGATCGAGCACACGGCCATCGCTGACGAAGGTACCATCGCCGACGGCGTGCAGCGTGCGTCGCTCGCGCCGCGCCCTATCGACGTACGCAGCGACGCCTTGCAGCACGACGATGTTGTGCTGTTCGACGAGATCGATGACCTGGCACTCGATGTGCGCCAGACACTCCTTGAGCAACGGTGCCTTGACGTGCTTGCCCGGCAACGGCGTCAAACCGAAGCGCGCGAACTTGTCGGTATCGGCGCCGGAACAGGTGCCGATGCCGATGACGGTATCGAGCAGATCGACGGTCGGGATCGCGATGACGCACTCCCGCGTCGCGGTCAGCGCGGCGTACGAGAAGTTCCACGGGCCGGTCGTGATCGCGAGGGTCGGCGTGAAGCTCGTCACCATCGTCCAGGAGATCGTCATCACGTTGGATCGCGCGCCATCGTGCGTCGTGATCAGCACGACTGGACCGGGTTCGATCAGCGTGAAGGCGCGGCTGAGTTTCAGCGGCTGCATGGCGATGAACGCGACGCGAACCTTACCCGCGCGCCAACCGCGCGAAGTCGTCGAAGTACTCGGGATAGGTCTTGGCGACGCAGCCCGGATCGTTGATGGTCACACCGGAGGGGCTGAGCGCGACCAGCGAGAAGCACATCGCCATCCGGTGATCACCGTAGGTGTCGATATCGGCGAAGCGGAATGTCTCCGGCGGCTCGATGCCGATCCAATCCTCGCCTTCGGTCACGGTCGCGCCGAGCTTGCGCAGTTCGGTCGCCATCGCGCGCAGCCGATCGGTTTCCTTGACGCGCCAATTGCCGATGTTGCGGATGGTCGTCGTGCCCGTGGCGAACAGCGCGAGCACCGCGACCGTCATCGCTGCGTCCGGGATGTGATTCAGATCGAGATCGACGCCGCGCAAGGTGCCGGCATGCACCGTGATCGATTCCTCGGCACGCGTGACGAACGCGCCCATGCGTTCCAGGACATCGAGAAATGCGATGTCCCCCTGGATGCTGTGCTGGCCGATGCCTTCGACCCGCACCGGACCACCGGCGATGGCCGCGGCGGCGAGAAAGTAGGTCGCGTTCGAGGCATCACCCTCGACCAGATAACGCGCTGGCGCGCGATAGCCGACGGACGGGATCTCATACCGGCCGGGCGAGGGGCAGATAACGCTGACGCCGAAATCGGCCATCATGCGCAGCGTCAGATCCAGATAGGGCTGCGATACCTGCGTGCCGGGCACCAGCGCGGTGACCGGCGTGCGCGCCAGCGGCGCGACCAGCAGCAGCGAGGTCAGGAACTGACTGCTGACATCACCCGGCACCGTGATCGTGCCGCCGGCAAGACCGGTGCCGCGGATCGCGAGCGGTGGAAAGCCGTCCTGACGCAGATAGCGGATGTCGGCGCCGAGGGCGCGCAGCGCATCGACCAGCGGACCGATCGGCCGCTCGTACATGCGCGGCAATCCTTCCAGCGTGAAATCACCTTGGCCAAGGCAGAGCGCCGCGGTCAGCGGCCGGTACGCGGTGCCGGCGAGCCCAAGAAACAGCGTTTCGGTTCGCGGCTCGGTCACCAGCGGCCCGCCGCGGCCCGGTACCGTGATGCGATCGCCGTCGTGGGACAGCGCGACGCCGAGCTTGCCGAGCGCCTCGATCATCACCTCGGTATCCTCGGCGTGCAGCACGTTGCGCAGCTCCGTCGTGCCGGAGGCGAGCGAGGCGAGCAGCAGCGCGCGGTTCGAGATGCTCTTCGAGCCCGGCAGCCGGATGGTGCCGGTCAAGCGTCGGATCGGTGGAAGGCGCAGCTGCTTCATCGGTCGTTCATCGCGGTTGGACCAGGACCTTGCACTCGTGTGTGCGCTGGCGCAGTGCCTCGAACTTGCGCGGCAGTGCCGCCAGCGGCACGACATCGCTGATGAGCACGCGCGGCGGCGCGTCGACCGGTTCGAGCGCGGCCAGCGCGGTGCGATATTCGCTGAGGTCGAACAGCATCGAGGTCCGCACATCGATCTCCTTGGCGACCGCCGTGCGCGGGATGAAGGTGTCGGGTTCGCCGCACAGGCCGAGCACGACGACGGTGGCGCGCGGTCCGGCATGCTCGATCGCTTCGGCGATGAGGCCCGGCAGGCCGACGCACTCGAACACGAACTCGGGGGCGCCGCCGAGTGCATCGGCAACGGCATCGATCGGGACACGAGACGCATCGCGCTCGATGAAGGCCGTCGCACCGACTGCCAATGCCCGCGGGCGCGGCGCCGCGAGTCGGTCGACCACGGCCAGCGAACCGGCCCCCAGGCGCCGTGCCCAGTAGGCGACCGCGAGGCCGATCGGCCCCGCACCCAGGATCAGCACCCGCGCGCCAGGACGCAGCCCGGCACGGTTCACACCATGCAGCGCGACTGCCAACGGCTCGGCCAGCGCCGCCATCGTCAGATCGAGGGACTCATCGACCGGGACGCACTGGCGCGTGGCGACCGGCGCGTACTCGGCATAGCCCCCACCGCGGAATTCGAGTCGTGCGCAGGCGGCCGGTCGATCACTCAAGCAGGCCGCGCAGCGGCCGCAGCCGGAGAAGGGCGCGACCGCGACACGAGCACCGATCGCAAGGCCAGCGACCTCGGCGCCGAGCGCAACGACGTGGCCCGCGAACTCGTGGCCGAGCACGGTATCGGGCGGTACGGCGAAGGATCCCTGGCCGGTCATGTGCAGGTCACTGCCGCAGACGCCGCAACCGGCAATCGCGACGATGACCTCGTCGCGTGCCGGTGCCGGATCGGGCCGATCCTCGAACACCAACGGCTGGCCGGCCGCCTTGAATACCACTGCTTTCATCAATACATTTTCCGCACGCCCCGAGACGCGCGAGCATTATAGCCGCCGCCCGCGCGTGGCTGACCGCGCCCAACGCCCAGGAACCACGATGCGCAATCCACTGACAGCCCTTCTCGCCACCCAGAGTTTTCTTTTGCTCGATGGCGGCCTCGCGACCGCACTCGAAGCACGCGGCTGCGATCTCGACGATGCACTGTGGTCCGCGCGCCTGCTGCGTGAGGCGCCGGAGCGGATCGTCGAAGTGCATCGCGCGTATGTCGCGGCCGGCGCCGAAGTGCTGATCACCGCGAGTTATCAAGCGCACTTCGCCGGTTTCAGGCGGCACGGCATTGGCAGCCGCGAAGCCGCGCGGCTGATGCGCCGCAGCGTCGAGCTGGCCCGCGAGGCCGGCGCGGATGCGGCGCGTGCACCGCTCGTTGCGGCATAGATCGGACCGTACGGCGCGGTGCTGCACGATGGCTCGGAGTATCGCGGCCGGTACCGATTGAGCAACCGCGAGTTGAAGGCCTTTCATCGGCCGCGGCTCGAAGTGCTGCTCGAAGCCGAGCCGGATCTGCTCGCGATCGAAACCATCCCGAGCCGGCGCGAAGCCGAAGTGCTGCTCGATCTGCTCGATGAATTCGATGCGCCGGCCTGGCTCAGCTTCAGTTGCGCCGACGAACGTCACATCAGTGACGGCGAATCATTGCGTGCTGCGATCGAACAGGCCGCGGCGGTCCCGCAAGTGATCGCCGCCGGTATCAACTGTGTTGCGCCACGCTGGGTGACCACGCTGCTCGGCGAACTCGCCGGCATCGACCTGCCGCTCGTCGCCTACCCGAACAGCGGCGAACACTGGGATCGCTTCGACCAATGCTGGTGCGGCGGCATCGATGAGGAAAGCTGGCGCGAGGAACCCCCGAACTGGCTCGCCGCTGGCGCCCGCCTCATCGGCGGCTGCTGCCGCACGACGCCGGAGACCCTCCGCGCGCTGGCGGAGACGCTTGGGAATGTCGAGCAGCGGTGAGCGTGCTCGCGGACGCGCCGGGCCATGTTCGCGTCGCCAAAGCGGAGGCCGGGCCGATCAGGGCATCGGCGATCGCTATGATGCCGTTCCCGGCTGAACGACTTGTCGCGGGCATGGCGCCGGAGAGGCCATGCCCGCGACAGTGCTTATCGATTCTCGACTTTCTTGAAAAGGATCGTGAATCGATCGGTATTCCCGGTCACGGTGGGGCGACCGACTTCGAAACGGAGTTCATCGTCCGGCCGATAGTTGGCTCGGCTGTAATCGACCAAGGCGAACCCGGCTTGTTGCACTTCCTTGATCAACTGCACGGGATCGACACGCCGACCGTTCTCCGGATTGTCCGGCTCCATGTGCCGGCGGGTGTGATCGACGATGCAGTACAGGCCACCCGGCTTGAGCGCCTCGTGGACATTCTTGTTCAACAGCGCCCGCCCCGGAATCGAAAAGTTGTGATAGTTGCGGAAGGTCAGGACCAGATCGAAATTCTTCTCGTCCCACTTGCCCGGCGGTTGGAATCCTCGGGAACCCTGATCTGCGGCGCCCTCCGGTTTTCCCCAGTCGAACTTCTTGATCTTGTCCATGCCGGCCAGCGACAAGACAGGTGCCGTTCTGGTGGCGTAGTAGTCCGGCTCGACGATGTGCAACTCGCCCTGGTCGCGCAACAGCGGTCCGAGAATCTTGGTGTACCAGCCACCGCCCGGCGCCAGTTCCAGGACTTTCATTTCTTCGCTGATACCGCAGAACCCGAGCGTCGCCACCGGATTGCGTTCGCGATCGCGCGCCTTCTCCTCGGCCGTGCGGATATCGCTGGCGAGCACCTGCTGAATCTTCTGTTGCGTAGGTGTCAGTTGCTGGGGCTGCGGTTGCGCCAACACCTGCTGCGAGAGAAAGGCAAGACACATCAAATAGGGTACGCGGCGCATGGTAGGCCTCCAGCATTTGATTTGACCCATGGGACGAACAGGATACCGCGCGTTCGTGCGCATGCCAAAATCAATCGCCCCGGCAGATGTCGCCGTCTTCCGCCCACAGAGTGCGTCATAATCCGACCGCTCGATCCTCGAGGAGGAACGTCGTATGAACCGCACTGAGTCCCTTGCACCCCACGCGACCGGGGGCCGCCGGGCCTTCCTTTTGCTTGCGGCGGTTTCGCTCTTGCTGCTCTCCCATGCGTCGCCCGCGCAGCAGGTCACCGCGGAGACCTTGCTCGATCGGATCCAGGTCGAGGACCTGCTGACGCGCTACTACTACGACCTCGCGCAGGGCAAGGCACACGAACTTTCCGAGTACTTCACCGCGGACGCATTGCTCGACGTCGATGGAACGGTCGCCAGGGGGCATGCGGAAATCAAGCAGCTGTACGAACGCCCGGAACCGGCCGCCGCCGCCGCGCCGGTCGCGCCCGATCGTCGCGGGCACATGCTGTTGACCAATCCGATCATCGAGATCCACGGCAATACCGCGACCGCCCACGTGATCTGGACCGGCGTGATGAACGAGGGCATCGGCAAGCTGCCGCAACTCTATGAGCAGGGACGCGAGGATACGGAACTGGTAAAGCAGGACGGCAAATGGCGGATCAAGCGGCGCTACATCACCGCCGACGGTCGCCTGCCGAACCGGTTCGATGCCAATTACCGGCAGCGTGAGAATCCCTTGCAGAACACGGCGCCGTAAGGAGTGAATGTCGATGCGTGAGTCAGGTGTCGTTGTCGCCAAGCCAATGCGCCGAACGGGTTGCGCCAGAATGTTGCTGCGCCAGCCTGCTGGCACATGCCGTACCGCTCTGGCGCTGGTGCTGCTGGCATGTCTCGCCGCCTGTGCCGGGCTCGCCCCGCGGGAACCGCCCATCGTCCGGGTCGCCGGTTTCGACTCGCTGCCGGGCGAGGGGATGGAGTTGCGCTTTGCGGTGACGCTGCGGATCCAGAATCCGAATGATTTCGAGATCAAGCTGACCGGCGCGGTGCTCAATCTGAAACTGAATGGCAGGAGCCTCGCAAACGGTCTGACCGATACCGCGACCGTCGTCCCGCGATTTGGCGAAACGACGCTCACCGTGCCGATCACGGTGTCCGGATTCGATGTGCTTCGCCAGATGACGATGCTGTTGACCGCGTCGCGTGCCGGTCCCGTTTCCTATGAACTGAGCGGCAGGCTCGTCAGCAGCAACCTGGGTTCACATCGATTCGATGCCGAGGGCACGATCCCGCTGCAACTGCCGAGCCGCGTGCAGTAGCTGCGGCGCGCGCACCCTAACGTCGACTTCAGGAGATCCTGCAATGAGCACACGGCGTGATTTCATCCGGACGATGACGGCCATCCTCGGTGCGCAGGCTACGGGGCTGGCATCGACCTTCGCGCAGGCGGTGGGGCCCTCGATCGGACTGGAACTGCGCTCGAAGGTTACCGACAAGGGTGTGCTGGAACTCTCGCTGGTGCCGGTCGAAGTCCGTGCACCCGGAGTGGAGGAGGTGCTGCTGCGGGTCGAGGCGGCGCCGATCAATCCCTCCGACATGGGCACGTTGTTCGCCGGCGCGGATTTGACCACGGCCCGCGTCACCGGCACCGGGGCGAACACGGTGCTGACGGCCGACATTCCCGCCGAGCGGCTGGCTGCCGCGCGCGCCCGGATGGGACAGTCGCTCGCCGTCGGCATGGAGGGCGCGGGCACCGTAATCGAAGCCGGATCGTCAGCCGCGGCGCAGGCGCTGCTCGGGCGGACGGTTGCCGTGATGTCGCGCGCACTGTTCTCGCAATACCGTCTGGTCCGGGCGGATCAGTGTCTGGTGCTGCATCCGGGCACGACACCGAGGGTCGCGGCCGCCGCATACCTCAATCCGCAGACCGCGATGGCGATGGTGGAAACGATGCGGCTGGAAGGGCATCGGGCGCTGGTGCACACCGCGGCTGCCTCGAACCTGGGTCAGATCCTGGTCAAGTACTGCCTCAAGGAGCAGATCGAAGTCGTCAACATCGTGCGCCGGCAGGCACAGGTGGATCTGTTACGGGGTCTGGGCGCGCGCCATGTCGTCGATTCGAGCAGTCCCAACTATCGGGACGAACTCATCACCGCCATCCAGCAGACCGGAGCGACGCTGGCATTCGATGCGGTCGGTGGCGGCAATCTGGCCGACGACATCCTGAGCGCGATGGAAGCCGCGGCGCGCCGCGGCAATCCGAACGCCGGCGTGCTGGGCACGCCGACGCGCAAGCAGTTGTACATCTACGGCAGCCTCGATACCTCTCCGACCGTACTGTCGCGCAATTTCGGCACCGGCTGGAACATCGGTATCTGGCTGTTCACCGAGCCACTGGCAAAGATCGGTCCGGAGCGGGTGCGTCAATTGCGGCAGCGGATCGCGGACGAGATCACGACGACCTTCGCCAGCGACTTCGCCGCGGAAGTCTCACTCAGCGGCGCGCTGCAACCGGCGGCCGTCGCCGCCTACAGCACTCAGGCGACCGGCGCGAAATACCTGATCAATCCGAGTCTGGCACCGTGAGGGTGGGGGTCGAAGCGCTGCTCCGCGTCACCGGCGTCGATGACCGTCGTGGCGCTGTCGGTTGCAGCGCCTAAATGCGGGCTTGGTGAAACTAAGCCGCCGCGGTGGCGCGCTTGTCGCGCACGTAGATGGTCTTTTTCTCGCCGCGTGCCTCGATGTCGAACAGACCGATGGCGCGGAACAGATCCTTGAGCTTGGCGTAACCGTAGTTACGGGAATCGAATGAGGCCTGTTTCGAAATGTGTTGGCCGACGACGCCAAGGCGGGCCCACCCATCCTCGTCGGCCGCTGCCTCGACCGCCTTGCGCAGCAGGTTCACGAGACGGGTGTTGCCGCGCAATTCCTTGCCGCTTTGTCGCGCCGGCTGTGCCGGCAGTGTCGCTTTTGTTGCGGCGGGTTCCGTGTTGTCGGGTGCCGGTGCCGGGGCTGCCGGTTCGAGTTCTCCCAGATGTTCCAGATAGAGAAATTTCGAGCAGGCATTGACGAACGGCTCCGGTGTCTTCTTCTCGCCGAAGCCGAATACCTTGAGACCATTGGCGCGAATGCGCATGACCAGCGGGGTGAAGTCGGAATCGCTCGACACCAGGCAGAAGCCATCGAGCTTGCGGGTGTACAGGAGGTCCATCGCGTCGATGATCATCGCCGAGTCCGTCGCGCCCTTGCCTTTGGTATAGGCAAATTGCTGCACCGGTTGGATCGCATAGACGTGCAGCGTCGCCTCCCAGCCCTTGAGATGTGAGCTCTTCCAGTTGCCATAGGCGCGGCGGATGTTGATCACGCCATAGTTCGCCAGCTCGCCGAGGATTTCCTCGATCTTGGTGGCGGGGCTGTTGTCCGCGTCGATCAGCAACGCGATGTTGGTGTCATGGTTCAAAGCCTGCTCCCTTGTGTCGGTTCGGGTCTGGAGGCTCTACGGTAGCGCCGAATCGATTTCATTGCCTGTCCGGTTCCGGCGCCCGGATCTTCTTCTCGGCATCGACCTCCGCCACCCAGGCATCCAGCAGTGCGCGCAGGCGCCGCGCATCACTCTGACTGGTGTTGGTCAGATCGTTGCGTTCGCCGGCATCCGCGCGCACGTTGAAGATGAAACTCGATTGCCCGTCGACGACCAGCTTCAAATCGCCGCTCCGGACGGCGCGCGCCGAGGTGTTGCGCCAGAACAGCGTGCGCTCGACGGGTGCCGTGCGGCCGCTGACGATCGGCAGCAGGTCAATGCCTTCCGGGGTATAGCCGGCGGGCGTCCGTGCCTTGGTCAGCGCCAGGATGGTCGCGGTGAAATCCATCGAGATGCCGACCTGCGGCGTGACCTGACCGGCGGGGATCGTCCCCGGCCAGCGCATGATCGCCGGGACGCGGATGCCGCCCTCCCAGACCGACCATTTGCGATGGAACAACGGTGCGTTGCGGCTCAGCCATTCGCCCCCATTGTCGTTGGTGAAGATGACCAGCGTGTTGTCGGCGATGCCGGCGGCGTCGAGCGCTTGCAGTATCTCGCCGATGCCGTGATCGGCGCGCTCCAGCATCGCCGCGTACTCGGCGCGCGTGCCGGCGGCGGGATCGTGCGGCTGCAGATGCGCCGCATTGCGAATCGCGACCGAGGGTTTGTCCGGAACCTGGTACGGCCAATGGGCGGCGCTGTAATGCACCGACAGGTAGAACGGCTTGGCGGCATGGTCGCGAATGTAATCGACTGCATGCCGCGTGATGAGATCGGTCATGTAGCCGTCTTCCGGCTTCAGCTCATCGTTCAGCCAGAGGTCCGGTTTTCCGGCGCCGCTGTTATGGGTGTAGTAATCGATGTAGCCGGTCTTGAAACCAAAGAAGTAGTCGTAGCCGTGCTTGCGCGGCGTCTTGTCGTCACCGAGACCAAGATGCCACTTGCCGATCAGCGCAGTGGCGTAACCTGCCTGACGCAACAGCAATGGCAGCGAATGATCCGTCGCGGCCAGGCCGACGCGCCCGGTCGGATCGGACGAGGGCAGCGGCACCTCGATGCCGTAGCGTTGTTGATAACGCCCGGTGATGAGGCCGGCTCGGGTCGGCGAGCAGGTGGTGCCATTGCTGTAGAAATCGGTGAAGCGCGCACCCTGGCTCGCGAGCCGATCCAGCACCGGCGTGCGGATGTCCGGCGCGCCATGGCTGCCGAGGTCGCCGTAACCGACATCGTCGGTCATGATGAACACGACACTGGGCTGCGGTTGCGCCTCGAGCGCGACGCTGCCGAACACGGTCAGCAGCAACAGAACCAGCCGTCTCATATGTTTTCTCCCACCAGTTTATCGAGAACACGCATTCTGTATCATAAGGCCTGCCGCATCGTTTCCAATCGTTCAAGAGGCGGGAATCCACGTGAAAGAAAATCAATCCGTTGTTAAGACCTTGTGCCGCTCTGGCCTGCTGGCCGCATTCGTTGCCGGCGCTCCGGCGGCGATGGCCGCAAACACGAAACCGAACATCCTGCTGATCATCAGCGACGACATCGGCTTCGATGCGACGACCGAGATGTACCCCGGCTTCATCGAGAACTTGGTGAAGCAATATGGCCCCTCGGGCCACAATCATCCCGACTACAAGATGATCCAGGGGCATCCGGCCTCGACTCCGAATCTCAACGCGCTGGCCAAGTCGGGCATGAAATTCTCCCAGGCCTGGGTCAACACCTTCTGTTCGCCGACCCGTACCTCGATGCTCACCGGGCTTTATTCGGTCAAGACCGGCGTGCTCGATTACCTCGGCTATCTGTCGCAGACGCATCGCTCGTTCGTTCGCGATCTGAAGGAGCAGGGCGGCTACAGCACGGGATTGTTCGGCAAGTGGCATATCGCCGGTCTCGGCCAGTATCCGGGCATGAAGACCAAGGAAGCGGGTTTCGATATTTTCCTCGGCAATATGCACGGCGGCGTCCAGACCTACTGGGAATGGGATTACCACATCCAGGACAGCAGCGACGCGCCGGACCAGTACCGCACCGAGAAGGCGCCGATCCGCTCCTTGCCTGGCATCGCGCCGACCACGTTCGCGCCGGTCGTGAAGGCCGCTGATGCGATTCAATGGATCACCGAACAGGAAACGAAGAATCCGGACAAGCCGTGGTTCACCTGGTTCGCGTTCAACCTGGCGCACATCACCGGGCAGCAGCAGCCGAACCCGATGGTGATTCCGAACGCCGATACGTTGGATGAACGTTCGCGCAAGGAGATGGAAGCCTGCCTCGGACCGGATGGCCAGTTCGGTTCCGCGCTTGTCGGCACGTGTTCGTCGGAAGCCCTGATGCGGGCAATGACCAACGCGATGGATACCATCACCGGGCGCCTGATTGAGACGGTCGACAAGCTCGATCCGAACACCTACATCATCTACATCGGCGACAACGGTACCTGGATGTTCGGTGACAAACGTGAATTCATCGACAACATGTACATCACCCGGCGCGGCCGCAGCAAAGGCACGGCCTATGAAAGCGGTGTCCGCGTCGCGATGGCGGTGCGCGGCCCGAACATCAAGGCCGGCACGTCGAGTGACGAATGGGTCAACGGCGTCGATCTGTTCGCGACCATCCTGCAACTGGCCGGTCTCGACGTGCCGAAGACGGTACCGAATCGAACCGGTGACGGCATGGTCCCGATCGACTCGGTGTCACTCACGCCGCTGCTGTTCCAGAAAGCCCAGCATCTGCGCGATCCGGACAAGGACTATCAGCTCGCCGAAACCGTCAACCCGGTCAGCACGGTGAAGCCGAACCTGAAGCAGGCTGCCGCGCGCAACGCGACCTACAAGGTCATCTGCGACGAGAATCCGCAAACGGAAAGCTGCACGTTCTACAACCTGAAAAACGATCCACTGGAAGAGTATCCGCTCGCCAAGCCGGTGAGCTGCGCCGATTACAGCAAGGGCTCCTGGACGCCGGCGAAACCCGAGTGGCATTTCTGTCGCCTGCAGGAAGTCCTGACCAAGGAGTCGTTCATTGGCCAGCCGAACTACGTCAAGAGTGCCGTGCCACAGCCGGCGCCGGCTGGACGCGGTGCCGGGCGTGGCGCTGGACCGGGCGCCGCCGGGCGCGGCGCGGGTCCTGGTGCCCGGCCGGGCGCTGTGGCACCACAAGCCCAGCCCGCGGGTTAGCGTTCAGCGCTTGCCGCACAGGTCCGGGAAAGACCTGTGCGGCAGCGCCTGGTTCGGCGTTTGGCCGGCCCAGGTATTCGCGCGATCGAATCGCTCCATCCTCGCCGAGCGAGCCGTCCATCGCGGCGCAAGGCGTTGCCTTCGGGCAAGGTTCTTCCGAGGGTGCGAGTGTTAGACTGAATGAATGTCGATGTCGCGGACCCCTCCATCCCGAGTCTTGCTGCTGACCCTGGCGTGCATCGCGCTGTTGTTTCGGCCGGTCGGAAGCGAACATCTGCATCTGTGCTTCGATGGCTCGGAGCCGCCGGCCAGTCTTCACCTGTTCGACCTCGGCGTGCATCACGCGGAAGCCGGGTACGCCGAACCCGGTTCGGATGCGACCCATCACGATTCCGATGTCGCCCTGAGCGACAACGCGCTGACCAAAAGCAAGCCCGAGCGGACCCTGGTCCTTGCTTTGCTGGTCGCGGTGTCCCTTTCCGGCTTGCTGCCGGCGCCGCGGCGTTTCCTTACGGCCATCCCGCTACCCGCCAGGACACTGGCGCCGCCGCACCTTCGTCCGCCGTTGCGCGGCCCACCGTTGCTGACCTCCCGCTGACGATTTGAAGGCAGGTTGCCGTTGCAGCCCGCTCGCGGGCGGCGCGGCTCGATCCGGGCGCCCGCACCGGCGGACCCCAGGGAGGTTTCCATGAAAGCATTCATTGCACGCGCGGTCGGCGCGTGGCTGTTCACCCTGACCGTGTTGGTTCGACCGGCAGCGGCCGAGGATGCGGCCCCGCTGACATTGCGGCAGGCGATTGCCGCGACGCTGCGAGACAATCCCAAGCTGCGTACCTTTGCGTTCGCATTTCGTGCCCAGGACGCGCGCCTGCGGCAGGCAGCGTTACGGCCCGCGCCTGAGGTCTCGCTGGACGTGGAAAATGTGCTCGGCACCGGCGACGTGCAAGGCATCGACTCGGCCGAATACACCGTTGCCCTGTCGCAGGTGATTGAGCTCGGCAACAAGCGCGGCGCCCGCGTCGCGGTCGCCGAGATCGGCCGCCAGGTGATCGACGTCGAGCGCCAGGCGGCGCAGCTCGACGTGCTGGCGGAGGTCACGCGTCGGTTCATTCACGTTGCCGCCGACCAGGAGCAGATCGCACTCACCCGCCGTGCGACCGAACTGGCGCGTACCACCGTCACGGCGGTCGAACGTCGGGTGCAGGCGGCAACGTCTCCGGATCTGGAGCTGTATCGCGCCCGCGCCGCATTGAGCCGAGCCGAGATCGAACTCGGCCATGCCGAACATGAGGTGCAGTCATCGCGCCGCAAGCTGGCCGCGATGTGGGGCGACTCGGCGGCGACGTTCGGACCGGTCCAGGTCGCGTTGTATGCGCTGCCCGTGGTGGACAGCTACGAGCGCCTTGCCGCGCGTCTTGCGAACAATCCGGATTTCCTGCGCTTCGCCACCGAAGCGCGTCTGCGCGATGCCGAGATGCGGTTGGTACAGGCGCAGCGCCGGCCGAGCCTGACCGTGACCGGAGGCGTGCGCCGCATCGAAGCGGTGCACGATCAGGGGATCGTTGTCGGCGTGTCGCTGCCGCTGTTCTCCGGGCGGCAGGCGGCGCCCGCGATCGCCGAAGCCGAAGCGCTGCGTGGACAGGTGGATGCCGAACGCGACGCCGCGCTGATTCCGGCGCAGGCGCAGGTGTTCGAGCTGTCCCAGGAGTTGCATCATGCCATTGATGAAGTCGGCACGCTGCGCTCGGACGTGCTGCCGCTGCTCGAGCAGGCACTCAAGGACACCGAGTATGCCTACGAGCGCGGCCGCTACAGCTACCTTGAACTGGTGGATGGCCAGCACGCCTTTCTCGATGCGCAGCGCGCACTGATCGAGGCGGCGACCAATGCCCAGATCCTGCAAGCCGAAATCGAGCGCCTGACCGGCGAACCGCTGACCGAAACTCCCTGAGGCCGACCATGAACAAGTACCTTCTCACGCTCATTTTGTCTCTGGTCCTGCCGTTCTGGTTGGTGTCCTGTGGTCCGTCCCAGGCACCCGCCGCGACGGATCATGACGATGGCGAATCCGGTGCTGCTCTCGCGGAGCATGCCGAAGGCGCCGAGGGCCCGCACGGCGGGCGATTGCTGCAAAGCGGGGCCTTCACGCTGGAACTGGCCATCTTCGAACGAGGTGTGGCGCCGGAGTTTCGGGCGTGGGCGACGCAGGACGGCAAGCCCGTGACCCCGCCGGCGGTGACACTCGCGGTGAGGCTGGAGCGACTGGGAGGTGCCACTGATCACGTTGCATTCGAGCCCCAGGGCGATTATCTGCGCGGCACCTCGGAGGTGCGCGAACCGCATTCCTTTACGGTGCAGGTTCAGGCTGAATCCGGCGGTCGCCGCCATGAGTGGACCTACGACAGCTTCCAGGGTCGCACCACGATCGAGGCCGACACCGCCAGGGACGCTGGCATCGTCGTGGAGACCGCCGGTCCGCGTTTGATCCGCGAGGTGTTGCCCTTGTACGGCGTGATCGCGCCCGATGCCGAGAACGTGCGGGAAGTCACCGCGCGCTATCCCGGCATGATCCGCAAGGTCACCCGCTCACTCGGCGACACCGTGACGTCTGGCGAACTGCTGGCGGTGGTCGAATCCGATGAGAGTCTGCGCAGCTACGACGTGACCTCGCCGATCGATGGCGTCCTGACACGCCGCGGTGCCAACGCCGGTGAGCACACTGGTACCGGGGCGCTGTTCACCGTCGCCAACCTGGCTACGGTGTGGGCGGAGCTGTCGGTGTTTCCACGGGATCGCGCGCGGCTGCGGCTCGGCCAGCAGGCCCGCGTGCAAGCGGTGGACGGTGGCGAGCCGGGCGAGAGCGAGATTGTGCGCATCAGTCCGGTGGGTACCGGCGGCAATCAGGCGCTGACCGTGCAGGTGCGACTCGACAATCGCGAGCATCGCTGGACTCCCGGTCTCTACGTCAACGCCGAGGTCTTGATCGGCGGCGCTGACGTGCCGGTCGCCGTCAGAGAGGCGGCAGTCCAGCGCTTCCGCGACGGGCAGGTGGTATTCCAGAACGTCGGCGACGCCTACGAGGTGCGCCCGGTGGAACTGGGGCGCGGCGACGGCGAATGGGTCGAGGTGACCTCCGGCCTCGCCGCTGGCGCGCGCTACGTTTCCGGAAACGGCTTCCTGGTCAAGGCGGACATCGAGAAATCCGGTGCCAGCCATGACCACTGAGGAGATGTTGCCATGATCGACTGGATCATCCGCACCGCCATTGAACGAAGCTGGATTGTCCTGTTCCTGACGGCGGCCGCCGCCGCGATCGGGATCTGGAGTTACCAGCACCTGCCGATCGATGCCGTGCCCGACATCACCAACGTCCAGGTACAGATCAATGCCGAGGCACCAGGCTATTCGCCGCTGGAAGCCGAGCAGCGCATCACCTATGCGGTCGAAACCGCGATGGCGGGACTGCCGGACCTCGAGTACACGCGCTCGCTGTCGCGCTATGGCCTGTCGCAGGTGACGGTGGTGTTCAAGGACGGTACCGACATCTACTTCGCCCGCAATCTCGTCGCGCAACGCCTGCAGGAGGCCAAGAGCCTGCTGCCCGAAGGCATCGAGCCGGAAATGGGGCCGATCGCCACGGGCCTGGGCGAGATCTTCATGTACTCCGTGACCGCCGCCCACGACGCGAGGCAGCCGGACGGCCGAGCCTACGACGCGACCGCGCTGCGTACCGTGCAGGACTGGATCATCCGCCCGCAATTGCGCCAGGTGCCAGGCCTGTCCGAGGTCAACAGCATCGGCGGCTACGCCAAGCAGTTTCATGTCACTCCGGACCCCGGCAAGCTGCTGGCATTCAATCTCACGCTGACCGAGCTGACGACAGCGCTCGAGGCGAACAACGTCAATGTCGGCGCCGGCTACATCGAGCGCGCCGGTGAGCAATACCTGATCCGTGCACCCGGACAGCTCCGCGACCTCACGGATATCGCCAATGTCGTCATCGCCAGGCGCGACGGTGTGCCGCTGCGCGTTCGCGACGTCGCGGATGTCGTGCTCGGCAAGGAGCTGCGCACGGGGGCCGCGACGCAGAACGGCGAGGAGACCGTGCTCGGCACGGCGATGATGCTGATCGGCGAGAACAGCCGTACGGTCAGCCTGCGCGTCGCCGAAAAGCTGGCGGAGATCAACAAGTCGCTGCCCAGGGGCGTCATCGCCGAGCCGGTCTACGATCGCACGAACCTGGTCAACAAGACCATCGCGACGGTGCAGACGAACCTGCTGGAAGGTGCCGTCCTCGTCGTGGCCGTATTGTTTGCACTGCTGGGCAATCTGCGCGCGGCGCTGGTCACTGCGCTCGTCATCCCACTGTCCATGCTGCTGCTGATCACCGGCATGGTCGAGCAGAAGGTCAGTGCCAATCTGATGTCGCTGGGTGCGCTGGACTTTGGCCTGATCGTGGACGGTGCGGTCATCATCGTCGAGAACTGCCTGCTGCGCCTGTCCGAGCGTCAGCATCATCTGGGTCGGCTGCTGTCCATGGCGGAGCGCGGTCACACGGTCTACACGGCGACGCGCGAAGTGTTCCGGCCCAGCCTGGTCAGCGTGGTCGTGGTGGTGTTGGTGAACCTGCCGATCTTTGCCCTCACCGGCGTCGAGGGCAGGATGTTTCACCCGATGGCATTCGCCGTGGTCACTGCGCTGGTCGCGGCACTCGTGCTGTCGCTGACCTTCGTACCGGCCGCCATGGCGCTGACACTGCGCGGTCGCATCACGGAGCAAGAGAGCCGCATCGTGCGTGGCGTGCGGCGGGTGTATGAGCCGCTGCTGCGCGCCTCGCTGACCTACCGCTGGGCGGTGAGCGGCGGCGCGGCGCTGCTGGTGCTGGGTGCAGGGCTGCTCGCCTCGCGCATGGGCGCGGAGTTCATTCCGAGTCTGAACGAAGGGGATATTGCACTGCACGCGCTGCGCATTCCGGGCACCGGGCTGCAACAGGCGGTCGCCATGCAGTCACAGCTCGAAGTGCGCATCAAGCAGTTTCCGGAAGTCGAGCGGGTGTTCGCCAAGCTCGGCACCGCCGAAGTCGCGACCGACCCGATGCCGCCCTCGGTCGCCGACACCTTCGTGATGCTCAAGCCCACCGACCAATGGCCCGACCCGCGCAAGACCAAGGCGCAACTGGTCGCCGAAATGGAGGAAGCCGTCGAGGAGGTTCCGGGAAACAACTATGAGTTCACCCAGCCGATCCAGATGCGCTTCAACGAGCTGATCTCCGGCGTGCGCTCCGACCTTGCGGTCAAGGTCTATGGCGACGACCTTGACACGCTGCTCGCCGTTGGCGCCGAACTGGAGGATGTGATCGGCAAGGTCCCCGGCGCCGCGGACGTCAAGGTCGAGCAGATCACCGGCCTGCCGGTTCTGTCCGTCCATGCCAAGCGCGAGGTCATGGCCCGCTACGGTCTCAATGTCACCGACCTGCAGCAGGTCGTCGAAATCGCGCTCGGCGGCAAGGTGGTCGGTCAGATCTTCGAGGGTGATCGCCGGTTCGATTTGGTGGTGCGTCTGCCAGAGAACCTGCGCGGCGATGCACGGGCCATGGAACGTCTGCCGGTGCCGCTGCCGGACGAAGCGGGCTATGTGCCGCTCGGCGAGATCGCCGAGTTGTCGGTGGCACCCGGCCCCAACCAGATCAGCCGCGAGAACGGCAAGCGCCGCATCGTCGTCACCGCCAACGTGCGCGGCCGCGATCTGAGTTCGATGGTCAGCGACGTGCGGCGCGCGGTGGCGGCCGAGATCGAGGTGCCGGCCGGATACTGGCTGGACTATGGCGGCACCTTCGAGCAACTGCAATCTGCGGCATCGCGCCTGCAATTGCTGACGCCATTGACGCTGCTGCTGATCTTCGGTCTGCTGCTGATGACGTTCGGCTCGGCCAGGGACGCGATCCTGGTGTTCTCCGGCGTGCCGCTGGCGCTGACCGGCGGTGTCGCCGCACTGTGGCTGCGCGACATCCCGCTGTCCATCTCCGCCGGCGTTGGCTTCATCACGCTGTCGGGCGTTGCGGTGCTGACGGGTGTGGTCATGGTGTCGGCCTTCCGGCAGCTGCTGGAAGAAGGCAGGGACATAGAAGAAGCCATCGTGCACGGCGCACTGCTGCGCCTGAGACCGATCCTGATGGTGGGCCTCGTCGCGAGCCTCGGTTTCCTGCCGATGGCGCTCAACACCGGCACGGGCGCGGAAGTGCAGCGCCCGCTGGCCACCGTCGTCATCGGCGGCATCCTCTCGGCGACGCTGCTCTCGCTGTTGGTCCTGCCTGGACTCTACCGCTTGGCTTGGCGGACGCGCCCGGCGATTGCCGATTCCAGCTCGCTGCAGGAGTCCCACTGATGAAACGGGCGAAAGCCGTCATGCATCCGCAGCGATAGTGATCGGCGTCGCACTGAAGCAATCGACCGACACCAATGAGCGGGATCAGGACAGACACCACGGCTGCCGGGCTGCGCCGAATCGTCGGCCTGGTCGCGCTGCTCAACCTCGCGTATTTCGGAGTGGAGTTCGCGGTTGCCGTCGCTATCGGCTCGGTCTCGCTGTTCGCTGACAGCGTGGACTTCATCGAGGACGCCTCCGTCAACTTCCTGATCTTCACGGCGCTGGCCTGGAGCGCAAGGCAGCGGGTACGTGTGGGGATGCTGCTGTCCGGTGTCCTGCTGCTGCCGGCAATGGCGACGCTCTGGGCGCTGTGGAACAAGCTCAACGTACCGGTGCCGCCGGAGCCGGTACGGTTGAGCATCACCGGCCTCGGCGCGATGCTGGTCAACCTGAGCTGTGCCCTGATGCTCGCCCGCTATCGGCAGCAGGGTGGCAGCCTGACGAAGGCGGCCTTCCTCTCCGCACGCAACGACGTGCTGGCCAACATCGCCATCGTTGGCGCAGCGCTGTTGACGGCACTGCATCCTTCGGTCTGGCCGGATGTGGTCGTTGGTTTCGGCATTGCCTGGATGAATGCGGACGCTGCCAGCGAAGTCTGGCAAGCAGCCCGCGACGAGCACCGGGCCATGGGTCAACAACGGTAAGACGCGGCTGTCCCCGTCGCTTCACCGCCATGCCGGAACAGCATGGCGATTGCTGCTGAGGTCGCATCCTGCCGCGACCTCAGCCTGATTGCATTCAGCAGGGTCCCCACCGATGCCTGCGCCTGGCCGGTCATCGCCAACGCCTAGTTGGCCTGGTCCCGCAGCCCGGAAACATAGGCATCATAGGCCTTCAGCTTGTCGAGGTTCGGCACCGGCCGGGCGCTCGGCTTCGCATCGAACACCATCGCGCGTTGATCGTCCTCGCGAAACGCCGGCCACTCGGGCAAGCCCGGGCCATTCGGATTTCCGCTTTTTGCGAAATTGACCCAGTAGTTGCTGATCATCGCCGCCAGCGCGAAGTCCTCCGCGTTGGGTGCCTGACGTCCGGCGCTCAGCGTCTGGAAGGCATAGGGCACATCGCTGCCATGTCCTGAACCATCGGCCGTGGGGGCATGGTGATCGTAGTAATACTGATAGGCCTTGCCGGAGCCTTTCGCAGTCTGCATCCGGGACCAGGTCCAGGTGCTCCAGCCAAAGGTGCTGTCGCGCGCCAGTTCGGTGGCTGCTCGGGCAGCCTCGGCATCGGTTGCATGCGGGTATGCACGCAGGATCGCATCGGCCTGCGCACCGTATTGCGTTCGGATCCGCGCTTCGAATTCCGCCGCCGTGACCTTGCTCGGGCCACCGAACCCGCCGAGTTCATTGGACGTGTTGCCGAGGAGAATCGGCGTGTCGTTGAAGCGACCGGCGTGATAGAGCGAATACAGATCGCTCGAAATGACGTGGCCATCCGCGACCGGCCGGAAGCGAGGGCCAGCGCCACCCGCGCCATCGCCAACCCCGCCCTGAATCGCTTCCGCGCTCAGTGCGCGCGCGGCCTTGATGTCGGCTGCGCCGAGCTTTTCGAGGAATGCCTTGCCCGAGGCTTCCGCCACCGGCCACGCCGGGATGCCGAGGCCGCTGACCGTCTCGTGCGAGGTCTGCAACGGTGCGAACGAACCCCCGCTCATGCAGATGGCGCGATGGAACAGACCTTTGGTGAGCGGTGATGCCGCGAGCATGTTGACCGCCATGCCGCCGGCGGAGTGACCAAAGATCGTGACGTTGTTCGGATCACCGCCAAATCTTTCGACATTCTGCTGGACCCACTTCAGACCGGCGATCATGTCGAGCAGACCATAGGCGCCCGAACCCTGACCGCTCTCACGGCTGAGTTCCGGATGCGCGAGGAAGCCGAACGGACCGACGCGATAGGCGACGCTGACCTGCACGACACCCTTCTTCGCGAAGCCCCTGCCGTCATACATCGGAATGCTGTTCGAACCGCCGCTGAAACCGCCGCCGTGAATCCAGAAGATCACCGGTAGCTTTTCACTCGTCGTCCTGGCCGGCGTCCAGACGCTCAGGTAGAGACAGTCTTCGCTGACCGGCGCCGTATTGCCCTGCGAATTGGGCGGTTGCATGCAGGCGGCGCCGAACGCATCGGCCTTCTTGACGCCGGTCCATGGCTTGACCGGCGCGGGCGCCCGCCACCGCAGGTCGCCGACTGGCGGCGCCGCGAACGGAATCCCCTTGAACGACAGGATGCCTTCCTGTTCGACGCCGGCAATCGTGCCGCCAGTGACCGTGACGGTAGCGGTCACGGCGTCCGCCGCCAGCACAGTGCTGTTGAGGAGCACGCTGCCGGCGAGCAGCATCGCGATGCGCAGCGTCGTCTTGAAAGCACGGATGATCTGTTTCATTTCAAATTCCCCTTTGTCGGTCTGCATCGGAAACCATCGATGGATGGAACGATGCCTGCCTTTTGCATCTCACGTGGCGATGGGACTGGGTGAAGCAAGGACGTTACTGACGAATCCGACCGTTCGGATGCCATCCGGGGCCGAGAATAGCACGCACGCCAAATCGAGCGCGGCGGGGTTGATGCAGGTTTGACCACGGGAAATGACTGGCTCGAGCCGCTTGGGCTTGCCGCCGGATCGACCCATTCGCCAAGTGCACGCAGGGTCTGCTCGAACGACGGCACCTTGGCAGCGTGTCTGGGATCGAGCATCCGGCGCGTTTCCTGACGTGCCTCGGCCTTTATCATCGTCTTGTCGCTGGTGCCGGAGAGAACGCGGCGGTCCCGCGGAGCGTCCGTCGCCGACTCGCTGCCCGGCCCGGGCGCCGCCTATACTGGTTACCCCACAGCAAACGGATGAGGAGGCGCCATGAAAACGTTGTCCGCAGTTCTGTTGTGCGTCGGGTCCGCGCTCACCGCGGTCCGGGCTCAGGATCCCGGCGTCTGCGATCGCGCCTGTCTCGAGCGTATCGCCAATCAATACATCGCCGCGATGGTGGCGCACGATGCCGGCAAGGCGCCGTTGGCAGACAGCTTCGTCTTCACCGAAAACACCGTGCGTCTGCCGCCGACCGAGGGACTCTGGTTTACCGCGGCTGGCGTCGGCGACTTCAAGTTCCTGATTGCCGATCTCAAGACCGGGCAGGTGGTCTGGACCGGCATCATCAAGGAACACGCCAAGCCGGTGTTGCTGTCGGTGCGGCTGAAGGTCGTGAACCGCAAAATCACGGAAGCGGAATCGATCGTCGCGCGCGATGTGACCGAGGAGCGAAACCTCGCCAACCTGAAGGCGATCCCGCCCGGTTTCGATGAATTCCTCGCGCCAGGCGAACGCGTGTCGCGCGAGCAGATGGTGCGCGTCACGGACATCTATTTCGCCGCGCTCGACACGATGGACGCGAGCCAGGTGCCTTGGGAGGAGCCGGCCTTCCGCATCGAAAACGGCATCATCACCTGCGGCACGATTCCCAATATGGTCCGGCCCACGGCAGGTGGTCCACCGAGCGGTTCCTGCATCAGCCCCGGCGGCAAGGTGCCGTATGCGCTGAAGACCGTGCACAACGTCAAGCCGCGCCGCACGCCGGTGATCGACGAGGAGAAGGGCATCACCTGGGGTCTCTACAGTTTCAATCATCGCGGCATCGACAAGATCACGACGCCCGATGGCAGCGTCATCGAAAGCCATTTCAAGTCGCCAAACAGCATGCCCTGGGCCGACATGTTCAAGACGAAGAACGGCAAGCTCAAAGGCATCTTCGCCTTCGGCATCACGGTGCCCTATGGCACGCCCGACGGCTGGGGCGGGCGGATGTTCGAGTAAGGGCAGATCGATCGGCAAGCAGCCTCTGGTGATGGACCACAGCGGCGCAACTCTGAACAAGGCCGGGACGGTCTCGTTCAGAGATCGCTCAGCCGCGCTTGCGGCGCGATGTCAGCCAGTCGCGGACGATGCGGGTGAACGGCAGCGAGCGCACAAGGCCGACGACGAGCTCGCGCACCGTGGGCCGCCGTTGCACGCGTGGCTCCTCGGCGCGGGGAAGGAACCACAGCGCGACCGCGAGCCGCAGCAGCCCGGACAGCGCGAAGACGCCGAGCAGCGGGCTCTGAATCCGTAGGGTGTGTCGGCCCAGCTCGATCGTGGTCGGCAATACGACGGCGAGATAGCCGCCGGCCATTGCACCGAAGAACACCGCCGTGGCGGTCAGCCCAGACTGCACCGCGGCATAGGTCGTGAAATGCGAGTGCTGCGGCCGCAGGTCGTAGAGGTAGTTGCCGGTACTGAGAGTGAACCCGCTCCAGGTCGCGCCCGACAGAATCTGAATGCAGAGCAGGAACCAGAGCTCGTGCGAGACGATCCACAGCGCGGGCAGGGTGGGCAGCAGCAGGTTGGTCAGGATCATCACGACGCGATTGCCGAGGCGATCGCTGATACGGCCCCAGCCGCGAAGTGTCAGGAACTGCACCAGGATCGAGGTCGCAAGAACGACGGTGTAATCGAAATAACTGAAGTGCAGATCGCGCAGCATGTACACCGAAAAGAACGGTACCGACAGCGCGACCATGCCCTGCATCGCGGCGATGAAGATCGTGTAATCGCGAAAGGCACGGTGCCGCAGCGCGGCGAGCACCAAGCGCAGAGTGTGGCGCAGCGTGCGCTCCGTTTCGACCGGGGCGTGGGACATCGGGTCGTGCATCGCCTGCAACAGGTGGGTGGCACGCGTCCGGCCACCGAGCGCAACCAGGAACAGCACCGCGAATCCGAGATCAGCGGCAGCGACATCATCGACGATGTTCAACAACAACCCGCCGAGCAGAAACGCGGCGAACCCGGCAAATGCCGAAATCCGGGTTCGCTGTGCGAAAAAACGCCCGCGCCGTCCTTCCGGAACGAGACCACCCAGCCAGCCACGCCAATGCGGTTGTACGAAGTTCTGTGCCGCCTGGTAGAGCACCGCAAGTCCGATCAGTTTGCTCGCTGCCGCCGCGGGTGAGGTCAGCGCCAACAGGGCCATGCCCAGCACCGCACTGGCCTGGCAAACGGCGCCGGCCACGATCAAGCGCTTGCGCGTGCAGTGCAGACCGATCCACACCGACGCCAGTTGCAGCCACGCGCCGAGCAATTGCGGAACTGCGGTCAGCCAGGCGATCTGTGGCACGGTCGCGTTGAGATGGATGGCGAATGCATTTAAGAAGTTGTCGCAGATACCGCTCATCGTCGATGAGGCGACGGCCTCGCGCTGCGACAGCGACACGGTCGCGCGCAACTCCTGGTTCGATCGATCGGGCTGGGGGACCGTCGCGGCAGGCGGGGCGGACACGATCAGTTCATGGCACGGGAGACAGCGCGCAGGCTGGTCCCTGGAGCTGCGGCCCGAGAAGCGATAGGTGCCTGTGGGATCAACGGATTGGTTACTCTGCTGTGGCTGCCTGTGGTCGCTGCCGTCGGGGCAGAACCGGCGCCGTGACGTCTACACCAGACAGCGCGCCCCCGCGGCGATGCAGGCGATCCGGCACACGGAACAATTTCCCGGTGAAACGCGGGTCGTCAACCTTGAAGCCGACGACAGGGCGTTTCTGCGCAAGATCGAGCAGGTCGCGGGGGCGCGCTTGTCGAGACCGTGACTAGCGGACGTCCTGAATCTCGTCGGAGACTGATTGCTCGTAGGTGCTCCAGCCGGAAGCAATGCCGTAAGGCGCCTGGTGGAAGATCGCTTCGATACGCGAAATCCTGCCGTTCTCGATCTTGAACAGCTCAGCCAATTGCCAGGTCCAGTTGATGCGCTCGTGATCAAAGAACGCAAAGGCGAAGACGATCCCTTTCTGTCGATCGACCGCGACGAAGCGCCGATCACGTACCCGCGAGACGATACCCTTCAAGGCGGCTTCGAACTGCCGTTTGCAGGTCATGCGGCCGCGCTGCTGGGTTTCCGGATCCATGATGTTGGCGAGCACATCCATGCCGTTCTCGAACCGGATGCAATCGTCGGTGAACGGGTAGTAGCCCTTGCCGTCGTTCCGTTGCAGGCCCGTGAAGTAATAGTTAGCCGTCTCGATCAGCTCGGCGCGCGACGCCCGCTCCTTCTCCGGGATGTCCTGCTTGAAGCGCGCATGCGGTTCACCCATGGCTTCGACTGCAGTGCCGGTTTCCGGGAAAGGTGAGCTGTTGTTGTTGCCGCCGCCGGTCAGACTGGTCGCCGGCCGGGTCACGAGTTGTTCGACTTCGGCGATCTTGCCGTCGCGGATCCTGAGGCGCAGCGATAAACCGACCGTGCGATCCTGGCCCTGGGCACGGCCGCTTTCCTTCAGCGTGCCAAGAAACGCGATCTGTTGCGTTTCCTCGTCGGGGACATAGAAGCTGTATTTGCCGCGGCCGGTCGCGAGGAACCAGCTGCCTTCGCTGCCGAACGGCAGGCGGATGCCGTTTTCGGTGAACTTCACCTCGCGCGCAAAAAGATCATCGCTGACCTGGTGCGCGACCATCGCATCGATGTAGCGATCGACGAAGCCGCTGAGACAGGTTCGATCGCAGGCTGGCTTCACTGCGGGCGGTTCGGCGCCGGCCGGGATGGCCAGGGTGGCAAGCAACAGGGCGACGGCTCGGGTCGGTTTCATTGCGTGGCTCCTTTCGGGTTGGGTTGGGTGCGGCCGAGTTCGGGCGTGCCGTTGGCAAGGCAAGGTAGCAATGCGCAACTCATGGTAAACGGAAATCCTTAAGCGCCGGCGGCACTACCGCGCGCTCGGGCGGCGGCGCGATCTGGGGCAGCCAGTCGTACGGGAGTCGATAGGCGCGATAGACCGAATTGCTCGGCCGCGCGCCTTCGGCAAAGTAGGTGACCTGGTACTCCCAGACGATCCTGCCGGCGTTGGTCACCTCGAACACGCGACCCGGCGCACCTTCGGTGATCAGCGTGTTGCCGTTTGGCAGGCGTTGCGCACCGCTGATGTTGGTGCTGAAGAACTGGCTCGGTACGGCATATGACCAGATCAGCTTGAGCGACACCGGATCGATTTCGAGCACGCGGGAATGGGCCCGGGCGAAGGCGCCGGTGCCGTTGGGGGCGATCGGTGTGTTGAAGCCGTATCCGCTTGAACCGCCGTTGTCGAACACCAGCACATGACCGGCACCCGGCAAGCCCTTGGGAATGAGGTGCGCATGATGCTGGCCGATGATCTGGCCAATCGCGCGCAGCTCCGGCGTGGCGCTGAAGTCCGGACCGAGCCGCCAGACGATGCGGCCATCGCGTCCGACGATCGCGAGCAGGCTGGCCTGGCGGCTGCTGATCATGACGTGCTCCGGCGCGAAGCGGGCATCGCCGGCATCGAACCAGCGGTTCGGGCCGAGATACAGCGCCGAGTTGATGTGCAACCAGTCGAAACCACCGCGTGCGGTGTTGAAGCCGGGTGCGGCATGGATCACGGCGCGGGCGTCAGCGGCAAAACCGAGTTCATCGATATGATCGGCGGCGCGCCACTGCCAGATGATTGCGCCATCCCACGAAACCTCGATCAGGCGATCGTCTTCGAGCGGTGCGGTCGAGACCGCCGGTGCGCTGTGGTTCGTGTGCGTCAACAGCAGCGTCGTGGCGCCGGTCGTGGCCGGTCGCGCCTCCGGCGAAAAGTAGCCGGCGGGGAAATCGGCGCGCTGCCAGTCGTGGTGCTGCCGTGCCGACCAGAGCTGCCGACCCTCGCGTGTCTCGATCTGCTCGTTGTGATCGAAGCGCCAGATGATGTTGCCGTCGAAATCGCGTTGTACCAGCGCCAGCGATTCCTGATGCGGCGGCCGGGCACCGGTCGGTGCGATGACGCCGCCGCCGGGCAGGATCGCGGCCGGGCCACCGGCGGAATTGTTGAAGTCGTTCCAGCGTTTGACCTCGTTGCCATTCATGTCGATGACGACGACGGCCGGCGTGCCGAGCAGCGACAGCACGGTGTAGCCGTTCCAGGTCTGGGCCGGGTCGTAGATCGTGACGCCGGTGGGATAGACCGACGGCGCCGCCGTGGCGACGAAAGACGTGAACGACAACAGTAGGGTCAAGACGAATCGCGCAGCGCGTGGCATCAGCGTGTCCCCCTGATGGTGGTCACCCAGTCAGAAATTCGATCGCGGTCGGGATGTGGCGCTCGAACCCATCGAAACCGTGCGAGCCGCCTCGCTCGATGATTTGTCTGCAACCGGCGTACTTCGCCACCGCCAGCCGATAGTCGAGCGTCTCATCGCCCTCCTGCGCCAGCAGCAGGTAGTTGTCGGGTCGAGCAATGGAGGAGACTTCGGCCGCACGCAACAAGGCCGCGTCGGCGGCCGTCAAGACGCAGGTGTCGCCGGTGTGGTAGTTCGCCAACGGCCTATCGACGTAATCGGGTTCGAGGATGTCGCCGTGCGTCAGAGGATTGATCAATACCGCGCGCAGGTCATACCGCTCCGCGGCCCAGGTGGCCCAGAAACCACCGAGTGAACTGCCCATCAGCGACATCCTTTCGGCGGGCCGCGCGTTCAGTAGGTTCTCGATCTGAACCATGGCCTCGCTGGGATGCGGTGACAGCAGCGGACAGTGGAACGCAATATCCGGTCGGTGGTGCGCAAGCCAGTCGCGCACCGCGAGCGCCTTGCTCGAAGCCGGCGAGCTGAGGAAACCGTGCAGATAAAGAAGGCCGCTCATCGTGGCCGGTATAATAGCCCCATATGCAAACCGACAATCCGCTGCTTGCTCCATTCGAACTGCCGCCATTCGGCGTCATCCGTCCCGAGCACATAGTCCCGGCGATCACCTCGCTGCTCGACGAGGCACGAACCACCATTGCCCAACTGCTCGTAACGGTGACGGCGCCAACCTGGGCGAATCTGATGGAACCGCTGGCCGAGCTCGACGATCGGCTGACGCGGGCCTGGTCTCCGGTAGAGCACCTGAATGCGGTGGTGAACACCGAGGAATTGCGCGCGGCGCACGATGCCTGTCTGCCGCCGATCACCACGTATTACACGGAACTGGGGCAGAACCCGGTGTTGTACCGCTTGCTGCAACGGCTGGCCGCGAGTGACACGGGGCTCGACGCGGCGCAACGCAAGGCGATCGATGATCGCCTGCTGGCGTTTCGCCTGGCCGGCGCGGAGTTGGACGAGTTGGCGCGGCAACGGTTGCTGGCGATCCAGACGGAACTTGCGAGCCTTGGTGCGCAGTTCCAGCAGAACGTGCTGCAGGCGACCGATGCGTTCAGCCGTCGTTATGACTCGGTTGCCCCGTTGGCCGGTCTGCCGGAATCCGCGCTGGCCCAGGCGGCGCAAGCCGCGGCTGGTGATGGTTGGCTGCTGACCCTGCAAGCGCCGAGTTATCTCGCGGTGATGACCCACGCCGCCGATCGGACGCTGCGGCGCGAGTTCTATCTCGCCTATCAGACGCGCGCCGCGGCAACGGGCCCGCATGATCCGCGCTGGGACAATACACCGCTCATCGAGCGCATCCTCGCGTTGCGGCAGGAACTGGCGGGGTTGCTCGGCTTCGCCAACTACGCGGCGCTGTCGCTGGCGACCAAGATGGCGACGAGTCCGGACCAGGTGCTCGGCTTTCTCGATGACCTCGCGCTGCGTTCGGTGCCGGCCGCGCAAGCGGAGTTGCGGGATCTGGTCGAGTTCGCCACGGCGGATCTCGGCGGCGCGCCGCTCGAACCCTGGGACCTGGCCTATTACGCCGAGAAGCTGCGCCGGCAACGCTTCGATTTGTCGCAGGAGGCATTGAAGCCGTGGTTTCCGCTGGAGCGCGTGCTGACGGGCATGTTCGCGATCGTGCGGCGCATCTATGGCGTCGAGGTCACGCCGCTCGACGGTGTCGATACCGGCCATGCGGATGCCCGCTGTTATCAAATCCATGATGTGCACGGCGCATTGCGCGGCCGGTTCTATCTCGATCCCTACGCCCGGGTGCGCAAGCGCGGCGGCGCCTGGATGCATCATCTGCGCAACCGGCGACGCATCGGTGCACACCTGCAATTGCCGGCGGCATTTCTGGTCTGCAACTTCACGCCGCCACTCGGCGAGGTGCCGGCGCTGCTGACGCACAATGAAGTGACGACACTGTTTCACGAGTTTGGTCATGGCCTGCATCACCTGCTGACACGCATCGATTATCCCGAAGTCTCCGGCATCAACGGCGTCGAGTGGGATGCGGTCGAGTTGCCGAGCCAGTTCATGGAGAACTGGTGCTGGCAGCCGGAGGCATTGGCGCTCATCAGCGGGCATCACGCGACTGGCGCACCGTTGCCGGCGACCGAGATCGCCAAGCTGCGCGCGGCAAAGAACTTCCACGCCGCGTTGCAGATGGTGCGGCAACTCGAGTTCGGCCTGTTCGATATGCAGTTGCACATGCGGTTGCCCGCGCCGGACGGAGCGGGCGTCGAGCAACTCATCAGCGCCATCCGCGAGCGTCTCAAGGTCCTGCGGCCGCCGGCCGCGGTACGTTTCCAGAATGGCTTCAGCCATATCTTCGCTGGTGGTTATGCCGCCGGGTACTACAGCTATAAATGGGCCGAGGTGCTGTCGGCCGATGCCTTCGCGAGCTTCCGCGAGGAGGGCGTGTTCAATCCCGATACCGGACGCCGCTTCCTGCAGGAGATTCTCGAGCGTGGCGGATCGCGCAAGGCGCTCGACTCGTTCGTCGCCTTCAAGGGGCGCGAGCCTCGAGTCGAGGCATTGCTGCAGGACGCCGGGTTGCGCGTGGCGTGACCGCGTTCACGACATCGCTGATGTTGATTGTGCTGCTGTCGGGCATGCCGACGTTCGCGACGGCCGAAGATGCCCGCATCGCCGGGCGCTGGGAATTGAATATCGAGGCGAGCGATGATCCG
Organism: Gammaproteobacteria bacterium; assembly: GCA_020845935.1. Classification (GTDB taxonomy): domain Bacteria; phylum Pseudomonadota; class Gammaproteobacteria; genus JADLEV01. The sequence goes on from JADLEV010000010.1 coordinate 33,638, forward strand.
GACAAGGTCATCGAACGTACGGTCCGCACGGATGGTGGTAACCTGCGGCCGCCATCCGGCACGGATCGGCGCAGCCGTGGCCGCTACCGCGGCGGCCCGGAAGATGAAGCGCTGTACGACCGCGTCACGTTCGATACGCAGCTGACAATCGCGCTCGAGGGCGATGCCTTCATCTTTCTTTATGCCGACGGCTTCGAGCGGCGGTTCAGCACCGGGCGCACTACCAGAACGCAATCCGCGAGCGGGACCCAGGCGGATGACAATCTCGATTTTTCCTTCGCCTATTGGGACGGCCCAGAATTGTTCGTCGAGTCGCGACCACGCGACCACGGCTGGATTCTGGAGACCTACCGGCTGCGCGAAGAAACCGGACAACTCGAACTGCGGCTGGATTTGAACCCGGTCCGCTTCGGGCATCGCATCGAACTCAGGATGCTGTTCGATCGGGCGCCGTAGCGGTCTGCGACAAAGCGTCGACGGATTACGGGAATCGAGAAAGGCGACCGCCGGGCCGGAAGCCCGGTCCGGTTGAGCACCGGACCGGGTCGCCAATCAAGTCGAAGTCAGTCTCGGCTTTCCTTCCGCTTTTCGATCGCAACGTAATCGCGCTGCGTGTAGCCCTGATAGATCTGGCGCGGCCGATCGATGCGCGCATCGGTCGAAGTGCGGTACTCGCGCCAGTGTGCGAGCCAGCCGGGCATGCGACCGAGGGCGAACATCACGGTGAACATGTCGGTCGGGATGCCGATCGCCCGCATGATGATGCCGGAGTAGAAATCGACGTTCGGGTACAGCTTGCGCGACACGAAGAACTCGTCGTGCAGCGCGACCTCTTCAAGCTGCATCGCCAGATCCAGCAACGGGTCGTGGATACCGAGTGCCTTGAGCACGTTGTCGCAGGCCTCCTTGATTATCTTCGCGCGCGGATCGAAGTTGCGATAGACGCGATGGCCGAAGCCCATCAGACGGGTGGTTCGATCGGTCTTGACCCGGTTGATGAACGACGGAATCGATTCGCCGCTTTGATGCAGGTGCGTCAGCATTTCGATCACCGCGGAGTTGGCGCCACCGTGCAGCGGACCCCAGAGCGCGTTGATGCCGGACGAAACCGCGGCGGACAGGCTGGCGCGGCTGGAGCAGACCATGCGCACCGTTGAAGTCGAACAGTTCTGCTCGTGATCGGCATGCAGGATCAGCAGCTTGTCCAGCGCATCGACCACCACCGGCGATGGTTCATACTGCTTGTGCGGCAGCGAAAACATCATGTGCAGGAAGTTCGCCGTATACGGCAGGTCGAAGCGGGGATAGTTGATTGGGCGGCCGATCGATTTGCAGTAGCTGGCCGCGGCGATGGTCCGCACCTTGCTCATCATGCGCGCAGAGGCCTCCATGAAGTGGCCGTCGACCTCCGGATGCGCCAGCGCCGGGTCGAAACAACCGGCGGCACTGACCATCGCCGAGAGAATGGCCATGGGGGGTGCATTCTCCGGGAAGCCGTCGAAATGGAAGTGCAGCGCTTCATGCATGAACTGATGTTCGGTCAGCAGCGCGCGGAAGGCGGTGTACTGCGCTGGCGTCGGCAACTCGCCGAAGATCAGCAGATACGCGGTCTCGGTAAAACGGGACTTCGCCGCCAACTGTTCGATCGGATAGCCGCGGTAGCGCAGGATGCCCTTTTCGCCATCAATGAACGCAATCGAACTTTCGGTCGAGCCGGTGTTGCCGTACCCCGAATCGAGCGTGATGAGCCCGGTCTTAGCGCGCAGCTCGCGGATATCGACGCCGCGTTCGCCTTCGGTTCCGGTGACGATCGGCAGCTCGATAGTCTTGCCGTCGTAATGCAATGTCGCTGTATCAGCCATGTGTCGTTATCCCGCGAATCTATGGATGGTCGAGGTTGTGGGCTAGCCCGTGAAAAACTGCCTGATTGTAATTGACTGACGTCACGCCGGCCATTGGCCCCGGTGCGCGCGAGGTACAATCGCGGCGTGCCGGTCCAATTGTTCGATCTCGCCAATCTCTGGCATGTCGCCCTGCTGTTTGCCGCGGGTATTGCCTGCGGCTTCCTGAATGTCACCGCCGGCGGCGGCTCACTGATCACCGTGCCGGTGCTGTTGTTCCTCGGCTTGCCTGGCCCGGTCGCGAACGGAACCAACCGCATCGCGATTCTGGCGCAGAACATCTCGGCAATGATCGCATTCTGCCGCAGTGGTCACGCCGAATTCCGCTTGAGTCTGACGCTGGCCCTGGCCACCTTGCCTGGTTCCATTCTCGGCGCGCTCGCTGGCACCGAACTCGAGGGGGTCTGGTTCAATCGCGTGGTCGCTGCGGTGATGAGCGTGTCGCTGCTGGCCATGGCGACCGAGCGCCGAACGCCGCGATCGGCGCCCGCTGCCGCGGTTGCCCCAGTGGAGGGGTTGTCGCGCCGGCGCTGGTGGCTGGGGCACGCCGGGATGTTTCTCGTCGGCGTTTGGGGCGGCTTCATCCAGATTGCGGTCGGCCTTTTGATGATGCCGATCCTGCATCGGGTCATGGGCCTGAGCCTGGTGCAGACCAACATGCACAAGGTGTTCATCATCCTCGTGTACACCTGTGTCGCTTTGGCAATCTTCGCGGCTCGGGTCGAGATTGCCTGGCTGGTGGGGTTGGGTCTTGCGGCAGGCAATGTCGTCGGCGGCTGGCTCGGCGCGCGGGCGACGATTGTTCACGGCGAACGCGCAATCCGCGCGATCTTCTACTGCGTCGCGATTGCTTTCGTCATCAAGTTGTTACTGGAATGAGGCCGCGGCGCATCGGCTGACCGGCGCCACGGCGCTTCAGAGCGTTACTTCAAGACCAGTTTGCCGCCTGGCGGGACGCCGAAAGGGGCGCCGCCGCGGCCGGCTGGAGCCGCACCGGGCACGACGATTCTCGATGCTTCCTCGCGCGCCATTTCGCGGGCGCGTTCATTCAATTGTTCAACCGCCTTGCGGACGCCTTCCGGGAATTTGGCACAGGCCTCCTGCAGCGACGCCGCGTCGATGGCAAACTGAATCGGCAGTGGGCCGAGTTGGGTGCCGAGCGTGGTATCGCCGATATACATGACGGACCTGGAGGCATCATCGCTGCCGTCGAGGCAGATCGGGGTCAACCGGCGAATCGTCGCCATGCGTAAATCGGTAATCGAGTCTTCACGATAGAGATTCGCCGTGTCGACGGCCAGGTCGCCGATGGCGGTTGTCTTGTTGTTGTCCATCCAGGAGTGCTCCAGCGGCAGTGAACGAGGGTGCCGAACTTTATCACAGGGGCGCCGCGGCACGGTTCTGACCATCCGTAACTTCGCTACCGGCGTGTGCCCCCGTTGTCCGCCGCGGCAAAGCAGGGCACAATAGCAAAACTGATTCGAGTCAGTTTGTGAATTGGCGTTCACCGTATCTCGCGCCCGGTGCCGCCAAGGCCTTCAGGGTGGACGGCTGTCTCCGTGGTTCGCGAGGGAACGTGCGTCGGTAGTCTGGCGGAGGCGGCGGCAGATCCTCGAAGCGACAATTATCTTGGTGCGAGCACGGTACTGAAGGCCCAGCCGGGCTCGGGTTGTGTGGAATGGTTGGTGAATTGAAGGTCATTCAGGGGGGGCGTGAGGAAAGGCGTTGCGCGCAATGCAGCCTGCGGCCGATTTGCCTGCCGGAATCCCTGCCGGACAGCTACATCCACGAAATCAGCAAGATCATCAAGACGCAGCCTCCGGTGGCCAAGAACGGCTCGCTGTACCGCCAGGGCGAAGCGTTCGCGATGGTATATGCGTTGCGCGCCGGTACCGTGAAGAATGTTTCGGTTTCTGAAGATGGCATCGAATACGTCAATGGCTTTCATTTTCCCGGCGATTTGATAGGCCTCGAATCCCTGGGCCACGGCAGCTACACGAGTTCGGCAATTGCGCTCGAACGCATCAGTGTCTGCGGTGTGCCAATCAAACAGTTGGAAGCGCTATGCAGCGAGGACAGCCGCATGATGCGCCGCATCTTCGACGAATTCGGCAAGGAGTTCAGTGGAGGCGAGGTCGCACGCAAACGCCTGCTGCGACATGATGCCGAGGAGCGCCTTGCCGACTTTCTGGTTGAAACGGCGAAGCGGCTGGAGAACACCGGACGGTCATCGACCGATCTCTATCTCAGCATGTCGCGGCGGGACATCGGTCGCTACATTGGTCTCGCCCCGGAAACCGTGAGCCGCAGCTTCACCCGGCTCGAGGATGCCGGCCTGCTGCGGGTCGAAGGCAAGCGCGTCCAGATTCTCGATCCGCGGCGGTTGCTGCGCTTGGTCGAGACGACCTCCAGCCTGCGTTCACTGAAAGATTGAGCCCGCCGCTAACACCCTGAAGCCTTGCGCTTTGTAACAAGGCTGTCGCGCGAATCAGGTTTACAATCTCGCGCCGTCGGCACACCGGCCGGCGGTTCGAATCTCCGGCGACTCGGGAACAGCGAATGAAAGTCTTGGTAACCGGCGCGGCCGGTTTTATCGGCGCCCGTTTGTGCGAGCGACTGCTTGAGCGTGGCGACCAAGTCGTCGGCGTCGACAATCTCAACGACTATTACGACGTCCGCCTGAAGCAGGCACGTCTTGCGCGCTTGCAGGGCCAGCAGCGCTTTGCCTTTCACAAGCTCGACATCGCCGACCGCACGGCCATGGAGCGCTTGTTTGCTACAGAACGGCCCCAGCGGGTGATGAACCTTGCGGCGCAGGCCGGAGTCCGCTATTCGTTGCAGAACCCGCATGCCTACGTCGAGGCGAATGTCATCGGCTTCCTGAACGTGCTTGAGGGTTGCCGCCACCATGGCGTCGAGCACCTCGTCTACGCGTCCACCAGCTCGGTCTATGGTGCCAATACGAACATGCCGTTTTCGGTCAACGACAACGTCGATCACCCGGTGTCGATGTATGCGGCGACGAAGAAAGCGAACGAATTGATGGCCCATTCGTACAGCCATCTGTTCCGGCTGCCGACCACCGGCCTGCGCTTCTTTACCGTCTACGGACCGTGGGGCCGCCCGGACATGTCGCTGTTCCTGTTCACACGCAACATCCTTGCCGGTGAGCCGATCGACGTGTTCAATCATGGCAACCATCGGCGTGATTTCACCTACGTGGACGATATCGTCGAAGGCGTGCTGCGGGCGATCGATCGGGTGGCGACGCCCAACCTGAATTGGGATGGCGCGCACCCGGAACCGGGGACGAGTCTGGCGCCTTACCGGGTATACAACATTGGCGCAAACCGGCCGGTGCCATTGCTCGAGTTCATCGCGACCTTGGAGCGCTGCCTCGGTCGCAAGGCACAGATGAACATGTTGCCGCTGCAGCCAGGTGATGTTCCAGATACCTACGCCGATGTCGATACTCTGGTCGCGGATGTCGGTTACCGGCCGCGCACCAGTATCGAGGAAGGCATTGCCAGATTCGTCGCCTGGTACAAGGACTACTACCACGTAGCCTGAGCACGGCACCAACGCTGCGGCAAATTGGAACTCGAAGGAAACACCCATGCACAACAGAAAGATAGCGGTGGTTGGTCTTGGCTATGTCGGTCTGCCGGTCGCGGTGGCATTCGGCAAACAGGCTCGTACCATCGGTTTCGACATCAATGCCGCGCGGATCGCCGAGTTGCAAGCGGGCCACGATGCCACCAATGAAGTCGGCGCGGCCGACCTCGCTGCGACCAATGTCGAGTTCACCGCTGATCCGCAGTCCTTGCGTCAGGCGGACTTTCATATCGTGGCGGTTCCGACTCCGGTTGATGAAGCCAAGATCCCCGACCTCAGTCCGGTATTGAAAGCTTCGGCGACGGTGGGTGCACAGTTGAAGCGCGGCGATATCGTAGTGTTTGAATCGACCGTCTATCCGGGGGCCACCGAAGAGGAATGCGTGCCGGTGCTCGAACGGTACTCGGGCTTGCGTTGCGGCACCGACTTCTTCATCGGCTATTCGCCGGAGCGGATCAATCCGGGCGATACCGAGCATACGTTCGCCAAGATTACCAAGGTTGTCTCCGGCCAGACGCCGGAGGTGCTCGACATCGTCGCGGCGGTTTACGGCAGCGTAGTTACCGCCGGCGTGCATCGCGCCACCAGCGTGCGCGTCGCCGAGGCGGCCAAGGTGATCGAGAACACGCAGCGGGATCTGAACATCGCGCTGATGAATGAGTTGGCTCTGATCTTCAATCGCATGGGTATCGACACCCGCGATGTGCTGGCCGCGGCCGGCACCAAGTGGAATTTCCTCAGGTTCGATCCGGGCCTGGTCGGCGGCCATTGCATCGGTGTCGATCCCTATTACCTGACGCACAAGGCCGCAGTGCTCGGTTACATCCCGCAGGTGATCCTTGCCGGCCGCAGCATCAACGACAACATGGGACGTTATGTCGCGCAGCAGGCAGTGAAGCTGATGATTCAACAGGGTAGTGTGGTCAAGGGCGCCACCGTGACCGTGCTTGGCTTGACCTTCAAGGAGGATGTGCCGGATCTGCGCAACACCCGGGTCATCGACATCATTCGCGAACTTGAAGACTTCGGCGTGGTGGTTCAGGTGCTCGATCCGCACGCGGCGCCGGAGGAGGCAATTGCGGAATACGGCATCACGTTGCGCCACGCCGACAATCTGGCGCCCGCCGACGCCGTGATTCTCGCGGTGCCACACAAGAACTATGTCTCTGCGGGATGGCCAGGCATTTGTGGGCTGCTGCGCAACGGTCATGGGCCGGTCCTGGATGTGAAGGCTCGTTTGCCGCGCGAGCAAACGCCAGCGGACATTTGCCTGTGGCGACTGTAACGAACTAACGGGGAACCGCCGCGATGAATGTCACGATGATTGGAGCTGGCTATGTCGGCCTCGTTTCCGGTGCCTGTTTTGCCGAATTCGGCGCGAACGTTACCTGCCTTGATGTCGACGCGAAGCGGATCGAGGCATTGCGCGCGGCTCGGATGCCGATCTACGAGCCTGGACTCGATGCGCTGGTGGCCCGCAATGTCGCCGGCGGCCGGTTGCATTTCACGACGGACTTCGATCCGGCCATCGCTGAGGCCGACCTGATCTTCATCGCGGTCGGGACGCCGAGTCGTCGCGGCGACGGCTATGCCGATCTGTCCTATATCTATCCGGCCGCGCGCGACATTGCGCCGCGGCTGCGTGGCTATACCGTCATCGTCGACAAGTCGACGGTGCCGGTCGGCACTGCGCGCAACGTCGAGCGGATCATCCGGGAACTGAATCCGCAGGCCGATTTCGATGTGGCGTCCAATCCTGAATTCCTGCGCGAAGGTGCCGCCATCAGTGACGTCATGCGGCCGGAGCGGGTCGTGCTGGGTGTCAGCAATGCCCGCGCCGAGCAGGCGCTGCGCGTGCTGTACCGGCCGCTGAACCGGATCGAGGTCCCGAGTCTCGTCACCGATCTCGAATCAGCCGAATTGATCAAATATGCGGCGAATGCGTTTCTCGCCACCAAGATCAGTTTCATCAACGAGATGTCGATGCTGTGCGAAGCCGTTGGCGCCGACGTCCATGCCGTTGCCCGAGGCATGGGCATGGACAAGCGCATCGGTGCGAAATTCCTGCACCCGGGGCCTGGTTACGGCGGCTCATGCTTTCCGAAGGATACGCAGGCGCTGGCCCGCATCGCGCAGGAAAATGGGGTCACCAGCCGCATCGTCGAGGCGGTCATCGAGGTCAATGCGGCGCAGAAGGCGAGAATGATCAAGAAGGTCCGTCAGGCCCTGGGCGGATCCGAAGCGGGCAAGACTATCGGCGTGCTCGGCCTCACGTTCAAACCGGAAACCGACGACATGCGCGATGCGCCCGCATTATCGATCCTGCCGGCATTGCTGGAAAAGGGTGCACGCATTCGGGCCCATGATCCGCAAGGCATGCATGAAGCTGCGGCCCTGTTGCCGGACGGAATCACCTACTGCTCACAGCCGTTCGAGGTGTTCGACGGCGCCGATGCCGGGCTGCTGTTGACCGAGTGGAACGTCTACCGCGGGCTCGACATGGCCGTGGCGAAGCAACGCATGCGCGGCAGTGCCTTCGTCGATTTGCGCAACGTTTACGACCCGCGAGCGATGCGCGCACTGGGCTTCAATTACGACTGTGTCGGCCGGCCGGGACAGGCCGGGGTGGCGGTTCATGCCAGCGACGGAACCGCTGCCGTTTAACGACTTGCAGGCCCAGCGCCGGCGGATTGCGCCGGCCATAGAGCGCGCCCTGCACGGGGTGCTGGAACATGGCCTGTACATCAATGGGCCGGAAGTCGCCCGGCTGGAAGAGGAACTTGCTGCGTTCTGCGGTGCGCGCCATGTCGTTGCTTGCAGCAGCGGCACCGATGCTTTGGTGCTGGCGCTGCTTGCGTTACGGATCGGTGCGGGCGATGCGGTGTTCGTGCCGGCGTTCACCTTCGCCGCGACCGCGGAGGCGGTGGCGCTGGTTGGTGCGACGCCGGTCTTTGTCGATATCGATCCGCGCTATGCGCTGCTCGACCCAGCGGGGATCGAGGCCGCGATAGTTCATGTCGGGTCGCTCGGACTGCGGCCACGCGCAATCATTCCAGTCGATCTCTATGGTCAGCCTGCGGATTACATCGCAATCAATGCCATCGCCGCACGCCACGGCATGGCCGTGATCGCCGATGCGGCACAAAGTTTTGGCGCCATGCTGGCGGGCCGGCCGGTCGGCCAGCTTGCCCCGATCACGGTGACGAGTTTCTTTCCGGCCAAACCGTTCGGGTGTTATGGCGATGGTGGTGCGGTCATCACCGCAGATGGCGCCTTGGCCGAAGCATTGCGCAGTTTGCGCGAGCATGGTCGGGGTGCGGCACGCTATGACCATCAGCGCATCGGCCTGAACGCCCGGCTCGACACGCTGCAAGCGGCGATCCTGCTGGAAAAACTCGCGATCTTTGCCGACGAGATCGAACAGCGCGAACAGGCGGCGCGACGCTACACGGCCGGTCTGCGCGACGTCGTCGCAACGCCGGAAGTTGGTGAGGGCAATCGTTCGGTCTGGGCGCAATACACGATCCGTGTCGCCGATCGCGAGGGTCTGGCGCAGCGGCTGCATGCCGTCGGCGTTCCGACTGCCGTGCACTATCCTTGTCCGGTCGCGCGGCAGCCGGCCTATCGACAGTTTCCGATCGCACCGGCGGGTATCGGCAACGCCGAACGTTGGTCTGCCATGGTCCTGAGTCTGCCGCTGCACGCCTATCTCGACGCCGCGACGCAGCAGCGGATCATCACCGCGGTCCGAACCGCGCTCGGCGATTGAGCGTGCTCGGGGGGCGGCAGCATCCGTCGCGAAGTCGGGAGCGCATGGCGGCCGGGCGTGCCTGACCACGCCGCGATCCTCGTCGCTGGCATGACCGCGGCCTTTCTCTGCGCCACGCTGTTGACGAGAGTGGTCCACGGCTATGCGTCGCAACACATGCTCGATCGACCGAAGGCACGCAGCGGGCATTCCCGGCCGATACCGCGCGGCGGTGGTATCGCGATCGTGGCAACCGTACTCGTGGGAACGCTGGCAATCTACTGCTATGGTTGGTTGCCGGGACGGGTCGCGTTGGCACTCGTCGCGGGCGGCGCGGCGATTGCTCTGCTCGGTTGGCATGATGATCGCCAGGAACTGTCGGCCACCTGGCGGCTGTTGGTGCAGACGTTGATTGCCGGCTTCGCCGTCGCAATGCTTGGCGGTCTGGCCACGCTCGATCTTGGCTTCAGGCACTTGTCGCTGGGATTGGCGGGCGCGGCGCTGGCATTGGTGACGTTCGTCTGGTTGATCAATCTGTACAACTTCATGGATGGCAGCGATGGACTCGCCGGAGTGCAGGCCATCGGCGCCGGGATTGCCGGTGCCAGCCTGGCGTTCACGCACGATGCCCCCGGGCTTGGCGCGGTCGCATTGCTGGTCGTTGCCGCCAGCGGCGGATTTCTGGTATGGAACTGGTCGCCGGCACGGATCTTCATGGGCGATGTGGGCAGCTGCTTTCTGGGCTACACGTTCGCACTACTGACTTTCGCCGGTGAACGTACAGCGGCGCTACCGGCATTGACCTGGATGCTGCCGTTGGCGGTGTTTGTCGGTGACGCCACGCTGACCTTGAGCGGACGTTACCTGCGCGGTGCTCGCTGCACGGAGGCGCACCGGGAGCATGCCTATCAGCGCTTGCTCGATGCCGGCTATAGCCCGCGCATCGTCGCACTCGGCCTGGCCGCGATTCATGTGTTTGGACTATGGCCGGCGACGTGGCTGGTCGGAGTTCGGCCGGAACTGCTGCTGCCGGTGATTGCGTTGACCTATCTGTTGCTCACCGTGCTCTGGTTGCTGGTGCAACGACGGTCACGGCGGGCCTAAGGGAGGCTCTGACGATTGCAGCGTCGCCATGAATGAACTGAAAGCGGTGTCGCTGACATCGCGCTGTACGAAACGAGGTGATGTGTGAAGTTGATTCCGACGATTTTGGCGGGTGGCGGCGGGACCCGATTGTGGCCGTTGTCGCGGACCCAGTACCCGAAGCAGTTTCTGGCGTTGTGCGGCCGCGATTCACTACTGCAGCAGACGTTGGTCAGGATCGATCGATCGGCTGCCGACGGCGAGGTCGGTGCGCCGATTGTCGTCTGCAATGAAGAGCATCGTTTCCTCGTTGCGGAGCAGGCGCGTTTGGCCAAGGTGACGCCGTCACAGGTCATCCTTGAACCGATTGGCCGCAACACCGCACCGGCATTGACCGCCGCGGCGCTGGCGGCGACGCGCGACGGTGGTGATGCACTGTTGCTGATGATGCCGGCCGACCACCTGATCAATGACACCGAGACCTTTCGCGGCGCGGTTCATGCCGGTAGGTCCTTTGCACTGGACGGCAGCATCGTCACCTTCGGTATCGTCCCGGATCATCCAGCAACCGGTCTCGGCTATATCGAGCTGGGTGCCGCGTTGAACGCCGCGTCGGCGACATCGGGACGCGCACTCGCACTCGGAGGTTTCGTCGAAAAGCCGGAACTCGCATTGGCGCGGCATTTCGTCGAATCCGGCAAGTATCTCTGGAACAGCGGCATCTTTCTGGTTCGCGCCTCGATCTGGCTGCGCGCGATCCGGACGTTCCGCGCCGATATCGCCGATGCGGTACATCAGGCGGTGCACCGGGGTCGCGCCGACGGCTCTTTCTTTCGACTCGACGAAGCGACCTTTACCGCATGCCCGAGCGATTCGGTCGATTACGCCGTAATGGAGCGGTTGAGTCAGTCCGGGGAACTGCGCGGTGTCGTCATCAGTCTCGATGCCGGGTGGTCCGATGTCGGCTCCTGGGCCGGATTGTGGGAGGTGTCGGCAAAAGATCCACAAGGCAATCTGTTGCGGGGCGATGTCTGCGCCATCGAATCGAGCGGCAATCTAATATTTGCAGAGCATCGACTGGTGGCGGCAATTGGTTGCAATGATCTCGCGATCATCGAAACCGCGGATGCCGTGCTGGTGGCGCCGCGCGCCAGGTCCCAGGAGGTGAAACAGATTGTCGGTTGGCTCGAACAGCACAATCGGCGCGAGCGCCTATTCCATCGCCGGCGGTTCCGGCCCTGGGGCAGCAGCGAATTGCTCGATTCCGGCAAGGGCTTTCGCGTCAACCGGCTGCGGCTCCACCCCGGTGGCGCGATGGTTTTGCAGGCACACCAGCATCGAACCGAACGCTGGACCGTGGTGCACGGCCGCGCAACGATCACCTGCGGCGATGAGCAGATGACGCTCGGCGAGAACGAATCGACGGCTGCGCCAGCGGGTGTCGTGCACCGGATCGCCAACGATGGTTCGATACCGCTTGAACTCATCGAGATCCAGTCGGGACCCTATCTCGGCGAAGAGGACACCGTTCGCTACGAGGACATATAATCCGTCGCCATGGAAGGCATGATGCGGAACTGGCTCAAGCGGCTGCGCAGTCCGGCCGCAGCGTTCGCTCACGACCTCCTGATCATTCCGCCGGCATGGCTGCTGGCGTACTGGATTCGATTCGACCTGGGCCCGATCCCCGGGCCGTTCCTGGAAACGGCCGTGATGACCTTGCCGGGCATCATGCTGGTTCAGGCGTGTGCGAACTGGGCTTTCGGTTTGTACCGCGGTGTTTGGCGTTTCGCCTCGGTTCCCGATTTCAAACGGATTGCGAAGGCCGTCGCTGTCGGCGTCGTTTGCACGGTACTGCTGCTGTTTCTGGTCACGCGCATGGAAGCCGTGCCGCGCACCGTGATTCCGCTGTATGCGCTGTTGCAGATCGTCTTCCTGGGCGGCAGCAGGTTGGTATACCGATCCCTGAAGGATCGACGCCTCGGCGCGCGGCCCAGCGGTGAACGGGCGTTGATCGTCGGCTGCGGCGCCGCGGCCGAGCAACTGGCCCGGGATCTGCTGCGCAGCCGGCAATCGGCCTGCAGGTTGGTTGGCTTCGTCGATGACAATCCGGCGAAGCTCGGCCGCGAGATTCATGGCATTCGCGTGTTGGGCCGGTTGGATGATTTGCCACGCCTCGCGGCGGAGCTGCAAGTGGACTTGATCCTCATCGCCATCCCGTCGCTCGGTTCGGCGCGGATGCGCCGTCTGGTCGAGTTGTGCGAGCAATGTCGCCTGCCGTTCCGGACGCTGCCGAAGCTGGAGCAACTGGTGTCGGGCGAGGTCTCTATCAGTTCGTTGCGTGAAGTCTCCATTGAAGACCTGTTGGGCCGCGAACCGGTGGTGCTGTCGCTGGAACGCATGCATCAGCGCATCCACAATGCGGTGGTGCTGGTGACGGGGGGTGGGGGATCCATTGGCAGCGAACTCTGCCTGCGACTGGCGGAACAGCAACCGGCACGTCTCGTGATCGTCGATAACTCCGAATACAACCTGTACCGCGTCATGCAGATGCTTGCCGCGCGATTTCCCGCATTGGTGCAGCGCGGGCATCTCGTCGACGTGATGGATGCCGCGGCGATCAATCAGGTGCTTGCCGCGGAGCGGCCGAAACTGGTCTACCACGCCGCTGCATACAAACATGTGCCGTTGCTCGAGGATCAGCCGATCGCGGCGATTCGCAACAACGTCCTTGGCACACGCAATGCGATGCGTGCGGCGCATGCGGCCGGTTGTGAAGTATTCGTGTTGATTTCCACCGACAAGGCAGTGAAACCCGTTAGCGTCATGGGTGCGACCAAGCGGCTCGCGGAACTGCTGGGAAAATCGTTCAACCGCATTTCAAAGACTGCTTTCATCACGGTGCGCTTCGGTAACGTGCTCGATTCCGCCGGCAGCGTCGTGCCGCTGTTTCGCCGGCAGATTCGTGCAGGCGGCCCGGTGACGGTGACCCATCCCGAGGTCGAGCGCTATTTCATGACGCTGACCGAAGCGGCGCAGTTGATCATCGAGGCATCGGCTCTGGGCGGCGGGGGCGAAACCTATTGTCTCGATATGGGCGAGCCGATCGCCATTCAGTATCTGGCGGAGCAGATGATTCGACTTTCCGGCCAAGAACCGGGAAGCGACATCGAAATCCGGCACACCGGTCTGAGACCGGGTGAGAAGATGCGCGAAGAATTGCTGTTCGCGGACGAAATCCGGATCGCGACCGCGAATCCCAAGGTGTTTCTGACGCGCGGCGGCGCCGGCGAGCCGGCCGGGTTCGAGCGTCTGCTGGCCGATTTGGAACAGGCCGCCGAGGGACTCGATGCCGCGGCGGTCGTGGCGGCGCTGCAGCGGCTGGTACCTCTGTGCAGCGCTGCCGAACGCACGTCTCCGGTCGCGGAAATCATTTCCCTGGAGCAACGGCGCGGCTGACCGGTTGCGCCGGCAGCGGATTGCTCTACTCAGCCAACCGTACGAGTAACGACCATCACCATGAACACAGCAGTGCGCAAGGCGGTTTTTCCAGTGGCGGGGCTTGGCACCCGATTTCTTCCTGCGACCAAGGCCAATCCGAAGGAGATGTTGCCAATCGTCGATAAGCCGCTGATTCAGTATGCCGCCGAGGAAGCGGTCGCGGCCGGTATCGAGCAACTGATATTCGTCACCGGCCGGACCAAGCGCGCCATCGAGGACCACTTCGACAAGGCCTATGAACTCGAGAACGAATTGGCCAAGGCCGAGAAGACGCGGATGCTCGAGATCGTCCGCAATGTCCTGCCGCCGCATGTCGAGTGCATCTACATCCGTCAGGCCGAACCGCTGGGGCTGGGCCATGCGGTGCTGTGTGCGCGCCCAGTGATAGGGGACGAGCCGTTCGCGGTGTTGCTGGCCGATGATCTGATCTACAGCGAGGAACAGGGCTGCCTGTCGCAGATGGTCGAGATTCATCGCGCCGAGGGTGTTGGCGGCGTCATCGCGGTCGAGGAAGTGGCGCCGGCCGATACCGGACGCTATGGCATCGTTGCGGTGGCGTCGCAGGAGACCGAAGTTGGTGCGATCCGGCAGATCGTCGAAAAGCCGGCGCCGGCCGATGCTCCGTCAAACCTCGCCGTGGTTGGCCGGTACATTCTGCCGGGCTCCATCATGGAAGTATTGGCACGAACACGTCGTGGCGCCGGTGGTGAAATCCAGTTGACCGACGGCATCGCAAGCCTGTTGAGCCAGGAGCGGATGCTGGCCTACCGTTTTCACGGCAAGCGTTTCGATTGTGGTTCGAAACTGGGTTATCTGCAGGCAACCGTGGCATTCGCGATGCAGCATCCGGAGCTTGGCGCGGCGTTTCGCGGGTACCTGCAATCGTTGCGTTGAGAGAATATCGCCCGCCGAATTGGCGAAACCCAATAGGCAGCTTTCTCAGAGGTTGTCGAGCAGCGACTGTTTGCGGATCAGCTCGGTTTGCAGGAAGGTCAACGCGGCCAGCGAATGTTCATCCTCGGGGTCGCCCGCGTTGGCGATGAATTCTTCGAGTTCGCGGATTTCCTCTTCCAGTTCGAAGCGCCGGAACAGACTGCCTTCGTATACCTTCTGCTCCATGACCCGCATCGAGCCGTAAGCCGTCGCTTGGGTGTTCGGGAGCAGGGATTCGAGATGCTGCAAACCGTCGACAAGTTTGCTCCAGGCATCTTCCAGATTGTGATCGGCCATTGCGGATTCCCCCCGTTGCCCGCGTGATTAAAAAGACATCGTGAGCTTTCTAAACACCATTTCGACAAAGATCGCTTAATATCATGATCCGTCGAAGAAAATAATATAGGAACTTTTGATTCCTCTGCAAGCGGAATCCTGGATGAGACTCGATGAACCAGCGCCTCAATGACCTGACCCTCGCCCACGCCAGCGTGATACCGGACAGCAGTCTCGCGATCCTGTCGCAAACGGAGGTCAATACACTTTGTGCCATCCGCGATCCGGAAATTCTCGACAGATTCCGCCGCTGTGCACTGGCGGTCATGACGAGCGGTGCCTATGTCGACGATGCCCGCACGATCTTTCGCACGTTCGATCGCTTCGAACTGCAATTGGAACAGGTGGATCGTGGCATCCGGCTGCACCTGTACAACGCGCCGGCGATAGCCTTTGTCGATGGTGAGATGATTCTCGGCATACGCCAACATCTGTTCTCGGTGCTGCGCGACATCATGTATCTCTACAACGATATCGAACGGGGACACCGTTTTGACCTTGCCACGTCCGCCGGGATCACCGATGCGGTGTTCCATACGCTGCGTCACGCCGAAGTGTTGCAGCCCGGGCGGCAACGAGGTGTCGTCGTTTGCTGGGGTGGCCATGCCATCAGCCGGCAGGAATATGACTACACCAAGGAGGTAGGCTATCAGCTCGGGCTGCGTGGCCTCGATATCTGTACCGGATGCGGGCCGGGCGCGATGAAAGGTCCGATGAAAGGGGCGGCGATCGGCCATGCAAAACAGCGGATCGCACCGGGCCGCTATCTCGGTATCACCGAACCCGGCATCATCGCCGCCGAGTCACCAAACCCGATCGTGAATCAGCTGGTGATCATGCCAGACATGGAAAAACGCCTCGAAGCGTTCGTCCGTATCGGCCATGGCATCATCGTCTTTCCGGGCGGTGTCGGTACCGCGGA